>NZ_CP013630.1:3727500-4027500 GCF_001664485.1 Rhizobium sp. N324 | reverse complement strand
CAAGACGTTCATGTGGCCGCGCGCCGCCTGGAAAAGCGTCTACGAACCGCTCATCCGTCGTGCCGCCGGCCTCGGTGTCGCGCCGACGGAGGAAGATCCGGATCATTATGCCAGCCGTTATGCTCATTGCGACGTGCTGGTGGTCGGCGCCGGCGTTGCCGGACTTTCGGCGGCCCTGGCCGCGGCCGGGACCGGTGCCAAGGTGATCCTCTGCGACGAGCAGGCGGAAGTCGGCGGCGCATTGCGCTACGATGCCGGCGTGACGATCGACGGCCAGGAGGGTTATGCCTGGGCGCAGAAGGCTGTGGCGCGGCTGAAGGCGATGGACAACGTCGACGTGCTGGTCCGCACCACCGCCTTCGGCTACTACAACCACAATTTCGTCGGTCTCGCCGAGCGCGTGACGGATCATATCGCCAAGCCTTCTCAAGATCTGCCGCGCGAGCGGCTGTGGCAGGTGCGGGCCAAGCGAGTGGTCCTCGCCAACGGCGCGATCGAGCGGCACATGGTATTTCCGAACAACGACCGGCCGGGCATCATGCTGGCTTCGGCGGCGCGGATGTATCTCAATCACTACGGCGTCGCTGTCGGAACCAAGGTCGGCATCTATACGGCGCATGACTCGGCCTATGAGGCGGCTTTCGATCTGAAACGGGCTGGTGTTTCGGTCGCCGCCATCGTCGATTGCAGGCAGGCGCCGGGAGCGGCGGTGCTGGAGGAGGCGCGTGCGCTCGGCATCGACGTCCTGACCGGGCAGTCGGTGATCAACACGGCGGGACGGCTGCGCATCTCGTCGATGACGGTGGCGCGCAACGGCGGCGGTTCGCCGCGCAAGATCGCAGTCGACGCATTGCTGGTTTCGGCCGGCTGGACGCCATCGGTGCATCTGTTCTCGCAGTCGCGTGGCAAAGTGGCCTTCGATGCCGAAAGCCAGCGTTTCCTGCCCGGCTCCTATGCGCAGGACTGCCTTTCGGTCGGCGCCTGCAACGGCACCGACGATCTGCAGCGGACGATCGAGGAATCGCTCGCCGCGGGCGAGCTGATGGCGCAGGCCACCGGCAGAAGCAGCGGCGAGAAGATCGCCATTTCGGCCGAGCAGGCCTATGACTGGACCGGCGGCATGATCGGCGCTGCCGAAGGCGCCGGCCCGAAGACCAACGCCAAAGCGTTCATCGATTTCCAGCACGACGTTTGCGCCAAGGACATCCGCCTTGCCGTGCGCGAGGGCATGCACTCGATCGAGCATATCAAGCGCTTCACGACCAACGGCATGGCTTCGGACCAGGGCAAGCTTTCCAACATGCACGGCCTGGCGATTGCTGCCGAAATGCTCGGCAAGGAGATCCCACAGGTCGGGCTCACCACTTTCCGCGCGCCCTATACGCCTGTTACCTACGGTACGCTGGTCGGCCATTCGCGCGGAGAGCTGTTCGACCCGACGCGCAAAACGCCGCTGCACAACTGGGAAGAAGCGCATGGCGCCGTCTTCGAGGATGTCGGTAACTGGAAGCGTGCCTGGTTCTATCCGCAGGCCGGTGAGAGCATGCACCAGGCGGTCGCCCGCGAATGCCGCACAGCCCGAGAGTCGGCCGGTATTTTCGACGCTTCGACGCTCGGCAAGATCGAGGTAGTGGGGCCGGATGCGGCGAAGTTCCTCAACCTCATCTACACCAATGCCTGGGACACGCTGAAGCCGGGCAAGGCCCGCTACGGCATCATGACCCGCGAAGACGGCTTCGTTTATGACGACGGCGTCGTCGGGCGACTGGCCGAGGACCGTTTCCATGTGACGACGACGACCGGCGGAGCGCCGCGCGTTCTTCACCACATGGAAGATTACCTGCAGACGGAATTCCCGGACCTGAAGGTATGGCTGACCTCGGTCACCGAGCAATGGGCGGTCATTGCCGTGCAGGGACCGAAGGCGCGCGCGATCGTCGAGCCGCTGGTCGAAGGGGTCGACCTCTCGAACGAGGCCTTCCCGCATATGAGCGTTGCCGAGTGCACGGTCTGCGGCGTGCCTGCGCGGCTGTTCCGCGTCTCCTTCACCGGCGAAATCGGTTTCGAAATCAACGTGCCGGCCGATTATGGCCAGTCGGTGCTCGAAGCCGTCTGGGCCAATGCCGAGCCGCTTGACGCCTGCGTCTACGGCACGGAGACGATGCACGTTCTGCGCGCCGAGAAGGGCTACATCATCGTCGGCCAGGATACTGACGGGACGGTTACCCCGGATGACGCGGGCGTTGCCTGGGCCGTTTCGAAGAAGAAGAAGGACTTTGTCGGCATTCGCGGCCTGCAGCGCCCGGACCTGGTCAAGGAAGGGCGCAAGCAGCTCGTCGGCCTTGTCACCAAGGATCCGAAGCTCGTGCTTGAGGAAGGCGCGCAGGTCGTCGCCAACCCGAACGAGCCGAAGCCGATGACAATGCTCGGCCACGTCACCTCGTCCTACTGGTCGGAAAACTGCGGCCGGTCGATCGCCTTCGCGCTCGTCGCCGGCGGCCGAGCGCGGATGGGCGAGACGCTCTACGTGCCGATGCCGGACCGGACGATCGCCGTCGAGGTGACGGATCTGGTGTTCTTTGACAAGGAAGGAGGCCGCATCCATGGCTGATGTCGCAATTCGCAAGCCTGTGCTTGCCGGCCGCCTCGGCGGCTCCGCAACGGTACGGCTGACGGTAGCACCCACTGCAAGCAGGGTGGCGTTGCGCGCGCCGGCGGGTTCGCTTGCCGCGCTTTCCAAAGCGCTCGGTCTGACCGTTCCGACCGTCCCGAAAACATCGGGGCGGGCCGGCGCCCGATCGGTGCTCTGGATCGGGCCGGACGAATGGCTTGTCATCGACGAGGACGGCGCCGATCTGATGACGGTGCTTTCCGGGGTCAGCGCCGTGCATTCGGCGACCGACGTTTCGCACCGCAATCTCGCAATCATCGTCTCGGGACCGGGTGCGGAAAAAACGCTTGCCGCCGGCTGCCCGCAGGATCTGTCGTTGTCTTCCTTTTCGGTCGGAGCCGCGTCGCGGACGATCCTCGGCAAGGCGGAGATCGTGCTTCTGCGCACCGATAAGGACACGTTCCGGGTGGAGTGCTGGCGGTCGTTCTCGGATTTCGTCTTCGGGCTGCTCGACGAGGCGGCTCACGATGCCGGCCATTGAGGCCGGACCGATCCCGGCTGCGTAAGCCTCATTCAAGGGATGAGTAAATGCTGCACCATGCCTCCCTCGGCGTTTCCGATATCGAGCGGTCCGTAGCATTTTACGATGCCGCCCTTGGTGCTCTCGGCTATGTCAGGGTCTGGGACGACATCAGGCCGGGGCAGACGGGACAGGCGGTCGGCTACGGCCTTCCCGGCGGCGGAGACAAACTGGCGATCAAACATCGGCCGGATGGCCAGCGCCCGGCCGGCCCGGGGTTTTCATCTGGCCTTTGCCGCCCCGAGCCGCCAGGCTGTCGATCAGTTCCATGCTGCGGCAATCGCACATGGCGGCGATGACAATGGTGGTCCAGGCTTACGCCCTCACTACGGCGAACACTATTATGCGGCGTTCGTGATGGATCCGGACGGGCACGCACTCGAAGCCGTCTGCAAGTCGGCCGAGTAGCAAGCGGCGTTTTGCTCAAACGTCCTCGGGACGATCCTTCGGGTCGAATTGGATGATGGTGATCCATCTTGCCGTCAGCGCCGGCTTCTTCTCGTTTTCGATCTCGATCGATGCGTCATAGGTGGTCATCAGCATGCCGCCGCCGCGAAAGCGGGCGTCGGCGAGCAGAAAGCGGCCGCGGACGCGGGTGCCGCTTTTGACCGGTGTCATGAAGCGGACACGATCGAAGCCGTAATTGATGCCCATGGTTTGCTCGCGCACTCTCGGCAAGCAGTTGTAATTCATCGCCGACAGCAGAGACAGCGTCAGGAAGCCGTGGGCGATGGTGCCGCCGAACGGGCTTTCGGCGGCTGCGCGCTTGGGATCGACGTGAATGAACTGATGGTCGTCTGTCGCCCCTGCAAAGGCGTCGATCATCGTCTGGTCGACGGTGATCCAGTCCGAAAGGCCTGTTTCCATGCCGATCAGTCCCCGCACGTCGGAGAGTGAAATTTCCGTGACCATGAATTCCTCGTGAAATAGGCCGCCGGCCCAAGCCTTATCGTGCATTTATGACGATTGCGACAAGGATTTGCGCAAGCGGGGAGAGCCGGTCAATTTTCTACGAAAAAGGCGACGGAGCGTGGCTCGACGGTCACTCGGGCGCCGGCTTTGTTGGCTCCATCCGGCGTCAATTGACGCCAGCCCGGTTCGGTTCCGGACGGGAGCGTGAAGGATTGCCGGTCGCCCGAACGATTGAAAAGCACGGCAAGCCGGGTCTGCCTGCCGCGCGCGGAGAGGTCGCCTGTGGAAAGCAGCATGCCGAGGGTGGAAAGCGACGGCGTTTCCCATTCGGCGACGGTCATCGGTTCCCCCGAAAGCGATAGCCATTCGACATCGCCGTTTCCTGACAGGAAGCCGGTTTCGGAGAAGACCGTGAAGCGGCGGCGCAGCCCGGCGACGAAAGCGGTATGGGCGACGAGGTCTTCGTCCAGCGCCTTCCAGTCCAGCCAGGTGATCTCGTTGTCCTGGCAATAGGCGTTGTTGTTGCCTTGCTGGCTGCGGCCTCCCTCATCGCCGGCCGTCAGCATGATGCTGCCGCGAGTGGCAAAGAGCGTCGATATCAGCGCCATCACATCGTCCCGGCGACGCTTGCGGATCGAGGGATAGAGAGTTTCCCCCTCGACGCCGTTGTTCCAGGAGTGGTTCTCGTTGTGGCCGTCACGATTGTGCTCGCCATTAGCATCATTGTGCTTGCCGGCGTAGGAAACGAGATCGGTCAGGGTGAAGCCGTCATGGGCGGCGAGGAAATTGACGCTGCGCGTCCCTTTGCCGTCGTTGCGGGAGAAGATGTCGGAGGAGCCGGCGAGTGCGGTCGCCAGCGCCCCGGTCTTCCACTGGTCGCCGCGCCAGTAGCAGCGCAGATCGTCGCGAAGCCGGTCGTTCCATTCCAGGAAGGGGCTGGGGAAATTGCCGAGCTGGTAACCGCCGGGGCCGATATCCCAGGGTTCGGCAATCATGATCCGGTCGGCGAGCACATTGTCGGAAAGGATCGCGGCCAGCGTTCCGCCGTCGCGCTCGAAGCCTGTCGCGGTGCGGCCGAGCACGGGGGAGAGATCGAAGCGAAAACCGTCGACGCCTGAATTGAGCACGAAGTGGCGCAGGCTGTCGATAATGAGACGGCGAACCTCGGGATGATCGCAGGCGAGCGTGTTGCCGGTGCCGGTGTCGTTGACGAGTTCGCCGGGGCTGTTCTGGGCGTGGCGATAATAATGCAGGTTGTCGAGGCCGCGCAGCGACAGCGTCGTCCCGTAACGGTCGCTCTCGCCTGTATGGTTGAAGACGAGATCGAGGATGACGGCGATACCCTCGGCATGGAGCGCTGCGACCGTCCGGCGCAGTTCCGCCATGCCACCCGGCGCCAGCCGCGGATCGAGCGCCATGAAGGCGACCGGATTGTAGCCCCAGCCGTTGGTGAGGCCGAGCGGCGGCAGGTGGCGCTCGTCGATCCAGGCGGTGATCGGCATCAGTTCGACGGCATCGACCCCGATCCGCTTCAGATGCGCGATGACCGAGGGATGCGCAAGAGCGGCCACCGTGCCGCGCAGAGCCTCCGGCACATCGGGATGGAGGATAGTGAAGGGCCGGACCGCCACCTCGTAAATGAAGCCGCCCGGTTTGAAGAGCGGCTTGCCGATTTCGGCTGGGGTATCGGTGGTGACGATCGCCTTGGGCATCAGATCCTGGCTGTCCTCGCCATAAACGCCGAGGCGGGGATCGTAGCGGAACGGCCTGTCGATCTCCTTGGCGTAGGGATCGACCAGCAGTTTGGAGGGATCGTACCAGAGGCCGCTGTCGGGGGCGTAGATACCGTCGGCGCGATAACCGTAGCGTGCGCCCGCC
The DNA here is from genome assembly GCF_001664485.1 of Rhizobium sp. N324. Lineage (NCBI taxonomy): Bacteria > Pseudomonadati > Pseudomonadota > Alphaproteobacteria > Hyphomicrobiales > Rhizobiaceae > Rhizobium > Rhizobium sp. N324. The sequence continues at coordinate 4,021,519 of NZ_CP013630.1, read as the reverse complement.
TTCAGGCCGTCGACAAACAAGCGGTGGACGTGATTGCCGTCGCGCGCCATCGGCAGCCGCGCGAATTCCCTGTTGCCGTCATCCTCGAAGAGACAGAGTTCGATCTGTGCGGCATGATGCGACCACACGGCAAATTCGACGCCGGTCTCGAAGACGATCGCGCCGCATTGCGCCGAACTTTCTCCCCGCATGTTCCCCCCGGATCAGGTGATCACGGTTGGCGCATCGCGTCCCGTGCGTTCACGAATGCTGGCAATGCTTTCGGCGGCGGCGATCAGATCGGCGAGCGCTTCCTGCGTTTCGATGTTGTGGCGAGTCGAATCCGGCTCGTAGCGCTCGATATAGACACGCAAGGTTGCGCCAGACGTGCCGGTGCCGGACAGGCGGAAGACGACGCGGGAGCCGCCCGCAAAGAGCACGCGGACACCCTGATGCTCGCTCACCGATTTGTCGATCGGGTCGTGATAGGCGAAGTCGTCGGCCTTTTCGACTTTCAGGCTGCCGAAGCTCTTGCCGGGCAGGGTGGAAAGCTGGCTGCGGAGATTGTCCACCAGGCCGTTGGCCGCATCGGTGTCGAGGCCTTCATAGTCATGGCGCGAATAATAGTTGCGGCCGTAGGTCTGCCAGTGCTGGGTGACGATATCGGCGACGCTTTCGCCGCGCACGGCAAGGATGTTCAGCCACAGCAGCACCGCCCAGAGGCCGTCCTTCTCGCGGACGTGACTGGAGCCGGTGCCGGAGCTTTCCTCGCCGCAGATCGTCGCCATGCCGGCGTCGAGCAGATTGCCGAAGAACTTCCAGCCGGTCGGCGTTTCGTACATGCCGATACCGCGCTTTTCGGCAACGCGGTCGGCCGCGCCCGATGTCGGCATCGAGCGGGCGATGCCGGCGAGACCGCCGGAATAGCCGGGGGCGAGATTGGCGTTGGCGGCCAGGATCGCCAGGCTGTCGGACGGGGTGACGAAGATGCCGCGGCCGATGATCAGATTGCGGTCGCCGTCGCCGTCGGAAGCGGCGCCGAAATCGGGCGCGTCATCGCCCATCATCTCATCGAAGAGTTCCTTGCAATGCACCGGGTTGGGGTCCGGGTGATGACCGCCGAAATCCGGCAGCGGCATGAAATTGCGCACCGAGCCCAAGGGCGCGCCGAGACGATTTTCGAAGATTTCCTTGGCATAGGGGCCGGTGACGGCGCTCATCCCGTCGAAGGCAATGCGGAAGCCGAGGCTGATCAGATTGCGGATGGCGCCGAAATCGAACAGTTCTTCCATCAGCGCGGCATAGTCCTCGACCGGGTCGATGACCGAGAGGATCATGCCGCCGGGCAGCTCGTCTTTGCCGATGCGGTCGAGATTGACGTCGGCGAAATCGGCGATCTTGTAGCTGTCGATCGTCTTCGAGCGCGCATACATCGCGTCGGTGATCTTCTCCGGCGCCGGGCCGCCATTGTTGATGTTGTATTTGATGCCGAAGTCTTCGGTCGGGCCGCCGGGATTGTGGCTGGCGGACAGAATGATGCCGCCGAACGCTTTGTACTTGCGGATGATGTGGGAAGCGGCAGGCGTCGACAGGATGCCGCCCTTGCCGACCATGACCTTGCCGAAGCCGTTGGCGGCGGCCATCTTGATCGCCTTCTGGATAACTTCGCGATTGTAGTAGCGTCCGTCGCCGCCGATGACGAGGCACTTGCCCTGAAAGCCTTCCAGCGAATCGAAGATCGACTGGATGAAGTTCTCCGCGTAGTTCGGCTGCTGGAAGACCGGAACCTTCTTGCGCAGGCCCGACGTGCCGGGTTTCTGGTCCAGATAGGGCGTGGTGGGTACGGACTTGTTCATTTTAGTTCACATGCCTTTCGAGACGAGGCTTGAATAGAGGGCAGCGTAGCGTTCGGCGCTCTTCTCCCAGGAGACATCCGATTTCATGCCTTGCTTTTGCAATTGGGTCCAGAGTTTTCGGTCCGCGTAAAAATGCATCGCACGGCGGATTGCCTGTAGCATGCCCGTTTCCGTCACGGGTGAAAATTGTATGCCGGTTGCCACTTTCGCCGCAAGTGCGGCGTGATTGGCGTCGATCACCGTGTCGTTCAGTCCGCCGGTGCGGGCGACGATCGGCACGCAGCCGTAACGCAGGCCGTAAAGCTGGGTCAGGCCGCAGGGTTCGAAACGCGAAGGGATGATGATCGCGTCGCAGCCGGCCTGCATCAGGTGCGACATCGGCTCGTTGTAGCCGATCGACACGCCGATACGGCCGGGATGGCGGCTGGCGGAGGCAAGCAGTGCGCCTTCGAGTGCCGCGTCGCCGGAGCCGAGCACGACGAGCTTGCCGCCCATGGCGACGATTTCGTCGGCGACATTGGCGACAATGTCCATGCCCTTTTGCCAGGTGAGCCGGCTGATGACGCAGAAGATCGGGGCGTCGTCATTGTCGAGATGGAAGAATTCGGCGATCGAGCGGCGGTTCTCCTCGCGGTTCTTCAGCGTCGTCGGGCCATAATGGGTGTGGACGACGGGATCGGTCGCCGGGTTCCAGATATCGGTGTCGATGCCGTTGACGATGCCGTGCAGATTGTCGATGTGGCTGGCAATGACGCCCTCGAGCCCCATGCCGAATTCCGGCGTCAGTATCTCGTCGGCATAGGTCGGGCTGACCGTGGTGATCGCGTGGGCGGTCTGCAGGCCGCCCTTGAGGTAGCCGACGGTGCCGTAATATTCGATGCTGTCGGTGGCGAAGGCGTGGGCCGGCAGGCGCAGGCCGGGAAAGATCTCGGGGCCGAACTGGCCCTGGAAGGCGATGTTGTGGATGGTCAGCACGCTCGGCAGTTCCGGCGTCGGATAATAGCGCATATAGACCGAGGTCAGCGCCGCCTGCCAGTCGTGCGTGTGGACGAGATCGGGCCGCCAGCCGGGCAGCAGTCCGGCGGCGATCTCGGAGGCGGCGAGCGAAAGAGCGGCGAAACGCCGCCAGTTATCGGGATAGTCCTTGCCGAGCGGATCGACATAGGGGCCGCCCGGCCTGTCGTAATAGGCGGGTGCGTCGAGGATGAGCAGATCGAGGCCCTCATGCTGGACCTCAAGCACGGTCGCCGGCTCGCCGAGCAGATCGGGGAATTCGAGCCTGACGACCGGGTCGCGAATGACCTTCATGACGGCGGGATAGCCGGGCAGAAGGGTCTTGGTCTCGACCCCGAAGGCTTTGAGAGCGATTGGCAGGGCGCCTGACACATCGGCCAGGCCCCCTGTCTTGATCAAAGGGAAGACTTCGGATGAAACCGAAAGAACTTTCATAAGTCAGATATCCAGCTTGTCGATCATCGGTTGAGTGATCAGGCAGATGCCGCTTTCCGTCCGCCGGAAGCGCTTGGCGTCGAGTTCGTCATCTTCGCCGACAACAAGGCCTTCCGGAATGACGACACCATGGTCGATCACCACATTCTTGAGCTGGGCCCGCCGGCCGATCTTGACGTTCGGCAGGATGACCGCACCTTCGAGTTTGGAGAAGGAGTTGGCCCTGACACCGGTAAAGAGCAGGCTGTTGTTGAGGCTGGCGCCCGAGATGATGCAGTCGCCCGAGACGACGGAGGAGGTGGCCGAGCCGCGGCGATCCTCGTCGTCGTGGACGAATTTGGCCGGCGGGGTGATCTCGGCATAGGTCCAGATCGGCCAGGACTTGTCGTAGATGTCGAGTTCCGGAACGATCGCCGTCAGGTCGATATTGGCCTGCCAATAGGCGTCGATCGTGCCGACGTCGCGCCAATAGGGCTCATGCTCGAAATCGGAGCGGACGCAGGACTTGGCGAAGCGGTGGGCGACCGCCTTACCGTTCTTGACGATATAGGGGATGATGTCCTTGCCGAAGTCGCGGCTCGAGTTCGGGTCGGCGGCATCCCGGCGCAGCGCATCGAGCAGGAATTTGGTGTGGAAGACGTAGATGCCCATCGAGGCAAGCGCAAAATCCGGTTTGTCGGGAATGGGCGGCGGATCGGCCGGCTTCTCGACGAAGGCGATGATTTCGTCCTTGTCGTTGACATGCATGACGCCGAAGCCGGTCGCTTCCATGCGCGGCACTTCCAGGCAACCGATGGTGACGTCGGCGCCGGAATCGACGTGCTGCTGCAGCATCCATTCATAATCCATCTTGTAGACATGGTCGCCGGCGAGAATGACCATGTATTCGACACCGTAATCCTCGATGATGTCGATGTTCTGATAGACGGCGTCGGCGGTGCCTTCATACCACTGCGTTTCCGAAACGCGCTGGCTGGCCGGCAGGATGTCGAAGCTTTCGTTACGCTCGGGGCGGAAGAAGTTCCAGCCGCGCTGCATGTGGCGGATCAGCGAATGCGCCTTGTATTGCGTCGCGACGCCAATGCGGCGGATGCCTGAGTTCAGGGCGTTCGACAGGGCGAAATCGATGATGCGGGCCTTGCCGCCGAAATAGACGGCGGGTTTGGCACGCCGGTCGGTGAGTTCCTTGAGGCGGCTCCCCCTGCCGCCGGCCAGAACATAAGCCATTGCATCGCGGGCAAGTGGCTGAACACGCTTTTCTACCATTTTCTCCTCCCACCAGTACTAATTTTCAGGTTCAAGCATGATTGTCGCCAAGGGCGGCAAGGTGATCGAGCAGGTGATGTCGCCGCCGGCATCGACGGCCTGCACGCGCCCGCCATTGCCCTTGCCGCTGCCGCCGTAAATATCGGCATCGGTGTTCAGAATTTCCCGCCAGCGGCCTGCGGACGGCAGGCGGATCGTGTAGTTCTCGCGGTAGACGGGGGTGAAATTGGTGATGACGGCGACCGGCTTCTGGCCCGGTGCCTTGCGCAGCCAGGCAAAGACGGAATTCTGGTGGTCGTCGGCGACCAGCCATTCGAAACCTTCGCCCTCGCAGTCACGCTCATGCAGCGCCGGCTTGCTGCGATAGGTGAAGTTGAGGTCGCGCACCAGGCGCCGCATGCCCTCATGCATGCGATATTGCAGCAGGTTCCAGTCGAGCGATTTCCCCTCGCTCCATTCGCTCCACTGGGCGAATTCCTGACCCATGAACAGCAGCTTCTTGCCGGGATAGCCCCACATATAGGCGTAGTAGGCGCGCAGATTGGCGAATTTCTGCCAGTCGTCGCCCGGCATCTTGGCAATTAGCGAGCCTTTGCCGTGGACGACCTCGTCATGCGAGAGCGGCAGGACGAAATTTTCCGAATAGGCGTAGAGCAGGCCGAAGGTGAGCTCGTTGTGATGGTGCCTGCGGTGTATCGGATCGCGGCTCATATAGCTCAGCGTGTCGTGCATGAAGCCCATGTTCCACTTGAAGCCGAAGCCGAGGCCGCCTTCATGCACGGGTTGGGAGACCTTCGGCCAGGAGGTGGATTCCTCGGCGATGGTCATGACATTGGAATGATTGCCGTAGAGACGGATGTTGAGATCCTGCAGGAAGCGGACCGCTTCGAGGTTCTCGTTGCCGCCATATTCGTTCGGGATCCATTCGCCGTGTTTGCGGGAATAATCGAGGTAGAGCATCGAGGCGACGGCATCGACGCGCAGGCCGTCGAGATGGAATTTCTCGGCCCAGTAGAGCGCGTTGTTGACGAGATAGGAAACGACCTCGGTGCGGCCGAAATTGTAGATCGCCGTGCTCCAGTCCGGGTGGAAGCCCTTGCGCGGGTCTTCGTGCTCGTAGAGTGCCGTGCCGTCGAACCAGCCGAGGCCGTGCTCGTCGGTCGGAAAATGCGCCGGCACCCAGTCGAGGATAACGCCGATGCCGACCTTGTGGCAGCCGTTGACGAAACGGGCAAAACCCTCCGGCTCGCCGAAGCGGGCGGTCGGTGCGTAGAGGCCTGTCGTCTGGTACCCCCAGGAGGGGTCATAGGGATGTTCGGTGATCGGCAGGAATTCGATATGGGTGAAGCCCATGTCGGCGCAATAGGGGATGAGGCTGGAGGCAAGCTCGTCCCAGGAAAGCATCGTGCCGTCGTCCCGGCGCCGCCAGGAGGCGGCATGCACCTCGTAGATCGAGATCGGCTGGCGGCGCTTGTCGGTCTCGCGCCAGTGCTTCAGATGGGCTTCGTCTTCCCACTCCTGCTCCAGATCGACGGCGGTGATCGAGGCGGTCTTCGGCCTCAGTTCGCTGCGGCGGGCGAAGGGATCGGCCTTCAGCGGCAGCAGCACGCCGTCCTGGCCGCGGATCTCGAATTTGTAGGCAACGCCGATCGGTACATCAGGGGCAAATATTTCCCAGATGCCGCTATCGGAGCGGAAGCGCATGACGTGGCGGCGGCCGTCCCAATTGTTGAAATCGCCGACGACGGAAACGCGCTGCGCGTTCGGGGCCCAGACGGCGAAATGGATGCCCTGGGCGCCGTCATGCTTGATGAGGTGGGCGCCCATCTTGTCGAACAGGCGCAGGTGCGAGCCCTGGCGAGCGAAATAATCGTCCATCGGCCCGAGCACCGGACCGAAGCTGTAAGGATCGGTGACGGCCCATTCGGCATCGCCGCGCCGGGCGCGGTAACGCACCGGCTGGAGTTTGGTAAGGGAAACGAGGCCGGCGAAGAAGCCGTCGGCATGGAGCTGTTTCAGTTCGCCGATGACGCTGCCGTCGAGCATCATGGCGGTCACTTCCTCCGCACCCGGGATGAAACACCGGGCGACGAAAGCGTCGCCTGCCTGGTGCACCCCTAGGACGGCAAAGGGATTGGAATGCGAGCCGGCAAGGATCGCCGCGATTTCATCTGCCGAAATTTCCCAGGAAAGCGTTACTTCAGGGACGTTTTTCGGCGTTTTCATCCGGCTCTCCAGATTTCGTCGGCATATTGCCTGATCGTACGGTCGGACGAGAACCAGCCCATCCGCGCCGTGTTGTTGATCGTCTTGGTGTACCAGGCGGACTGATTGGTCCAGATCTGATCGACTTCACGCTGGGCCTGGGCGTAGGCGTCGAAATCGGCCGCGACCATGAACCAGTCGTGGGAATAGATGCCGTCGATCAGCGAGGTGTAGCGATTGCGGTCATCGGGCGAAAAGACGCCCGAGCCGATGGCTGAGAGCGCCTGGGCGAGTTCGCGCGACCCCTCGATGATGGCGCGGGGATTGTGGCCGTCGCTGCGGACCTTCGAGACCTCGTCCGCCGTAAGGCCGAAGATAACGATGTTGTCTTCACCGACATTGTCGCGCATCTCGACATTGGCGCCGTCGAGCGTGCCGATGGTCAGCGCGCCGTTGAGGCCGAACTTCATGTTGCCCGTGCCGGATGCTTCCATGCCGGCGGTCGAGATCTGCTCGGAGAGGTCGGCGGCCGGAACCATGACCTCGGCGAGCGAAACATTGTAATTCGGCACGAAGACGACCTTCAGCAGGCCGCGCACCGACGGATCGTTGTTGATCGTGCGGGCGACGTCGTTGATCAGCTTGATGATCAGCTTGGCGTTGTAATAACTCGGCGCCGCCTTGCCGGCGAAGAGTTTGACGCGCGGCACCCAGTCGAGCTCGGGATGCGAGCGGATCTGGTCGTAGAGCGCGACGGCCTCGATGATGTTCAGAAGCTGGCGCTTGTATTCGTGGATGCGCTTGATCTGGATGTCGAACATCGCCGACGGATCGAGCTTGACGCCCATGCGGCTGGCGACGAGGTTGGAGAGCGCCACCTTGTTGGCGCGCTTCACCGCTGCGAACTGCTGCTGGAAGCTCGGATCCGAAGCGTGCGCCTCGAGCGGGCGCAGCTTCTCGGCATCGTCGAGGAATTCGTCGCCGATCGCCTCGCGGATCAGGCCGGTGAGACCGGGATTGCACTGCTGCAGCCAGCGCCGCGGCGTGATGCCGTTGGTCTTGTTGTTGATGCGGTCGGGATAGAGCTTGTGCAGGTCGGCAAAGACCGTGACCTTCATCAGGTCGGTATGCAGGGCCGAGACGCCGTTGATCGAATGCGAGCCGACGAAAGCGAGGTTGCCCATGCGCACGCGGCGGTCGCCGCTTTCATCGATCAGCGAGATCGAGCGGATTTCGCCATCGGAGAAGTTCTTGCCCTTGCGCGCGTCGAGCAGAATCTTGGCGTTGATCGCATAGATGATCTGCATGTGGCGCGGCAGCAGACGCTCGAACAGCGGCACCGCCCAGCTTTCCAGCGCTTCCGGCAGCAGCGTGTGGTTGGTGTAGGAGAAGGTATGGCGGGTGATTTCCCAGGCCTGGTCGAAATCCATCCCGTGAACATCGCAGAGCAGACGCACGAGTTCGGCGACGGAGACGGCGGGATGGGTGTCGTTCAACTGGATCGCCACCTTATCCGGCAGCGAGGTGAAATCGTCATATTGCTGCAGATGGCGGCGCAGGATGTCCTGCAGCGAAGCCGACGAGAAGAAGAATTCCTGGCGCAGGCGCAGTTCCTGGCCGGCCGGGGTGGCGTCGGCCGGATAGAGAACTCGGGTCAGGCTTTCGGCCTTGTTGCTTTCGCGCAGCGCCCCGATGTGGTCGCCGGCATTGAAGGCATCGAGCAGGATCGGATCGATCGGCTGCGCCGACCAGAGGCGTAGCGTGTTGACGCGCTTGCCGCGCCAGCCGACGGCCGGCGTGTCGAAGGCGGCGGCGATGACGCGCTCGGCCGGTTTCCAGACGTAGCGCGGCTGGTCGTCATGGGTGGTGATGAATTCGACGGCGCCGCCGAAGCCGATTTCATAGGCGCTCTCGCGGCGCTCGAACTCCCAGGGATTGCCGTGGGCGAGCCAGTTTTCCGGCAGTTCCACCTGCCAGCCATCGGCCAGTTGCTGGCGGAAGAGGCCGTGCACATAGCGGATGCCGTAGCCATAGGCGGGGACGTCGACCGTCGCCATGCTCTCCATGAAACAGGCGGCGAGACGGCCGAGGCCGCCATTCCCGAGGGCGGCATCCGGCTCCAGGCCGGCAATGACGTTGACGTCGACACCGAGCGAGGTGAGCGCATCGCGCACCTCCTCCATCAGGCCGAGATTGGAGACGGCATCGCGCATCAGGCGGCCGATCAGGAATTCGAGAGACAGATAATAGACGCGCTTGGCGCCGGTCGCATAAACCTCGCGGGTGGAGGCCATCCACTTGTCGATGATGCGGTCGCGCACCACCAGGATCGTCGCGGTCAGCCAATCGTGCGGCTTTGCCACCTTGGCGTCCTTGCCGATGCGGTAGGTCAGGCGTTCGATGATTTCTTCGGCGAGAATTTCCGGCTTCGAGCTGCGCGGGGCGGGGGAGGGAATAATCGGCTTGGAAACGGTATTCATTGTCAGATCTCGCCAATTTTAATTTGGTTTCAGGATGTTATGCCTGATTTAATCGATTTGTCGCTTGTGCCGACGACAGTTTATGCATCGTTACTAAGCACTTGCAACAAAGGATTTGAGCAAACGAAAAATTTGCGAAACCTTCAGAATCACCGGGTTCGAGGGAATTGATTTCAAACGCTTTTCCCGATCAGATGGATGGGATAGCGATAACGAAAAGCCGCGCGGGTTTGTTCCGGCGCGGCTTTGTATCGACCCCCACCGACTTCGTGACTTAGTTCGTCAGACGGGTGATCGAGCTTGTAGCCTTTGCGGCGATGTCGCCGAAATCTTCGACCAGCTTGGCCATGTTGTCGGGAGCATAATAGTTCGCGGTACTGCTTGCGCAGGCCTGGAGCAAATCCTTGCCCCTCTGCGGAGCCATGAAGGCAATGGTAAAGATGGTAATGCCATCGCTTTTTACCACAGTGCAGAGATCGCGGACTTCCTTGTCAAGTGAACTATTCCACGAACTACCGTTGCCCGTCATTTCACCGTCGGTCATCAGGATAATATATCGTTGGAAACTGTTGTGATTCTTGGATTTGTGCTTCTGGGTCTCCGTATCGGTGCCCTCGGTCGAGGACTTCAGAGCCTTGTAGGCCGTATCAAGCGCATCACTCGCATCTGTGCCGCCGGTCGGCAAATAGGGGAGAGCCGAGACGTAGCTCGCGGCGTCCGCAGTGCCCCAATTGATCGCTTTGGCCGCTTGTTGTTTGTCCGTATAGGAGACAGCGCCGACACGCACGAGTTCGCTCGTTGGATCGGCTTTGTTAAGTTCGGTGAAAAGCCCAGCAGCCGCTGTCTGTAACGCCTCTATCTTGCGGATATAGCAGTAGGACTTCAAATCTTTGTCCGGATCCGGCCAACTGTCTTGTGTGTAGTTGTCACATTTCGACGGCTTCGTTTTCTTCTGATCGGTTATGAAAGACATCGAACCGGAGCGATCGAGGACCAGATACATCGAGAGTGCGCCTTGTGTATCGGTCTGGCCGTTCTCGCCGCTACTTGTCGCGCTGATGGTCTGCGTCGCCTTACCGAAGACGCGCATCAGGGGACTGAGCGGGAGGTCGAAGGAGGTGTTGACATCGACCTTGAAGATCTTGCTCTTTGTACCATTTGCCGTGGTCGTGACGTTGACGTTCGTTTTATCCTTGATCGAGCCTTGAATGGAGTTCTTCGCAAGAACCTGTGCCATCTGTCCGGCGACAAAATCCTTCGCAAGGCTTTTCGCGCCGGCCTCGTCGGTCTTCTCATTGGCGAGCGCAGTCGCTGCGGCGATAGCCGCCGAGTCCGTGGCTTCCTGCAACTCGCGCTTCGACAGCGCCATATTCGAATAGTCGATCGCCATGCCGGCAGCTCCGACAAGAACGGGCAGCAGGATAGCCGTCATGATACCGAAATTCCCGCCTCGATCGCTCAACATGCGACGCAGGCAGGGGTACAAAGAGAAGGTGCTCATCATGTTCACCCGAAATGGACCCTGTGGGTTACATTAGGCGTCGCTACTTCTTTACGTCGTCCTTACGGCGTCCATTCAATTCTAACGAATCGGCAGATTTTTCCAGTTTTGGGATTATTTCAGCGGGATTACGTCGACCGCCTGGACGGCGCGTTGGCCGCCATAGCTTTTCAACACGCCGATGACGGGGACGACGTCGGAATAATCCCGGCCGTAGGCGACGACGATGTGGTCAGTGCCGGCTGAGATGTCGTTGGTCGGATCGAGTTCGATCCAGCCGATGGTCTCGCCGCACCAGATCCTGACCCAGGCATGCATGGCATCCGCCCCTTCCAAGCGTTCCTTGCCGGGCGGCGGGATGGTGCGCAGGAAACCCGAGACGTAACCCGCCGGAATGCCGAGGCTGCGGAGCGCCAGGATCATAATGTGGGTGAAATCCTGGCAGACGCCGCGCTTCAGCCTGAATGCCTCGATCGGCGTCGTGTCCACCGTCGTCGCGTCGGCGTCGTAGCTGAAATCCTTGTGGATGCGGGCACAGAGCGCATAGGCGATCTGCATCGCCGTCAGATCAGGCATGGCGCAGCTTCGCGCATAGTCGGCGATCTCGCGCGTCTGGGTCAGGCGCGGGCTGTCGCCGAGGAAGTGGTGCGGCGAATCCGGCGCCAGAGACCAGATGCCGGCTATTTCCTCCGGCAGGTCGGCCAGCAGCGGCGAGAAATCGGCGGCGATCGGCTGGCTTTCCACCTGGACGCGGGCCTGCATGCGGATGTCGAGCGTCTCGTGCGGCGCGCGCAGCATGAAAGCGGTGGCGGGATGATCGAAGAAATCGACGAAATGCGACTGTTCGTCCGGCGTCGGCGAGATGGTGATCGAGCCGGCGACCAGCCGTTGCCGGTTGGTCAGCGATAGCGGCATCAGGCGCATGATGTGGCGGGCGCCGGAGGCCGGCACGTCGTAGCTGTAACCCATGCGCAGCGAAAGATCGTAAAGCATCGCCGTCACCCGAGATAGGTCTGGGCGAGCAGATCGGAAAGCTGCTCCAATTCACGTTCGAGCCGCTGATAGACTTCGGCACCCATGCCCTCCGGCGTCATGACCGCCAGGCCCGAGTGGAGCCGCATCGCCTCGCGGTAGAAGGGCGACATCTGGCCGTTGATCAGGGCGTTCGGCAGTTGCTCGACCTCGTGGTGGATTTCGTTCACCTGGAAGAGCACCGAGCGCGGATTGAGGGGATCGAGCGCCAGCAGGTCGGTGACGGTCAGCCGCGCCGTGTTGACGTTGTAGCGGCGGCGGTGGGTCATGACGCTGTCGCCGATCTCCAGCAGCATGTCGAGCGCGCCGTCGGGCGCTTCCGGGCCGGACATGTGGCCGAGCAGCCGCGTCATGTGCAGGCCGCGCTCGATATAGCGGCCGAGCGAGAGGAAGCGCCAGCCCATGAAACGGTACATGTTTTCGTGCACCAGGCCGGCAAAACCGGCGAGCTTGCGCAGCAGGATCGTCATCGCGTGGCTGGCGTCGTCGCCGGCAGCGACGGTGACGTGAAAGCGGCGGGCGGTCTTGGCGAGATCGTTGAGCGCCAGCCAACCGTCCGGCGAGAAGCGGTCGCGGATGTTGCTCGCCGAATACACGGCGCTGTCGATGTTGCGCAACAGCGTTTCCGGCACGGGTTCGGCAGTATCGATATCGACGGCGGCGAGGTAGGCGGAGACGTCGGCGAGCAGTGGCTGGCTCGGATCGGCGGCTTCGGCGTAACGCGCATGCCAGGCGCGCAGGATGCGCAGCGCCCCTTCGGCACGCTCGATGTAGCGGCCGAGCCAGAACAGATTGTCGGCCGCCCGGCTCGGCAGGCTGCCCGGCATGTTGCGGGTGAAGCTGCCCTCGGCCGGCAGCAGCGTGTGGCGCTCGACCGGCTTGTCGCTGACGATCCAGACGTCGGCGGCCGCGCCGCCCGACTGCATGGCGATCGCCGCGACATCGGCGCCGGAGCCGATGCGGGCAAAACCGCCGGGCATGATCTGCCAGCCGTTCGCCGTGCGGGCGGCAAAGACGCGCAGCGACATCGGCCGCGGCACCAGCTTGCCGTCCACCCAGGCGGGCGTCGTCGACAGCGTCACGACCTCCTGTCCCACAAGTTTCGGGCCGTCCGAACTCAGCCAGTCGGTGATGGAATCCTTGGCGGTCGCCCGCAGCGACGAGCCGAGCACGGATTCGCCGTCGTCGTCGAAGAAGGGGGCGCGGGAATAGGCCGGGCCGATCACCATCTTCTCGATATTCCTGGCGACGTGCTCGCGTTCCTCCTCCTGGCCGCACCACCAGGTGGCGATCGAAGGCAGCTGCAGATCCTGCCCCAGCAGACGGCGACAGATGGTCGGCATGAAGGCCAGAAGCGCCCGGGTCTCGAGAACGCCGGTGCCGAGCGCATTGACGATGGTCACGCTTTCGGCGCGCAGCGCCTCGACGAGGCCGGGTGTGCCGATATGCGAATTCTGGTTCAGTTCCAACGGATCGGCAAAGGCCGAATCGAGACGGCGCCAGAGCACGCCGATCGGCTTCAGGCCGGCGACGGTGCGCACCATGACGCGGCCCTTGACGACCGTCAGATCCTCGCCCTCAAGCAGCATGAAACCGAGATAGCGCGCGATATAGGCGTGCTCGTAATAGGTCTCGTTGGCCGGGCCCGGGGTCAGCACGGCGATGCGGTCGTCGCCCGAATGTTTCATGCCCTGCAGCGCATCGCGGAAGCCGCCGAAGAAGGAGGCGAGGCGGTGGACCGGGGTTTCGGCATAGATATCCGAGAAGGCCCGGGTCGTGGCAACGCGGCTTTCCAGCGCGAAACCGGCGCCCGACGGCGCCTGCGTCCTGTCGGCCAGCACCCACCAGTTGCCGTCGGGCCCGCGGCCGATCTCGAAGGCGCAGAAATGCAGATAATGGCCGGAGGCCGGCCGGATGCCGGCGAGCGGGCGCTGGAATTCGGGATTGGCGGCCATCAGCGCCGGCGGCAGCACACCTTCTTCCACCAGCCGGTTGTCGCCGTAGATATCGGCGACGATCGCCTCCAGCAGGTCGGCGCGCTGGACGAGGCCGGCCGACAGCGTCTGCCATTCGCGTTCGTCGATCAGCACCGGGATATGCGAGATCGGCCAGGCGCGTTCGCCGGTGCCCTTGCTGCCATAGGCACGGTAGAAGACGCCGGCATCCCGGAGGTAGCGGTCGGCGCGGGCGAAACGCTCGGCAAGATCCTTTTCCGGCATCGCGCTCAGATGCGAGAGGAAATGCTGCCAGACCGGGCGAACCCTGCCCTTGTTGTCAACCATCTCGTCGGCGGTGTCGGGAAGCGGCGCATAGTCGAAGGCCGCACGTTTGCCGGTGCGGTCTACGGTCTCTTCCCTGCGCTCTACTGCCGGCCTCTTACCCATCAAAACCCGAGCTATCCCTCACCCCCGGCCTCAAATTCCAGCAGGCCGCCGCAGATCCAGCGTCAGCGGGAATTCCAGCGAACCCGTCTCGGCGCGCGGAATATAGCCGCCCGCCGTATGTCCCCACGGCTCGAAGCGGGCGAGCCGCCTTGCTTCCGCCTCGTTGCCGTTGACCGGGAAGGTGTCATAGGTCCGGCCGCCCGGATGGGCAACATGATAGATGCAGCCGCCGATCGAACGCTTCGACCATGTATCATAAATGTCAAAAGTCAAAGGCGTGTTGATCGGCAGCACAGGATGCAGGCCGGAGGCCGGCTGCCAAGCCTTGTAACGGACGCCGGCCACCGACACGCCTGATGTGCCGGTCGGCGTCAGCGGCAGGGTGCGGCCATTGCAGGTGACGGTGTAGCGCGCCGCATTGCTTGTTTCGAGCCGCACTTGAAGGCGCTCGACGGAACTGTCGACGTAGCGGACGGTGCCGCCCGGCGCGCCCTCTTCGCCCATGACGTGCCAAGGCTCCAGTGCCTGGCGCAGTTCCAGTTTCGAGCCCTCGTATTCGACTTCGCCGCAGAAGGGGAAGCGGAATTCGAGCTGGGCCTTGAACCATTCCGGGCTGACGTCGAAGCCGTTTTGGCGAAGGTCGGCAAGCACGTCGAGGAAATCGGCCCAGACGAAATGCGGCAGCATGAAACGGTCGTGCAGGGTCGTGCCCCAGCGGACGAACTTGCCGTCGACGGGGTTGACCCAGAAACGGGCGATCAGCGCGCGCACCAGCAATTGCTGGGCAAGCGACATGCGCGCGTTGGGCGGCATCTCGAAGCCGCGGAACTCGATGAGGCCGAGCCTGCCGGTCGGGCCGTCGGGCGAAAACAGCTTGTCGATGCAGATCTCGGCGCGGTGCGTGTTGCCGGTGACATCGGTCAAAAGGTTGCGGAACAGCCGGTCGACCAGCCAGGGCAGCGGCGGCTGGCCGCGGCCGGGAGCCGCGATCTGCGCCATGGCGATCTCCAGCTCGTAAAGGCTGTCATGGCGGGCCTCGTCGATGCGCGGCGCCTGGCTGGTCGGACCGATGAACATGCCGGAGAAGAGGTAGGAGAGCGAGGGGTGGCGCTGCCAGTGAAGGACGACGCTCTTCAGGAGATCGGGACGGCGCAGGAAGGGGCTGTTGTTCGGATTGGCGCTGCCGACGACGACATGGTTGCCGCCGCCGGTGCCGGTATGACGGCCGTCGATCATGAACTTGTCGGCGCCGAGCCGGGTGGCGCGCGCCTCTTCATAGACCGCCGTGGTGATGTCGACGCATTCCTTCCAGTTCGAGGCAGGATGAATGTTGACCTCGATGACGCCGGGATCCGGGGCGACGCGGATGACGTTGATGCGCTCGTCCTGCGGCGGCGGATAACCTTCGATATGGACGGGAAGCTTCAGCTCGGCGGCGGCGTTTTCCGCAGCTGCGATCAGCTCGAGATAGTCCTCGATGCGCTCGACCGGCGGCATGAAGACGCAGAGCCTGCCGTCGCGCGGCTCGACCGACATGGCGGTGCGCACGGCGCCGCCGATCTCACCGAGCGTCTGTTCGATCCGGCTGCGATTGCTCTCGCCGGCGTGGAAGGAGGCTTCCGGCATGGCGCGGCCGGCCGGTATGAAGACATCGGGCAGCGGTTCGCGCGGGATCGTCGGATCGGCGGGGTGGATATAGGGATAACGCGCCGGGGGAACATAGGGCAGGGTGCCGAGCGGCAGGCGGTAACCGATCGGGCTGTCGCCGGGAACGAGGAAGATTTTGCCGCGGCGGGTGCGCCATTTCTCGCTGACCCAGACCCGGCTTTCAGCGGCCCTGGCGTTCCATGCCTGGACCGGAAGGATGTAGCCTGTGGGGACGGTCAGGCCACGATCGAAGACGCGGGCGATGCGGTTGCGTTCCTCGGGATCCTTCAATTTCGAATTTGCCGGATCGACATTGTCGGGGAGATTGCCCTCCTTGATGATCCAGTCGGCCGGATCCTCAAAGGCCGGCTGCACCATGGCGGGCTTGATCGCCAGTTCTTTCGCGATCGCCGTCAAGAGCTTTTCGGCATCCTCTGAAGTGACGCCGGTATCCTTGCCTTCGACGGCGACCAGATCGAGGTTCTGCCAGACCGGCTTGCCGTCGCGGCGCCAGTAGAGCGAGAAGGTCCAGCGCGGCAGGCTTTCGCCCGGATACCACTTGCCCTGGCCGTAATGCAGGAAGCCGCCGGGGGCGAAGCGTTCCTGCAGCCGGCGGATCAGGCTGTCGGCCTTTTCACGCTTGGTCGGGCCGACGGCGGCGGTGTTCCACTCCTCGGACTGGAAGTCGTCGATCGAAACGAAGGTCGGCTCGCCGCCCATCGTCAGATGCACGTCCTCGGCCTCGAGGATGCGGTCGACCCTCTCGCCGAGTTCGTTGAGCTCCTCCCAGCTTTCATCGGAGAAGGGCTTGGTGATGCGCGGGTGCTCGGCGACCCGCGAGACCTTCATGTCGAAGGCGAATTCGGTTTCGGCTTCGCCGAAGTAACCGCCGGAGATCGGGGCGGCGTTGCGGTAATGCGGCGTGGCGGCCAGCGGGATATGGCTTTCGCCGGTCAAGAGGCCGGAAGTGGGGTCGAGGCCGACCCAGCCGGCGCCGGGCAGATAGACCTCCGCCCAGGCATGCAGGTCGGTGAAATCGACTTCGGTGCCGGAGGGGCCGTCGAGCGCTTTCAGATCCGGCGTCAGCTGGATGAGGTATCCGGAGACGAAGCGGGCGGCAAGGCCGAGATGGCGAAGGATCTGGACGAGCAGCCAGCTGGTGTCGCGGCACGAGCCCTTGGCGCTTTCGAGCGTCTCCTCCGGCGTCTGCACGCCGGTTTCCATGCGGATGACATAGCCGATCTGCCGCTGCAGACGGGCATTCAACCCGACGACCATATCGACCGTCGCCTGGCCGGGCGACCAGTCGAGCGTCGGCAGCAGCGCCTTCAGCCGTGGGCCGGCCGGTTCCGGCGTCATATAGATCGACAGATCCTCCTGGATCGTTTCCGGATAGCCGAAGGGCCACTTGGTCGCCTCCTCCTCGACGAAGAAGTCGAAGGGATTGTAGACCGTCATGTCGGCGACGAGATCGACCTCGATCTTGAATTCGGTCACCGGGTCCGGGAAGACGTAGCGGGCGAGGTAATTGCCGTAAGGGTCCTGCTGCAGGTTGACGAAGTGATTTGAAGGCGTGACCTTCAGCGAGTGACTGAGCACTCTTGTCTTCGAATGCGAGGCAGGTTTCAGCCGGATGATCTGGGGGCCGAGGCGGACCGGCTTGTCATAGGTGTAATGCGTCAGATGATAGATGCTGGCTTTGATCGACATATTGCTCTTTTTATCCGGCGCGCATCGTCGTGCGGCTTGCTGTTCCCGACATCAGTGTGTGCAATGCAGCGAAAGAAAGCAAGGAGGGCCAAAGGCTTTTACGCCGCCTTGGCGAAGGTGATGGCCGCCTTCAGGCCCTTGCCGTCCCGGCCTGGCTCAAGCGTCAGGTCGGCGTTGAAAAGATTGGCGATTTCTTCGACGATCGGCAGACCGAGGCCGGTGCCTTGCGCCCCTGTCTGATTGCCGCGCGAAAAACGCCCGCGCACTGCCTCCAGTTTATTGCGGGGAATGCCGGGGCCGTTGTCCTCGACTTCAAGGCGGATCGTCTCCGCTGACGCGATGACGCGGACGGTGACCTCCGCCCCTTTCCCGGCATAGGCGATGGCATTTCCGGCAAGGTTGCGCAGCATTTCGCCGATCAGCAGCGGCTCGGCGCGGATCATCGCCGGGCTCTCGCCCTCGAAACCGAGATCGATGCCGGCGCTGGCCGCCGTCGGGATCTGCTCGCCGGTAATGTCCTGGGCGATGGCGGCAAGATCGATGGCGGCAGCGGTCAGCGCCTCCTTGGCAGTGGCGGCGTCGATCTTTGCCATCAGCAGAAGCTGGGCAAGGATGCGCTCGGCATGCGCCACGGCCTGATCGCCCTTCAGCGCTGCCGCCTGCGCCTCCTCAAGCGAGCCGGCGCGGGCGGAAAGGGCAAGCTGGGTGCGGATGATCGCCAGCGGCGTGCGCAGCTGGTGGCTGGCATTGCCGGTGAAATGGCGCAGCGCATCGAGCGCCGATTGCAGGCGGACCATGAAGCTGTTCACCGTATCGACCAGCGGCTCGACCTCGCTCGGCACGGTCTGCTCGATCGGGTGCAGGTCATCGGGGCTGCGTTCGCCGATGGCATCGCCGAGTTTGTAGAGCGGGCGCAGCGCCACGGTGACCGAGATCCAGACGATGACGGCGGCACCCGCGATCATGAAGGCGAGGCGCAGTGCCGAGCGGACGAGAATCGCTTGCGCCAGCTGTCGGCGGGCGATCGTGGTTTCGGCGACCGTGACCACGAAGGGCACGGAGCGGATGCCGGTCGAGGCGGAGCGTTCGAGTGTGGCGACACGGATCGGCTCGCCGCGAAAGGTGTCGTCGGCGAAGGCGGCGGCATTGGCGGGCGTCTTGTTCAGGACCGGCAGCGACTGGTAGCCGGTGATGAATTTGCCCGGCGGACCGTCGACGCGGTAAAAGACGCGATCCTGCGCGGCCGAGGTCAGCATTTCAAGCGCGACATAGGGGATATCGACCTGCAGCGTGCCGTCCTCGGCAACGACGACACGTTCGGCGATCGCCAGCGCCGAGCCGGCGAGCACCCGGTCGGAGACGATGTTCGAGGTCTGCACAGCCTCCCGATAAGTATCGGCAAGCGCCAGCGTGCCGATGACGGCTGTGGAGACGAGCAGCCAGAAGAGCAGCCGGCGCCTGAGGGAATAGGCGGCTTTCATGAGACCTCGGGGAGCTTGTCGAGATAATAGCCGATGCCGCGGGCAGTCTTGACCGTCAGGCCGTGCGGCGAGAGGCGCTTCCTCAGGCGGCTGACATATTGCTCGATGGCATTTGAAGAAATGTCGTCGTCGAAGGCGGTCAGCGACTGGATAATCGCCTCCTTGGCGACGACCTTGCCGGCCCGCATGAAAAGAATTTCGAGCAGCCCGAGCTCGCGGGCGGGAATATCAAGCGGCGTGGCGCCTGCCGAGAAGGCGCGGGAATTGAGATCGAAAGAGATGCCGCCAAAACTGACGGTCGCCGAGCGCAGCCCGGCCTGACGGCGCAGCAGCACGCGCACGCGGGCCTCGAATTCTGATATGTCGAAGGGTTTGATCAGATAATCGTCGGCGCCGAGATCGAGGCCCTTCACCCGTTCTTCCGGCGTGCCGCGCGCGGTCAGGATGAGGACGGCTGCCTGGTTCTGCCGGGCGCGCATGGCGCGCAGCACGTCGAGCCCGTCCATCTCGGGCAGGTTGAGGTCGAGAATGACAAGATCGAAATTTTCCGCGGCGATGACCGCATTGGCGGATGCCCCATCATGGACGACATCGACGGCATGGCCTGTGCCGCGCAAGATCGCCGACAGGCCGTCGGCCAGCGCGATATTGTCTTCGGTGAGCAGGATGCGCACGGATGTCCCCCTATTTTCAACGGAAGTTACAGGGGCGACGAGAGGTTGTCACAGCGATTTTGAAGATTGGTGAACGGCCGTGGGAAAGCCGATTTCAGCTCCCGGTCCTTTCGATCCGTTCGCGCTGCATCATTGCGGCGGCCAGCAGCCTCTGGAAGCGTGGATCGTCGCGGATGTTGTCGAGATCGGAATCATTGTTGAACCATTTGATATGGTACACGGAGCTGTGCGGCAGCAGCCTCTCAAGAAGATCGATCGCCTGGCCGACGTCGCCGAGGACGGAATAGACGCAGGCGAGATTATACTGCGCGACGATGTCGTCGGGATCGATGGCGATGGCGCGGGCGGCCCAGTCGCGCGCCCTCGTCACATCGCCCATATGGGCAAGCGCCAGCGCGCCACGATGAGCCGGGCCGGAATTTTCCGGATTGAGGTTGAGCGCGCGCTCGGCGCGCAGCAGGCCGAGACGGGCCCAGTTTTCGGTATCCAACACACGGCCGAGCGAGCGGTAGGCAGACATCAGGTGGATCGGCGAGACGTAGTCGTCGGGACGGATCGCGGCGGCGCGGGTGAAGTATTGAACGGATTCGGCAAAGTTGCCGTGCATGAAGAAGAATCGGGCATAATGGAAATTCGCCTCGAACAGGTTGGGGTCGAGCGCCAGAGCACGTTCGAAAGCCGCCGCCGCCCTGTCATCGTAGCCGCTCTGATGCAGGGCCAGACCATGAGAGGCGTGGGCTTCGGGAAGGTCGGGATCAAGTGCCAGCGCGCGGGCGCTCATCTCGAGGATGCGCCTCAGCGGCACGTCGTCGGGTGCCCAATCGCGGATCGCCGCGTCGCAATCGGCGATGCCGGCATAGGCGCGGGCATAATCCGGATCGAGTTCGACCGCCTTGCAGAACATCCGCCTTGCGAGCTGGAGATAGGATTTGGTCCAGGTGTGGGAGAGCTGGCGGCCGCGGAGATAATAGGTATAGGCCTCGACATTGGCGGTCGGCTCATTGGCGATCGCCTTCTTCTCCTCCGGCAGCAGACGCACCTTCAACTGGCCGACGATCGCATGGGTGATCTCGTCCTGGATGGCAAAGATGTCGGTCAGGTCGCGGTCATAACGCTCGGCCCAGAGGTGATCGCCATTGGCGGTGTCGATCAGCTGGCCGGAAATGCGCACGCGATTGCCGAAGATACGCACACTTCCCTCGAGCACGTAGCGCACGCCAAGTTCCTGGGCTAGCCGCTTCACCTTCACCGATATGCCCTTGTAGGTGAAGATGGTATTGCGCGGCACGACGTGCAGGCTGGAGATCTTGGAGAGATCGGTGATGATGTCTTCAGTGATGCCGTCGGAGAAATAGTCCTGGTCGGCATCGCCGCTCATATTGGTGAAGGGCAGCACCGCGATGAAGCAGGTATTGCGGTTTTGCGCCACCAATTTCGCCGAGGAGGGCGGCGCCAGGGTGACGGTATAGACCTGAACCGGCTGCCGGATGTTTTTGAGCACATGTTCGCCGATGAAGTCGAAGCCGAGATTGAGGCGCGCGCCGACCTGATCGCGCACCGAGGCCGACACGGCGATCCCGCCCGGGGGCGCGATACGCTCAAGCCGGGCGGCAAGATTGACGCCATCTCCGAAGATATCGCCGTTCTCGACCACGACGTCGCCGAGATTGATGCCGATACGGAATTCGACGCGCTCGTCCCTGGGCACGTTCTCGTTGCGGGCCGCCATGCTGCGCTGGATTTCGGCGGCGCAGGCCACCGCGTTCACCACGCTCTGGAATTCGGCAAGGATGCCGTCGCCGGTGAGTTTGACGATGCGGCCCTTATAGTCCGAAATACGAATGTCGACCAGTTCGCAGCGGTGGCGGTTCAGCGCCTGCAGCGTGCCTGCCTCATCAATGCCCATCAGTCGGCTGTAGCCAACGACATCCGCAGCGAGAATAGCGCTCAGTCGTCGTTCCATGACCCCTCCCATGGATCTTCCCAGATTAGTCCTAGCTTTTTATAGAGTTTTTGTCGCGTAGAGTCGTCCCACGAATGACAAAATTCGGGCGGTTTCGACGGTTTGACACGGCAGCGCGACCATATAGCGTCGCCGATCTTCATCAATACTCTGAACGGGTGAAGGATGGCGTTCGACGCTAGTCCTTTGTGGTGAAAGGGCGATTATAATCGGAGAAAGCGGAGTGATGTGCTTCAGGCGATGCTTCGGGATGGGTATTGGAAAAAGTGGCCGTCGATCGGTTTGGGAGCTTAAGTCGAACCTCCGCAGCCCCTGAATTTGCGCTGCCAAAGTGGCGCCGCCAAGGCCTTTCTGTTGCACGCACAAAATGCGCTGATGGAGTGGGTCATCGCCTAGTTCCAGCGCCCTTGCTCCTCCCGGCATGCTGAGGCATTGTTGCTGTATGAGGAGAGTTTTCATCGTGCTGCTGGCGTTCTGGCCGGGCTTTGCGCTGGCCGATCAAGCCTTCTATGCGGCGAAATCGGGCAATGCAGATGCGCCGGTGCTGACGGTCTATTCCTCGCTCGACGAGCCGTTGGCGCAGCCGATGATCCGAGGTTTCCAGGAAGCCAATCCCGATGTCGCGGTCAAATACGAGGACATGCTGACCGGCGATATCTACGACCGGATCGTCAGGGAGACGGATGCCGGCAAGAAGACGGCGGATTTTGCCTTTTCCTCGGCGATGGACCTGCAGGTGAAGCTCTCCAACGACGGATATGCGCAGGTCAGCAACCTGCCGATGAGTGCCGCATGGCCGAAATGGGCGAACTGGCGCAACACCGCCTATGCGCTGACCTTCGAGCCGGCGGTGTTCGTCTACCACAAGCCGAGCTTCGTGCATGAGCCGGTGCCGCGCTCGCGGGCGGAATTCGTCGATTACCTGAAGCGCAAGGGCAACGAGGTCTATGGGCGGATCGGCACTTACGACATCGAGCGCTCCGGCGTCGGTTTTCTGTTCATGGCGCGCGACCAGGAGCAGTTCGGCGATATCTGGTCGGTGATCGGAGCGATGGGGGCTGCCGGCGTCAAGCTCTATTCGACGAGTTCTGCGATCCTGGAGCGAGTTGCCGACGGGCGCTTCGTGCTCGGCTACAATATTCTCGGCTCCTATGCGGCCGACTGGGCGTCGCGATATCCGGATGTCGGCATCGTGCTGCCGAAGGATTATACCGTGGTGATGTCGCGGATCGGGCTGGTGCCGCAGGCGGCTGCCGAGCCGGAACTCGGCCGGCGTTATCTGACCTTTTTCATGTCGAGGGAAGGGCAGACGATCATGGCGCGCGAGCTGCAAATCCCGGCCGTCAGCCCCGAGGTGGCGGGAGAAAATACCGCCAATACGCTGCAGGAACTGCTCGGCGCCCAACTGCGGCCGGTGCCGGTCAGCCCCGGGCTGATGGTCTATCTCGACCAGGTGAAACGGGCGCGGCTGATCGCGCACTGGAACGAGGTTCTGCGGGCGCAGTGAAGGCGTCAGCTTTCGGCCGGTCCACACATAGGACCCGGTTTGGGCCGGCGCCCGGCAATTACGGCAAAAAAGTGGCCTCTTCTCCTGGATATCTCGCCGATGTCAGCTAAATGACAGCTTGTTGTGGTGGCTTTGGCTACTTCTTCTCCGTGGAGGCGGAGAGCTGAAGCCTTGGGAGGTATTCTGCTCGTCATCAGGACAATCACGTCCGCTGCCGGCCATTCCTTCCGATTCCCAGAGAATAACAGGCGGTTCGCTCAGCCGCCCACGGAGGACACATCGTGAAGCATACTTTCATCGCAACCCTTCTTGCCGCGACCATCGCGCTGCCGGCCTATGCGGCCGACTACACCATCATCGCGCCGGCTGCGCCCGGCGGCGGCTGGGACCAGACGGCCCGTTCGCTGCAGACAGCGCTGCAGCAGGAGAAGATCTCCGGCAACGTCCAGGTTCAGAACGTGCCCGGCGCCGGCGGCACCATCGGCCTGGCGCAGTTCAGCAGCCAGGCTGCCGGCAATCCGAATTCGCTGATCGTCGGCGGCTATGTCATGGTCGGCGCAATCCTCACCAACAAGTCGCCAGTGACACTCAAGGACGTCACGCCGATCGCCCGTCTGACCGGCGAATATGAAGCCGTCGTCGTTCCTGCCTCTTCTGAGATCAAGACCATGGCCGATCTGGTTGCAGCGCTGAAGAAGGATCCGGGCGCGGTTTCCTGGGGCGGCGGTTCGGCCGGCGGTACCGACCACATCACGGTCGGCCTGATCGCCAAGGCCTCCGGGGTCGATCCGACCAAGATCAACTATGTCGCCTTCTCCGGCGGCGGTGAAGCGCTCGCCGCCATTCTCGGCGGCCAGGTCACGGCCGGCGTCTCGAGCTACAGCGAGTTCGAATCGCAGGTGAAATCCGGCACGCTCCGGCTTCTCGCCGTCTCCAGCGACAAGCGCATCGACGGCGTCGATGCCCCGACGCTGAAGGAAGCCGGCACCGACGTCACCATCCAGAACTGGCGCATGGTGGCCGCAGCCCCGGGCCTCTCGGCAGAACAGGTGGCAAGCGTCACCGCCGATTTCGAGAAGCTGCATAGCTCGGCGACCTGGCAGGAAACGCTGAAGACCAAGGGCTGGGCCGACACCTATCTGTCCGGCGACGCCTTCAAGGCGCAGCTCGAGAAGGATGTCTCCGCCACCGAAGGCATTCTCAAAGATATCGGACTTGTTCAATGAGCGAGGATAACACCTCCTCGGCAACGACACGCCGCCCTGATTGGGCGGCGTTCATCATTGCCGTTTTCCTCTTCGTCATCGCCGGCGTGATGGCCTGGGATGCCTCGCATCTGAAAACGATCGCCCAATACGACCGCATCGGCCCGGCGACCGTGCCTGAGGTGGTGGCGTTCGGCCTCTTCTGTCTCGGGATCTGGACCGCCGCCGAAGCCTGGCGCGGCGAGTTTCCGGAGCGCGATCAGCAGGAAGTGGCGCCGGTCGTCTGGATCGTTGCCGGTCTTGCCGGCCAGATGCTGCTCCTGCGCGTCGCCGGCTTCTCGATCGCCACCGGCATCCTCTTTGCGCTGACGGCACGCGGTTTCGGCAAACGCAAGCTCTGGATCTCGCTGCCGCTCGGCATCCTCCTCAGCTTCGTCGTCTGGGCGATCTTCTCGCAGCTGCTGCAGCTGACGCTGCCGGCCGGGCCGCTCGAACATCTGTTCTTCTGACCGCGCGCGACGCGCTGTCAGCTCTTTTGATTTTACGCGGCGCCTGACCCGATCGCATGGTCTGGAACGCCGCTTGGGACACCAAGATGAGCACATTCGAATTCCTATGGCAGGGTATCCTGGTTGCGATGCAGCCGATGAACCTGGTTTATGCGCTGGTCGGCGTCACACTCGGCACTGCGGTCGGCGTGCTGCCCGGCATCGGCCCGGCGCTCACCGTGGCGCTGCTGTTGCCCGTCACCTACAAACTCGATCCCGGCGGCTCGCTGATCATGTTCGCCGGCATCTATTACGGCGGCATGTACGGCGGTTCGACCACCTCGATCCTGCTCAATACGCCGGGTGAAAGCGCCTCGATCGTCACTGCGCTCGAGGGCAACAAGATGGCGCGCGCCGGGCGCGGCGGGCCGGCGCTGGCGACAGCGGCGATCGGCTCCTTCGTCGCCGGCCTGATTGCGACGCTCGGGCTTGCCTTCATCGCGCCCTATATCGTCAAGCTGGCGCTGGTTTTCGGGCCGCGCGAATATTTCGCGCTGATGGCGCTGGCCTTCGTCACCGTCTCCTCGGCCTTCGGCGATTCAGCCCTCAGGGGCCTGACCTCGCTGTTCATCGGTTTCGCGCTCGCCATGGTCGGCATCGACCAGCAGACGGGGCAGGCGCGGCTTTCCTTCGGCATTCCCGACCTGCTCGACGGTGTCGAGGTGACGACGCTTGCGGTGGCGATGTTTGCGATCGGCGAGACGCTCTATATCGCCGCGCAGGGCAACCGGATCGCCGAGAAGGTCGAGGCGGTCAAGGGTTCGCTGTGGATGACGGCGCAGGACTGGTCGCGTTCGTGGAAGCCCTGGCTGCGCGGCACGCTGATCGGCTTTCCGATCGGCGCGATGCCGGCGGGCGGCGCCGAAATCGGAACCTTCCTCTCCTATGCCACCGAAAAGCGGCTGGCCAAGAACCCCGAGGAGTTCGGCCATGGTGCGATCGAAGGCGTGGCCGGTCCAGAGGCTGCCAATAACGCCTCGGCCGCCGGCACGCTGGTGCCGCTTCTGACACTCGGCTTGCCGACGACGGCGACGGCGGCGATCATGCTTGCCGGCTTCCAGCAATACGGCTTGCAGCCGGGGCCGCTGCTGTTTGCCACCAATCCGCAGCTTGTCTGGGGTCTGATCGCCAGCCTGCTCATCGCCAATGCAATGCTGCTGGTCTTGAACCTGCCGATGATCGGGCTCTGGGTAAAGCTGCTGACGATCCCGAAGCCGTGGCTCTATGCCGGCATTCTGCTGTTTGCGACGCTCGGGACGATCGGCGCCAACCCATCGGTGTTCGAGCTCGGCATGCTGCTCGCCTTTGGCCTGCTCGGTTACGTGATGCGGCTCTTCGGCTATCCGATTGCGCCGACGGTTGTCGGCCTGATTCTCGGGCCGCTTGCCGAGCAGCAGCTTCGCCGCGCGCTGGCGATCAGCCAGGGCGACGTCACGACGCTGGTGATGTCGCCGATTGCGGCAGGTCTGCTGATCGTTGCAGCGGCGGCCTTTCTCATCCCGCTGATCCTGCGGATTCGCGGCCGCGGCCAGGTGCTGTCGCAGCTGGCGGCAAACGAAGACTAAAAAGACGACATTACCCCTCCCTCACGGGCCGGCCCATGGAAAACATGCGCCGGCCTCTTCTTTTTGCATGGCTGCGGTGATTTTCTGGTCATTGTGGAGGTATGTGCGCGACGCCATCTACAGGCGGTCAATCAAAACAAGAGGAAATGGACAATGTCCGCCATCCGCAAGTCAGTCCGCACAGGTTTCTTTGGCCGCGCATTTGCCGTGCTGGGCGCCGCAAATGCGGTCAGCGCCGCAGTTGAAGCCGGTCGCCGGCCGCAGGCCCGCGATCTGAGGGAACTCGGCATCGACCCGACCTCCTTCGGTCAGGTCTCCCGCTAAGACCTTCAAGTCATGCATGAATGAATTAGCCCGCAACTGGTTGGTCGCGGGCTTTATTTTGTCCGAAAGACGGTGCCTCAAGGGCAGCGCTGCGGCCTTGGTCTTCGTTTGCGCATGTCGACCCGGAACCGCTGTTCAGCTCCGGGCGGCATGCATTGTCATCGTCAGGCGTGGAGCTCGTCCTGCCGGGCGGCGTGATCTTCCAGCCGCTCGCGCTTGTTGTGGCGGATCGACGACCAGAGCGACAGGCCGATCAGCGTCGCGCCGCCGAGACCGGTGATCACTTCGGGGATGTGCACCAGGGTCTGCGCATACATGATCACCGAGAGGATCAGGATGGCGTAGAAGGCGCCGTGCTCGAGGTAGCGATATTCGGCAAGCGTTCCCTTCTCCACCAGCATGATGGTCATCGAGCGCACATACATGGCGCCGATGCCGAGGCCGATCGCGATGACGAAGAGGTTCTGCGTCAAGGCGAAGGCGCCGATGACGCCGTCGAAGGAGAAGCTGGCATCCAGCACCTCGAGATAGATGAAGGCGCCGAGGCCGCCCTTGGCGGCAGCGCTCATCGTCTGCTGCGACGCATCGAGCAGTTCACCAACCACCTCGACCGCGAGGAAGGTGAGCAGCCCGTATATGGCGCAATGGACGAAGATGCTCGCTTCCTCGCCGCCGATCAGCCAGGAGAAAACAAGCATCAGCGACAGCACGAAAGCGATCTCGATGCCCCTGATGGTGGCCGAGCGCGCCATGACCTTTTCCAGGCCGCGGAACCAGTGGATTTTCTTCTCATTGTCGAAGAAATAGCTGAGGCCGACCATCATCAGGAAGGTGCCGCCGAAGGCTGCGATCGGCAGATGCGCGTCATTCATGATGCGGGCATATTCTTCCGGCTCACGGGCGGCGAGCACAAGCGCGTCCCAGGGGCCGATCCGCGCCGCGATCGCAACGATCGCCAGCGGAAAGACGATGCGCATGCCGAAGACGGCGATGATGATGCCCCAGGTGAGGAAGCGCTTCTGCCAGACCGGCGTCATCTCCTTCAGCTTGTTGGCGTTGACGATGGCATTGTCGAAGGACAGCGAAATCTCCAGCACCGCAAGCACTGTGCAGATGAAGAAGACCGTCGCCATGCCGCCGATCGTGCCTGTCGTCTGCCAGCCGAGCACGGCGCCGAGAATAAGGCCGAGAGCGGTGACGATGAAGGCCCAGCGGAAATAGCTGAGCGAGGAATGGTGGGTCGCGGGCTGGTTCATGGCCGCACCTCGCGGCCGCAAATCGTGGTGGAGAGAGTGGAGAGTGAGAAACGCGGCATGCCACAACGGGCATGCGGATAAGGCATGTTGAGCTTGTTCATCGATGAAAAATCCGCCGGCTAAGCTGCAGGCGGTACCGACATCACGAGAGCGCCGTAAAAACTCTCGCCAGAGGGGCCCGGCACCAAATTACCCGTAGCCGATGTCTGGAAGGCTGCGGGACAGGCCTTAGTTAATCAACTTCCCCGGCCAGTCAAGTCCGGCGGCCGCACGGAAATGAAGTGTTTTTTTGGAACCATCCCGGTGCCTGCCCGTTAGACCCTGGTTGAGCTGAAAAGGAGGCCGATGATGCACACTTCGACCCATGTTCCCGACAAACGCACAGAGGCGTCCGACCGCATGAAGCGGGCGAAGCCGAACCGCATGCAGAAGGCGCAGGTGCTGCCGCCGCATCATGTCGACCTGACGCTGACGCCCGGCGTCTATCACGACATTCACGTGCCCGCCCACGTCACCGGCGCCGATCTTTCCAAGGGTGGCCCAGACATCAAGGGCGCCGACTTCAAGGGCAATGCGGCGAGCAAGAAATAACCGGCATTCCGCATGCGTCTTTGGCGCGTCGACGATCAATTCGAACAGGTGAGAAATATATGACGATCAACTTTGTGCCCCGCGAGATCTTCATCCGGCACGAAAATGAATGGCAGGCCGCACGCGAGGCGGCGGACGAGCGCATCGATATCGGAAAAGGCCAAAAGCCGCTCGCCCCGTCCATCGGCGCCAAGGCATCGGTTGGGAAAAGCGATCCTTCGGCCACACGCTCGGAATGAGCACCGGCCGTCACGCTGATACGGACGCCGGGCATTATGCCGGGCGTTTCGCCTTATCGAGGTTTATCCTCATCGACACGCTGCCCGGAATTGTAGCCGAGCCGTCGTTCGAGCTTACCGAAGGCAAAGAGCACGCAGATGGCGGCCAGCGTCGTGAAGAAGGCGATCGGCCAATAACCGAAGCCCATGGCAAGGCCGATCGCGCCGGAAAGCCACATGCCGGCCCCCGTCGTCAGCCCGTGCACCCGGCCTCTGGCAAAAACAATCATGCCGGCGGCAAGGAAAGCGACGCCGGCGGTCACGGCTTCGATGACACGCAGCGGATCGATCCGTACCTGCTCATCATCGGCAAAACCCGGCATGTGCACCGCTTCGATCGAAATGATGGCAAAGAGGGCCGCGGCAAGACTGATCAGAATATGGGTGCGGAAGCCTGCCGGGCGGTCGCGTGCCTCACGCTCGAAGCCGATCAGCCCGCCGAAGACAATGGCGCCGAGCAGGCGGGCGAAGATGACGGGATAATGAATGCGCGACGCCGGTATCATGTCGGCGATGATCAGTTCCATGGATTTTTTCCTACCGCATATGAATTTTTCGCTGGCTAACGTGTGAGCGCTAGATTTGTTCGGCTTTTTTCACCGGTGCGTGCGGATTGCCCCACGGGCATCTCCACTGACGGCCGATGCCTGCGCGACACTCGAGGCACAGATCGGTGAAACCGGCATCATCCTGTCGCCGCGCCAACCTTTCAGAAAGGATTGGGCGGCGATAATTGCGGCCTCACGGGAATCGGACAGATGGCCAAGACAGCGACACGCGGCCGCCGCAGGGCGCCGGCGAGAGGAAAGAGCAAAACGCGCAGCAGCGGTGGCGGATTGTTGCCCTGGGCGGTGATCGGCATTGCCGCGATCGGCGGTATCGTCGCCCACGACCATTGGAAGAGCATCGAGCCGATGCTCCCACGGCAATCGGCGCCGATCGCACGGGACGCAGCGGAGCCGGGGCCTTTCCGGAAGGATGTGCCGCCGAAGCAGGTAGCACTTGCCGCACCCACGCCGAAAGCGGCACCGCCGGTGAAACAATCGCAGTTGCTGCCGCCGGCGACGATCCCGACGCCGACGATCCAGCCGGTCAAGGCGGCGCCGTCCCCGGTTTCCCCTGCCGCTCCGGAAAGCGGGACGGTCGCCTTCGGTTATTGCGGCCAAGGCGCGCATATCAACTGTGTCGGCGACGGCGGCGTCTTCTGGTACAAGGGCGAGAAGATCGTGATCGCCGACATGGCAAGCCCCGCCGTCGACCAGGCGCGTTGCGACGGCGAACGCCGGGTGGCCTTTGCCGCCAAGTCGCGGCTGCTGGGGCTCCTGAACGCCGGACCGTTCACGATGAATGCCGCGGGCAAAGCCGAGCCTTCAGGCGCGCCGCGCGTCGTCTCGCGTGACGGGCGCTCCTTCGGCGCGCAACTGATCAATGAGGGGCTGGCGCGTAAGCCGGGGGCTGCCGGCGGCGCCTGGTGCGCCTGACGGCATCCGGCTTTTTCAGCGAAGCATAGCCGCAAAGCTCTGGCGCAGTCTGCCGGAGCTTCTTGCTATTTACCTTTCTTCACTAGCTTGCCGCCGGTGCGGAAGCTGCCGGTAAAGGAGGAATCCTTGCTTTCGGCCGTGCATTCGATCGCGATCGGCTTGCCGGCATAGGGATTTCCGAAGGTGCAGAAGCCGGCGACTTTGACCTCTCCGGTCATCTTGTTGCCGACACCGGTGGTGACGAGGCTGAGCGGCAGGCGGGCATTGCCGTTGGAAGCGGGCTTGATGCCGCTGCCGTCGCCCTGAAAGCCGAGCGCCTTGCCGTCCGAGGTGAAGATGAAGGTCACCACGCCATTGGCCAGCGTGACGCTGGCAAGCTCGTTCTTGCAGCCCTTGGTGGCGTCGAACTTGGCGACAACCAGCTTGGCGCATTTGCCGGAAAGGGTAATGACGCCGAGTGCGCCCGGAAAGGTCTCAGGCGGAGACGCCGGCGCGGCGAAGGCCGGCAAGGCAAAGGCAGTGGAAAGTGCGGCGGCGACAAGCGTAGGTAATTTCATTTCCATCTCGAACCCCATGTCCTGGCGAGGCGAATCACGACCTCAGCCTCGATTCGCCATGGCATGGTTCTGTGTCCGAATTTGGCTCTGTCGGCAACGGCACTAAGATTTCATCGACTGCCAGGCTGGGTCAGCGATCGGTGGCGGATGAGCGAAAGGTGAGTCCCACAGCCAATTGAAGCCGACCCGGATCATGTCCGGGCTCTTTACCCGCAAGCCTCTTGCACTGCAACGGGCCGGATTTGGGAGGCGTTCCGGTCTCAAGAATTCGAAAATCCCCGTGGCGGGGATTTATCAACGATGTCAGGGAGATCGGATGGTGGGCGTGACAGGGATTGAACCTGTGACCCCTACGATGTCAACGTAGTGCTCTCCCGCTGAGCTACACGCCCATCCGATGGCGGCGCATAGATCACAAAACCTTTGGAGCCGTCAATAGGCTTTTTGCAGTTTTGTGACGCGCCGCCCAGCAAGCCTTATGCGGCAAGCATTTTGTTGACCTCGTCGACGAGGTCGCGCAGGTGAAATGGCTTGGAAAGGACCTTGGCATCCTTCGGCGCCTTCGAATCAGGGTTCAGCGCCACGGCGGCAAAACCGGTGATGAACATCACCTTCAGGTCGGGGTCGAGTTCGGTGGCGCGGCGCGCCAGCTCGATGCCGTCCATCTCGGGCATGACGATATCGGTCAGCAGCAGAGAAAACGGCTCCTCGCGCAGCCGGTCATAGGCACTGGCGCCATTGTCATAGGAAAGGACCTTGTAACCGGCCTTTTCGAGCGCTTTCACCAGGAAGCGGCGCATGTCGTTGTCGTCTTCTGCGAGAAGTATCTTCTGAGTCATCAATCCAGACCGCTGATCAATAAGTTTTTGGTGGGTGCCCGGGGTTTACACTAGTCTTTACCCGGTAAACAACCGGTGAATTGCCTGTGCGCGACCGCCATCCCGTCTACATAGTATGGACTTGGGGCCGGGCAACTGGCAACATGGGCAAAGCAGTCAGTTCATGACATGGTAAAGAGGGCCGAAAGTGCCGGAGATACGCGAATACGAGCTTTTTGAGGTTCATGAGCCCGTGTCGCAGACCATTCCCTTCGTCTACAACTCCCCTCATAGCGGCCGTATTTATCCACCGGAATTTATCGCGCAGTCCAGGCTCGAAGGCATCGCCATCCGCCGTTCCGAGGATCATTATGTCGACGAGCTGTTCGGCTCGGCCGTGGCACTCGGCGCACCGCTGCTGGCGGCCAACTTTCCGCGCGCCTATCTCGACGTCAATCGCGAGCCCTACGAGCTCGACCCGCGGATGTTCGACGGACTGCTGCCGCCCTATGCCAATGTCAATTCGCTCCGGGTCGCCGGCGGGCTCGGCACCATTCCGCGCATCGTCGCCGAGAACATGGAGATCTATGCGCGGCGGCTGCCGGTGCAGGAGGGGCTGGATCGGGTCGAAGCGGTCTACAAGCCCTATCATGCGACGCTCCGGCGGCTGATCGCGCGAACGCATGTGCAGTTCGGTTTCGGGGTGCTGATCGACTGCCATTCGATGCCCGGCAATGTGCGCGTCGCCGGCAGCACCGCGCGGCCGGATTTCATCATCGGCGATCGTTACGGCACCAGCGCTTCGGCCGAACTTTCGCGCGCCGCCATCGCCATCCTCGAGGAAATGGGCTTTGCGGCGATCCGCAACAAGCCTTATGCCGGCGGCTTCATCACCGAACATTACGGCCGGCCCTCCCGCGGGCTGCATGCGCTGCAGATCGAAGTGAACCGGGCGATCTATGTCGACGAGGTAACGCTGGAAAAACGCGCCGACTTCGCCGCAGTGGCCGAGGCGGTCACGGTTTTCATGCAGCAGATGGCGGATTATGTCGAGAAATTCGCCGGCGACCGGGCGCTGGCTGCCGAATAAATCTGCATTTCGATTTCGGTGACGTTTGGCCCCAGTCTTGCCGGCCAAAAAAAACCGCGCTGTAAGCGCGGCTAAGTCTAGGGAGGAAACACCCAAGGAGGGTATTTACAGTCAGAAGACTGTACTAAGGACGCTACTATTGCGTTGCACAAATGTCAAGCAATATATTGCGCTGCGACATCTTTGGGCAGGCGAGCTGGCGCGTCGCGACCTTTCAGCTTTGCTCCTCGCCCTTTAGCCCTTTGTTTTTGCATATGTCGTTGCGCCAAAAGCGCTTCGCGCTTTGCCTGGGGAAAACCGCTGCACCCTTTTGCGCGACATGCTTCAGCCGCCAGCGTTTGCATTCCTGCCGCTTTTCGCTATGAAAGCCCACTCCCCGCCAGCAAATGGATCGACCATGCTTCCTGATCGCTCGTTCTTCAACCGTCTGGCGGAGGCCGCCAAGGCGGAGACGCTGTCGCGCTTCCGCTCCGGCCTCGATATCACCAACAAGCTTTCTTCCGGTTTCGATCCGGTGACCGAGGGCGACCGGGCGGCCGAACTCGCCATCCGGGCGCTGATCGAGGAGAATTTTCCCGATCACGGCATTCTCGGCGAGGAGCACGGCAATGTCGGGCTCGACCGCGACTACGTCTGGGTGATCGATCCGATCGACGGCACGCGCGCCTTCATCTCCGGCCTGCCGGTGTGGGGAACGCTGATCGGCCTGCAGAAAGAAGGGCGGGCGATCATGGGCATGATCGAGCAGCCTTTTACCGGCGAGCGCTATTTCGCCGACCAGAACGGCTCGATCTATAGCGGGCCGGAGGGTGAGCGGCGGCTGGCGACGCGCCCATGCGACGGGCTTTCCAACGCTATCTTATTCACCACCTCGCCGCATCTCTTCGCCGGCGCGGAGATGGAGAAATACCGCGAGATCGAGAGCCAGGTGCGGCTCTTCCGCTACGGCTGCGACTGCTACGCCTATGCGCTACTTGCCGCCGGCCATATCGATCTCGTCGTGGAAAACAGCCTGAAGCCCTATGATGTCGGCGGCATCATTCCCGTCATCGAAGGGGCGGGCGGCATCATCACCACATGGGACGGCGGACGGCCCGAAAACGGCGGCTCGATCATCGCCGCCGGCAGCCGGGCGGTCTACGATCAGGCGATCGCCATCCTGCAGCGTTGATCCTCCGGTCAGCTTCGCTGATCCGGCTCAGGTGCCGAGGGCGGCGACGTCCTGGTTTTCTTCGGCGTCGCTGCCGGGAATGAAGGCGTGGAAGGCGGCAAGGGCGGCGGCGCGATAGGTATCCCGTTCCTGGAAGATCTCGTGGCGGGCGCCGTTGATCGGCACCAGCTGGCCGGCGCGGAAATAACGCGAGAGCCGCTCCTGCGCCGTGTAGGGCACAACGCCGTCACGCGTCGGGGCGATGACGATGGTCGGGATGGTGATCGAGAAGAGATGGTAGGGCGACGTGACCCGGTCCATCGTGCGAAAAGCCTCGGTCAGCCAGCGGGCCGTCGGCGGCCCGAGCGTCAGCTCCGGATGGGCTTCCATCATCGCGACATTGCGCTCGAAGCGGGTTTCGTCCGAGGTCAGCGGGTTGTCGCGGAAATCCGGCTCCTTCAGTTTCGAGGTCAGCGGCAAGGAACCAAGTCCGATTGCGGTCAACGTGCCGGCCAGGGTGCGGATGACGCGGGGCGAGGCCGACTGGCCGGTCAGGCCAATGAAGGGCGCCGACAGCACCATGCGATCGATACGGGTGGTAAGATAGGGCGCGGCCGAGAGCGCGATCAGCCCGCCGGTGGAGTGGGCGAGCAGGTAGAAGGGCAGGCGGGTATCCGGCAGCACCACCTTTTCGAGGAAGGTGTCGAGATCACGCTCGTAATCGACGAAGCGGCGGATGTGGCCGTGGTTGCGGCGCTTCAGGAGCCGTCCAGAACCGCCCTGGCCGCGCATATCGAAGGTGGCGACCCAGAGGCCTTTGGCCGTCAGGTCGCGGATCGTCTCGAAATATTTCTCGATATATTCGTTGCGGCCATGCAGGATGACCACCGTGCCCTTGGCGACCTGGGCGCCTGAGCGGAAAACGGCGTAGCGCAGCCGGTGGCCGTCATGAGTTTCGAAGAACCCTTCCGTGCGGTTTTCCGGGGCGGGATTGTCGGGCGTCGAATAGAGAACCTGATCCATGACTTTGCCAATGCACCGCTGCTGACTGCTTCGCATCAGGGATAGCGCATGGCATCCGGCTTGGAAAGCGGCGACCCTGCAAGGCTGTAAAGCAACGAAAAGGGCCGGCAGGAGCATGAGGGTGCTCACAGCCGGCCGAGTTTGAGGCTGAAGAAGAAGGGACGATGCACTTCAGCCATCGGGACCAGATTCACCCGACGCTGCAATCTCTAGGCGGATGCGTGTGAATGCCCTCCGAACCGGCCGTTCATGCGGGGTTCACGGGCCCGGTCGGGCGATTTCGGAAGGGTCTTGAACTCGTCAAATCCCATCACCATCTCCTTGCTGCGGGTGCCGAAGAGGGCCCGCGCAACCGTCCCGAGGCCGCCAAAGATGGGGTTTCAGGGGCATTTTATCGCAACACGTCGCTTCCACAGGAGGACATCATGCGTCACGTAGACTTCTCTCCCCTTTATCGCTCGACCGTCGGTTTCGACCGGCTCTTCACCATGCTCGACAGCCTTGCCCAGCCGGAGCAGGCCCAGACGTATCCGCCCTATAATATCGAGCGCACCGGTGACAATACCTACCGGATCACCATGGCGGTCGCCGGTTTCGACGAGACCGAACTTTCGATCGAAGCCCATGCCCATGTCCTGTCCGTCAAAGGTGAAAAGAGCGAGGAACCTGCCGAGAGCGGCGAATTCCTCTACCGCGGCATTGCCAAGCGCGCCTTCGAGCGCCGCTTCCAGCTTGCCGACCATGTCGAGGTGACTGCCGCTTCGCTGAAGAACGGCCTGCTGCACATCGACCTTCTGCGCAACATTCCCGAGGCCATGAAGCCCCGGAAGATTACGATTGCCGCAGAGCCGGTCGAGGCTCCGAAGGCCATCGAGGCGCAGGTCATCAACGACTGATCACTTTCCCTTAACGGGAAAAATGAACGGCGCTCCGATCGGGGCGCCGTTTGTGACTC
The DNA here is from genome assembly GCF_001664485.1 of Rhizobium sp. N324. Classification (NCBI taxonomy): domain Bacteria; kingdom Pseudomonadati; phylum Pseudomonadota; class Alphaproteobacteria; order Hyphomicrobiales; family Rhizobiaceae; genus Rhizobium; species Rhizobium sp. N324. Next base: position 3,985,544 of record NZ_CP013630.1, on the reverse strand, counting down.
AGGCCGGGCTGGCGGCTTCGTCTATTTCCTTTTTGGTTGCGCGGCGGGCCGCCGTGGCGGCGTATTTCTGGGCGATAACGGCGCAGACCATCAGCTGGATCTGGTGGAACAGCATCAGCGGCAGCACGATGGCGCCGATCGACTGGCCAGCGAAGATGACGTTTGCCATCGGCACGCCGCTTGCAAGGCTCTTCTTCGAGCCGCAGAAAGTGATGGTGATCTCGTCGGCCTTGCCGAAGCCGAGCCAGCGGCTGCCGAACATGGTCAACACCAGCACGATGCCCAGAAGAAGCATATCGGCGACGATGACGACGGCGATATCGGCGAGCGAGAAGGTGTGCCACAGTCCCTCGACGACCGCCGTCGAGAAGGCGAGATAGACCACCATCAGGATCGAGCCGCGATCGACAGGCATGAGGATTTTCTTCTTGGCGCGGATCCAGTCGCCGATCCAGGGCTGCAGGATCTGGCCGACGATGAAGGGGGCGAGCAGTTGCAGCAGGATCTGCTGCAGCGCGTCGAAGGAGAAGCCGCCATGGCCGCCGACGGAAAACAGCAGGCCGACGAGCAGCGGCGTCAGGAACATGCCGAAGATGTTGGAGGCCGAGGCCGAGCAGATGGCGGCAGGCACATTGCCGCCGGCCATCGAGGTGAAGGCGATCGACGACTGCACCGTCGACGGCAGCACGCAGAGGAAGAGAATGCCGAGATAGAGCGGCTGCGGCAGGATCGTGTCGGGGATGAAGCCGAGGCCGAGACCAAGTAGCGGGAAGATGCCGAAGGTCGTCAGCAGGATGGCGAGATGCAGGCGCCAGTGCAGCAGGCCTGCAATCACGACGTCGCGCGAGAGGCGGGCGCCATGCAGGAAGAACAGCAGCGCGATGGCAAGATCGGTGGCGATGCCGAAATAACCTGCGAATGCGCCGCTCGCCGGCAGCAGCGAGGCGAGAATGACGGTGCAGACCAGCAGGGTCGTGAAGGTATCGGGCAGAAGGCGGCGCATGGCGATCTCGCGGCTTGATAAATTTGAATTGTTTTGTCTTCCATTATGATCCACGATGCAAGGAATAACAGTTATTAAGAAACTGGATTAAAATGCTGGATCTTTCACAATTACGCAGTTTTGTCGCTGTCGAGCAGATGGGCAGTTTTACGCTCGCCGCCGAAAGCCTCGGCCTTGGCCAGTCGACCGTCAGTCAGCACATCCAGCGGCTGGAGGCGGCACTCGGGCGCAAGCTCCTGGCGCGGGACACGCATAAGGTCATACTGACCGGCGATGGCGAGGCGCTACTGTCGCATGCGCGCAGCATGCTTTCGATCGAGGGGCAGGTGCAGTCGTTGTTTCGCAGCAACAGCCTGCGCGGCAGCCTGCGGCTCGGCGTGTCGGAAGATTTCGTCACCAGCCAGTTGCCGGCGGTGCTGGAGGATTTCGTTCGCTCGCACCCTTCCGTCGACCTGGAGCTGACGGTGGCGCTCTCCGGCGTGCTCTACGAGATGCAGGACAATGGCGAAATCGATCTGGTGCTTGCCAAGCGCCGGCTCGGCGATGCCCGCGGAAAGCTGGTCTATCGCGAGCCGCTCGTCTGGCTGGCGCGCGATCCGGAGCGTGTGCTGGCCTCCGGACCTTTGCCGCTGATCGCCTTTCCGCCGCCGAGCGTCACCCGGGCGATCGCCCTAGAAGCGCTGGCGCGAAATGGTGTGGCGTGGCGGATCGTCTGCACCTGCGGGAGTCTCAGCGGGTTGACCGCGGCTGCGCGGGCCGGGATGGGCGTGCTGGTGCAGCCGCGCAGCATGGCGCCTTCAGGGCTGAAGGAGATCGCCGCGTCAAAACTTCCGCTGCTGGAGGAAGTGGAATTCGTGCTGGTGCCGCGCAAGGGGGCGGACCAGGCGCTGGTCGCCGCCCTGTCGGACGATATCCTGCAGAAGGTGCGGCGGCTGAAGTCGGCGTGAGTGATTGCCGTAGTCAGGAAGCCAGGCACTTCAGGAAACCATCCACATCCGCTTCCGTCGTCGCGAAGCTGGTGACGAGCCGGATCAGGATTTCGTTTTTGGACACCAGTTCGGGCGCTGCCGCCGGCACCGGCCATTCGTAGAATTTAGCGCCTCTTTCCTCGGCGGTTTTTGCCGCATGTTTGCTGACCACGGCAAAGACTTCGTTGGAAGCGGTCGGCCAGGCAAGGCGGGCGGCGTTGCTGGCGCCGATGCCGGCGCGCATGCGGTCCGCCATGCCGTTTGCGTGGCGGGCAAGATCGAGCCAGAGGCCGTTTTCGAAATAGGCATCGAACTGGGCGGCGATGAAACGCGATTTGGAAAAGAGTTGGGCGGCGCGCTTGCGGATGAAGGGCATGTCGCGCGCCCGCTCCGGATCGAAAAAAACGATCGCCTCAGCACACCAGCAGCCGTTCTTGGTGCCGCCGAAGGACAGCATGTCGACGCCGCGTTTCCAGGTCATTTCGGCCGGTGTAGCACCAAGGGCGACCAGCGCGTTGGCGAAGCGGGCGCCGTCCATATGGAGCGGCAAGTTGCGCTTTCCGGCGATGGCGGCGATCTCGCCGATTTCCGGCAGGGAATAGACGGTGCCGATCTCGGTTGTCTGGGTGATGGTCACCGCGCTGGCGCGTCCGTGACGGAGGGCGTCCTCGGGAAAGTTTGCGATCTTCGCCGAAAGTTTCGCCGGATCGATCTTGCCGGCCTCGCCGTCGACGGCGACGAGGCGGGCGGAGCCGGAGAAGAACTCCGGCGCGCCGCATTCATCCTCGATCACATGCGCCTCGGAATGGCAGAAAGTAATGCCGCCAGGGCGTTGGACGCTTGCCAGCGACAGGGAATTGGCGGCCGTGCCGGTGGCGACGAAGAAGACGGAAACCTCGCGTTCGAAGATCTCGCAGAAGCGGGCCTCGACTTTTTTGTCAAGATCGCCGGCGCCATAGGCCGGGGCAAAACCAGCCGACTCCGCCAGCAGGCGTTCGGCAATGGATCTGTGGGCGCCGGCCCAATTGTCGGATGCAAAGAACATAGCGGAGACCGTGGGGAGTGAAACAGATTGGGAGGTTCGCAGCGGAGATTACGTCAATCCTTCACGGGATCAAGGCTATTGCCGATAATCCATCACGAAAAGCGAACGGCGCAATCAATAAATAAAATAAGCCGTGTTGACGTAATTTTATTTCGCGATTGCGACTTATTTGGTAATCTTCCTTCGCAAAATGACGATTTTCGACATGGCGCTCTTGCGAAGCCAAATGCTTTCTGGCATAGAGCAGATGAATTAGGACAGTGTTGCTGTCCTATTTTGGCACTTGCGGCCGAAGAGGCGCCAAAAGCCCTGGAACAGGCGGGCTTTCACGCTATAGTTCTTTCGAGCGCCAAGCCCCAGGACGGGTGGCGCGCGGAGGCGAATGGCAGGCGCGGAACGCGACGGTTTGCTTTCCTTATAAGCAGATGTCTGCGGCCGATCTTCACAATGCAACAGCGCTGTCATGCGCCGAACCTATCTTCGGGTTGCGGCGCGCGACGAAAAACCGCCCGCGGCCCCGCGGGCTTCGACAGGAGGAAAGATGATGACGAAGACGCCATCCATGGAATTTGACCGGTTCGCTGCTGCAGAGGTGCGCGCGACGGCCAATACGTCCAAATCCGCCTCCGGCCTGCCGAAGAAACAGGGCCTTTACGATCCCCGCAACGAACATGATGCCTGCGGTGTCGGCTTCGTCGCGCATATGAAGGGCGAGAAGTCGCACCAGATCGTCAAGGACGGCCTCTTCATTCTCGAGAACCTGACGCATCGCGGCGCCGTCGGCGCCGATCCGCTGATGGGCGACGGCGCCGGCATCCTGGTGCAGATCCCCGACCGTTTCTTCCGCGAAGAAATGGCCGCGCAGGGCATCACCCTGCCGCCGGCTGGCGAATATGGCGTCGGCCATATCTTCATGCCGCGCGATGAAAAGCAGATCGAGCACTTCAAGAAGGTGATCAAGGACGTCATTGAGGAGGAAGGCCAGGTCCTGATCGGCTTTCGTGACGTGCCGGTCGATAATTCCTCGCTGTCCAAGGCGCCGGCAATTGCCGCGACCGAGCCGCACCATGTGCAGGTCTTCATCGGCGCCGGCGAGGATGCCGAAAACAACGACGAGTTCGAGCGCCGGCTGTTCACGCTGCGCAAGGTGATCTCCAACCGCATCTATGACGAATTCGATGGCGAGGAGAGCAATTTCTATCCGGTGTCGCTGTCGTCGGCGACGGTGGTCTACAAGGGTATGTTCCTGGCCTATCAGGTTGGCGCCTATTATAAGGACTTGGCGGACCCGCGTTTCGAAAGCGCGGTCGCGCTGGTGCATCAGCGTTTCTCGACCAACACCTTCCCGTCGTGGAAGCTCGCCCATCCCTACCGCATGGTCGCCCATAACGGCGAAATCAACACGCTGCGCGGCAACGTCAACTGGATGGCGGCGCGCCAGGCCTCGGTCTCCTCGCCGCTGTTCGGCGAAGACATCTCCAAGCTCTGGCCGATTTCCTATGAGGGACAGTCGGACACCGCCTGCTTCGACAATGCGCTCGAATTCCTAGTGCGCGGCGGCTATTCGATGGCGCATGCCGTCATGATGCTGATCCCGGAGGCCTGGGCCGGCAACCAGTCGATGGCTCCGGAACGCAAGGCCTTCTACGAATATCACGCCGCCCTGATGGAGCCCTGGGACGGGCCGGCTGCCGTTGCCTTCACCGACGGCAAGCAGATCGGCGCGACGCTCGACCGCAACGGCCTGCGGCCGGCGCGATACCTCGTGACCGACGACGACCGCGTCATCATGGCGTCCGAAGCCGGCGTGCTGCCGGTTCCGGAGGAGAGGATCATCCAGAAGTGGCGTCTGCAGCCGGGCAAGATGCTGCTGATCGACATGGAAGAAGGCCGTATCATCTCCGACGACGAGGTGAAGTCGAAGCTTGCGACGGCGCATCCCTATCGCAGCTGGCTCGGCCGCACCCAGCTGATCCTCGAAGAGCTGAAGCCGGTGGAGCCGCGGGCGCTGCGCCGCGACGTGTCGCTGCTCGACCGCCAGCAGGCCTTCGGCTACACGCTCGAAGACACCCGCATCCTGATGTCGCCGATGGCGACGACGGGCCAGGAGGCGATCGGCTCGATGGGCACGGACACGCCGATCTCGGCGATGTCGGAAAAGCCGAAGCTGCTTTACACCTATTTTAAACAGAACTTCGCCCAGGTGACGAACCCGCCGATCGATCCGATCCGCGAAGAGCTGGTCATGAGCCTGGTCTCCTTCATCGGCCCGCGCCCGAACATCCTCGACCACGAAGGCATGGCGAACGCCAAGCGCCTCGAAGTGCGCCAGCCGATCCTGACCAACGGCGATCTCGAAAAGATCCGCTCGATCGGCCATACGGAGGACCGCTTCGACACCAAGACGCTCGATTTCACCTATGATATCGAGCGGGGTGCTGCCGGCATGCCCGAAATGCTCGACCGGCTCTGCGAGCGCGCGGAAGCGGCCGTCAAGGGCGGCTACAACATCATCGTGCTCTCCGACCGCCAGATCGGGCCTGATCGAATCGCCATTCCGGCGCTGCTGGCGACAGCCGCCGTGCACCATCACCTGATCCGCAAGGGGCTTCGCACCTCGGTCGGTCTGGTCGTCGAGACCGGCGAACCGCGCGAGGTCCATCACTTCTGCTTGCTCGCCGGCTACGGCGCCGAGGCGATCAACCCCTATCTTGCCTTCGACACGCTGCTCGACATGCATGCCAAGGGCGAATTCCCCAAGGAAGTGGACGCCTCGGAAGTCGTCTACCGTTACATCAAGGCGGTCGGCAAAGGCATCCTCAAGGTCATGTCGAAAATGGGCATTTCGACCTATCAGTCCTATTGCGGCGCGCAGATCTTCGATGCGATCGGCCTGTCGTCGGAACTCGTCGACAAGTATTTCTTCGGCACCGCGACGATGATCGAAGGCATCGGCCTCGAGGCGATCGCCGAAGAGACCGTCGCGCGCCATAACGCGGCCTTCGGCACCGATCCGCTGCTGGCCACGACGCTCGATATCGGCGGCGAATATGCCTACCGCATGCGCGGCGAAAGCCATGCCTGGACGCCGGATGCGGTTGCCGCCCTGCAGCACGCCGTTCGCGGCAATGCCGAGGACCGCTACCGCGAATTCTCCGAGATGGTCAACGATTCGGCGCTGCGGATGAACACGATCCGCGGGCTGTTCAACATCAAGAGCGCCGAGGCGCTCGGCCGCAAGCCGGTGTCGATCGACGAGGTCGAGCCGGCGGCCGATATCGTCAGGCGGTTCTCGACCGGGGCGATGTCCTTCGGCTCGATCTCCCGCGAGGCGCATACGACGCTGGCGATCGCCATGAACAGGATCGGCGGCAAGTCGAACACCGGTGAGGGCGGCGAGGAATCCGACCGCTACATGCCGCTCTCCGATGGTTCGAGCAACCCGGAACGTTCGGCGATCAAGCAGATCGCGTCGGGCCGCTTCGGGGTCACGACCGAATATCTGGTCAATGCCGATGTGCTGCAAATCAAGGTGGCGCAGGGCGCCAAGCCCGGCGAGGGCGGCCAGCTGCCCGGTCACAAGGTCGATGCGACGGTCGCCAAGACCCGTCACTCGACGCCGGGTGTCGGCCTGATCTCGCCGCCGCCGCACCACGACATCTATTCGATCGAGGATCTGGCGCAGCTGATCTACGATCTGAAGAACGTCAACCCGACCTCCGATGTCTCGGTCAAGCTGGTCTCCGAAGTCGGCGTCGGCACGGTTGCCGCCGGCGTCGCCAAGGCGCGCGCCGACCATATCACGGTCGCCGGCTTCGACGGCGGCACCGGTGCGTCGCCGCTGACCTCGCTCAAGCATGCCGGCAGCCCGTGGGAAATCGGCCTTGCCGAAACCCAGCAGACGCTAGTGCTGAACGGCCTGCGGTCGCGTATTGCACTGCAGGTGGACGGCGGCCTGAAGACCGGCCGCGATGTCATCATCGGGGCGCTGCTCGGCGCCGACGAATTCGGCTTCGCCACCGCGCCGCTAATTGCGGCCGGCTGCATCATGATGCGCAAGTGCCATCTCAACACCTGTCCGGTCGGCGTGGCAACCCAGGATCCGGTGCTGCGCAAGCGCTTCAAGGGCACGCCGGAGCACGTCATCAACTACTTCTTCTTCGTTGCCAACGAAGTGCGCGAAATCCTCGCTTCGCTCGGGTTCACCCGGCTCGACGAGATCATCGGCGCCTCGGAGCTGCTGGAGAAGGACGAGATGCTGGCGCATTGGAAGGCCAAGGGGCTCGACTTCAGCCGCATATTCCACAAGGTCGATGCCGCCAAGGAAGAGACTTTCTGGACGAGCCGGCAGCAGCACCCGATCGACGATATTCTCGACCGCGCGCTGATTGCGCAGGCCGAGCCGGCGCTGACCGACAAGACGCCCGTCGCCTTCGAGGTCGACATCAAGAACGTCGACCGTTCGGCAGGCGCGATGCTGTCCGGCGAGGTCGCCAAGCGTTATCGCCACCGCGGGCTGAAGGAAGACACGATCAATGTCACGCTGCGCGGCACGGCGGGTCAGAGCTTCGGCGCCTTCCTGGCGCGCGGCGTCACCTTCAACCTGATCGGCGACGGCAACGACTATGTCGGCAAGGGACTTTCGGGCGGCAAGATCATCATCCGGCCGCCGGAAAATTCGCGGATCGTCGCCGAAAACTCGATCATCGTCGGTAACACCGTGCTTTATGGCGCAACCGAGGGCGAATGTTACTTCCGCGGCGTGGCGGGCGAACGGTTCGCCGTCCGCAACTCGGGAGCGATCGCCATCGTCGAGGGTGTCGGCGACCATGGCTGCGAATACATGACCGGCGGCGTCGTCGTCGTGCTCGGCGCCACCGGCCGCAACTTCGCGGCCGGCATGTCCGGCGGTGTCGCCTACGTGCTCGATGAAACCGGCGATTTCGCCAGCCGCTGCAACATGGCGATGGTCGAGCTCGAGCCGGTGCCGGAGGAGGACGACATGCTGGAGAAGCTGCATCATCACGGCGGGGATCTCATGCATAAGGGGCGTGTCGACGTCTCGGGCGACATGACCCGTCATGACGAGGAGCGCCTTTACCAGCTGATTTCCAACCATCTGCACTATACGGGCTCCACCCGCGCCAAGCAGATCCTCGATCACTGGGCCGACTACCGTCCGAAATTCCGCAAGGTCATGCCTGTGGAATACCGCCGTGCGCTTGAGGAAATGGAGCGCAGCCGGATGGGCATCGCCGCCGAGTGATTTGCACCGGGATATTCGCCACGGGCTGATTGCAGGTGGCGAATATCGGAAACGTCTCGATGATCCGTGACGATCATGCCGGCGGCCGATGGCCGTCGAGATCGCCCGGAAGTTTCAGGGGATATGTTCCAATGACGGTCAAGAGAAGCAACCCGCCCGGAATGCCGGGACTGACGACAGACAATTGGCCGCGGATGAGGCGGTCATGAGGGTAAGGGACGAAGAGATGGGTAAGGTAACAGGGTTTCTGGAAATCGACCGGCAGGTGGCGAAGTACCAGCCGGCGTCGGATCGTATCCGCCATTTCCGCGAATTCACGATCCCGATGTCGGATCCGGAAGTGCAGAAACAGGCCGCGCGCTGCATGGACTGTGGCATCCCCTACTGTCACGGCCCCACCGGTTGCCCTGTGCACAACCAGATCCCCGACTGGAACGACCTCGTCTACAACAACAACTGGGAAGCGGCGATCCAGAACCTGCATTCGACCAACAACTTCCCGGAGTTCACCGGCCGCGTCTGCCCGGCGCCTTGCGAGGAAGCCTGCACTTTGAATCTCGAAGATGCGCCGGTTGCCATCAAGACGGTCGAGCAGGCGATTGCCGACAAGGCTTATGAACTCGGTTTCATCCGGCCGCAGCCGGCCACCGTCCACACCGGCAAGAAGGTCGCGGTGATCGGCTCCGGTCCCGCCGGCATGGCGGCTGCCCAGCAGCTCGGCCGCGCCGGCCACGAGGTGCATGTCTATGAACGCGAGACGAAGCCGGGCGGCCTGCTGCGTTACGGCATTCCCGATTTCAAGATGGAGAAGAACTTCATCGATCGCCGCGTCGAGCAGATGAAGGGCGAGGGCGTCACCTTCCATTGCGGCGTCAATGTCGGCGTCGACGTCAAGGTCGAGCAGCTGCTCGCCGATCACGATGCCGTTCTCTATTGCGGCGGCTCCGAGACTCCGCGTGAAGCGGGCATTCCCGGCACGGACCTTGCCGGCGTGCATGACGCCATGCCCTATCTGGTGCAGCAGAACCGCCGCGTCGGGCGCGAGAACATCGACAGCGTCGGCTGGCCGTCGGACCCGATCCTTGCCGGGGCCAAGCATATCGTCGTCGTCGGCGGCGGCGACACGGCTTCGGACTGCGTCGGCACGGCGTTCCGCCAGGGAGCCGTCAAGGTCACTCAGCTCGACATCCGGCCGCAGCCGCCGGAGAAGGAAGACAAGCTCGCCGTCTGGCCCTTCTGGGCGACGAAGATGCGCACTTCCTCCTCGCAGGCCGAAGGCGCCGTGCGCGAGTTCCAGGTGGCGACGCTCGAATTCGTCGGCGAAGATGGGGTGCTGACCGGTGTCAAGTGCTGCGAGGTCGACGAGCGCCGGCGGCCGGTTCCGGGCACGGAATTCGTCATCCGCGCCGATCTCGCCTTCATCGCCATCGGTTTCCGCGGGCCGTTCACGACAAGCGTGCTGAAGGAACTCGAGGGAAAGCTGACGCTCAACACTGACAAGCGCGGCTCGACCAATGTCGTCGCCAACGACCGCGACTACAAGACATCGGTCGACAAGTTCTGGACGGCGGGCGATGTGCGCCGCGGCCAGTCGCTGGTGGTCTGGGCGATCCGCGAAGGCCGCCAGGCGGCGCGCGCCATCGACGAGGCATTGATGGGTTCGAGCGTTCTGCCGAACTGACCGCTGGCCGCACAAAACTCCCGAGACAAAGCTCCGCCTTTCCGGCGGAGTTTTTTATTGGGGGGATGCGCTGGTGCGACCGCCGCTGGTGCGAACGCTTGACGCGGAGGCATCCGCCGCAAGCTTCAAGCAATGCCGGGACGCGAGATTTTCCAGCGGACGCCGAGCTCAGGAGGAGCCGGCGGCGACCGACGCCGCACAGGCATTTCACCAGGATTTTTCACATGGTTTCCGCAGTTGACAGCACCCGGCTGGTCTCGGCCCAATATGCCCTGAAAAACCTTCGCAGCTCCGACGACGACAGTTCGCAGGATAGGCAGAGTTCGTCGGTCGCCAGTATCCTGAGCGCCTACGGGCTCGATTCGAGTTCCGCTTCGCTGCTTTCCAATCGGGCACTGTCCGGGCTGCTCGACACGCTTTCATCCCAGAGCGATACATCAGATCGGACTGACGCGACGGAAGACGGCGCCGACGTGACCAGCGCTTCCTTCATGTCGATGCTGAAAGAGCAGTTGCAGGATGCGGCTGCGGCCGAAGGCGAGAGCGGCAAGGCCCATGACATGCTGGCCGCGCTGGAGGCCGGCACGCTGACCATCACCGATCCGACGCAGGGTGTATCGATTACCGCCTGGGACGTCGACGATCCCGACGAGGCCGATACTGAAAGCAAAGCCGGCAAGGCGATCGATGTCAGCGGCTGGAGCGATTTTCTCGGTGCGCATCTGGAGCGCGGCGCCGATGGCGCTTTCGTCAAGGAAAACGGCAGCTATGTCGATCAGACGACCGACAGCAACGCCTTCTTCGGCCTGATCGGCTCGAACTATTATTATCTGAGCTGGCCGCAGGCGGCGTCGACGTAAACGGAACGAAGAGGAAGGCTGCCGCGCGGACTTTTTATTTGACCGAGACTTCGGCTGGCGTCTTTGCCGCAGGCAGGCGGTAATCATCGACGCGGCCGGGCGGCGCCGGCGTCATTTCGCCCTGCTCGACCAGGCGGTCGCGGGGCGATCGCGTCAAAGCCGTTGGCGGAGGCCTGGCGCCGAGAAGCTCGGCGCCGCCGTCGAGATTAGGGTCGGAGAGGCTGATCGGCACGGTATGTTCGACCGGATTGGTGGGAAGGCCGAGGCCGGGCAGATTGCTGGAGTCGAGGCGGATCAGATCCGGGCTTGCCTGGGTGCCGAGAAGGCGGCGCGCTGGTTTTTCCACATAAAAGGCAATCTTGCGCCGGCCGGCCTGTGTCAGGTTGATGCCATCGGAGGTGCGCAGACGCACCTGCTGACCGTTCACATCGGAGCCGGTGACGATGTAGTTGCCGTTTTCATCGACGAAACCATCCCAGATATCGACGAATTCGCCGCCGATGCTTTCGACCTGGTTGCGATAGAGCTGGTTCATCTGAACGGCATCGGCCGTCATCTGATCGGATTCGAAGGCGGGCAGGCCGACCCAGAGCAGCGGGATCTTGCGGTCGGTAACTTCTTTGCCGAAGGACAGGACGCGGCTTGTGTATTCGGAAAACCAGCCATCGGTGCGGAATTTTTCCTTGGCGGTATCGGTCATCATCTGCTGGCGGTCGTTGGCGCCGATCATGACGACGACCATTGCCGGCTTCAACTCGTCGATCATCTTCGGCAGCTGTTCCGGCCAGTCGTAATAATCGTCGCGGACGAGACCCGATGAGACATTGCCGCGGGCTTCGACGACGACGCCGGGCGAGGTTTCGAAGGCGGCGGTCAGACCGTCGCCGAGGCCGCTGGCGAGGAAATCGCCGACGATCAGGATTTTCTTGGCATCGCCGAGCTTCTGCACAACCGGCTCTTCCTGCACGGGCGGCCGCACCGGCGGCGCGGTGCGGGTATTGACCACCGCCTTCTGCGCCGGCGGGCGCTTGCGCTGCTGCTGCTGGCGCCTCGGCTGCGGGGCATCCGGGGCCTGCGGACCGTCATCGAGATAGCGCCGGCCTAGGAAGAAATCGAGGATCGACCGGCGTTGGTAGCGCTGCTGCTCCTGGGCCTCGGCGACACGCACCGGCGCAAGCGCGCCGATGCAGAGCGACGCCGCCGTCAAGGCGAGCATCAGCCAACGGACTGGGGTTCGATCAATTTTCTTCATCATGGGCAGTTCCGCATCTGCCGGCATTTTGCACGCAGGGCAGGCCAGCGTCCACTCCCGCTGTTATCTAGGTCACGATTCCGCCGCTTCTAGCGACGAAGGGCGTTCAGAAGCGGCAATGAGGGTTCGCCATCCGGTTGCATGCCGATGCGCTGCTGCACGGCTGAAATCGCCGCCTTCGACCCCGAGCCGAAATTGCCGTCGACCTCGCCATTGTAATAGCCGAGTGTCTTCAGACGGGTCTGCAGCTCGAATTTTTCGGTGATGTCGAGGGCGCCGTCCGGGCGCGGCCAGCGCTGCTGCATGCCGCCATAGCCGGCGATCTGGTCGGCCAGCAGGCCGACGGCAAGCGCGTAGCTGTCCGAGGCATTGTAGTTCTTGATGGTGAAAAAGTTGGCGGTCATCAGGAAGCCCGGGCCGTTCGGTCCGGCCGGCATTTTCAACATGGCCTTGGTGGCGCCTTCGCGGAAGGCCTTGCCGTTCGGACGGGTCAGGCCGAGCGCTGCCCATTGGGCGAGCGTATGGGTCTTGCCCACCTGTTTGGCGGCTGCGGCGGGAACGACAACCTCGTAGCCCCAGGTCTTGCCGGTATCCCAGCCGTTCTTCATCAGCAGATTGGCCGAGGTCGCCAGCGCATCGGGCACGGAGTTCCAGATGTCGCGATGGCCATTGCCGTCGGCATCGACGGCGTAAAGCAGGTAGCTTGTCGGAATGAACTGGGTGTGGCCCATGGCGCCCGCCCAGGAGCCGGTCATCTCGCGGGCCGGCACGTCGCCGTTCTGCAGGATCTTCAGCGCGGCGACCAGCTGCTTCTTGGCGAATTTGGCGCGGCTCGGATCGGCATAGGCAAGGGTTGCCAGCGCGCGCGGCACGTAGTGCAGCCGGTCGTCCTTGTCGAGGATCGCACCGTAGTTCGATTCCATCGACCAGATGGCGAGCAGAATGGTCTTGTCGACGCCGAATCGCTGTTCGATCGCAGCGAGCGTTCTGGCGTGCTTTGCGGCCATCTCACGGCCGATCTTGACCGTATACGGATTGACGCGGGAATCGACGTAGTCCCAGATCTTCGAAGTGAATTCAGGCTGGTAGGCCGCCTTTTCGAGCACGGTCGGATCGGGCTCGCTCACCCCAGAAAAGGCCTTTTGATAGGTTGCCTTACTGATGCCACTCTGAGCGGCTGTTTGGTAAAAATCCGCGATCCATTTCTGGAACCGGGAATCGGCTTTCGCGTTGTCGGGGACCAGTCCCACATGGGCGGCGACAATGAGGGCGAGAGCAAGACCACGAAGGGAGTATTTGTGATTCTGGGTCATCGACAGTCTTATCCGTCATCTTCAGTTTCTGGCGCAGCGGCGCATCATGTCCGCCCAGACCCGAGACTACAGGAACGGAGTCAACAAATTCTTTACCATGGCGATCCGCTGCGGTCACCATTTGCAAAACAGTAGCAATTCTATACTAGTTAAAGCTAAAAAGCTCCATTTCCAAAGCGATATGAATCGAAGCAGGAGGCCGGGTGTGGCTCAACACAACAAAGTTCGTAAAGCAGTATTTCCGGTTGCCGGGTTGGGAACGCGATTCCTCCCTGCAACCAAGGCTGTTCCGAAAGAAATGTTGACCGTCGTCGACAAGCCGATCATTCAATATGTCGTCGACGAGGCGATCGAGGCCGGGATCGAACATCTGGTTTTCGTCACCGGACGCAACAAGCACGTCATCGAAGATTATTTCGACATCCATTTCGAGCTGGAGCAGACGCTCAAGGAGCGCGCCAAGAAGGCTGAGATTACCCTTCTCGCCCAGCAATTGCCGAAGGCCGGCACGGTGAGCTTCACCCGCCAGCAGGAGCCGCTCGGCCTCGGCCACGCGGTCTGGTGCGCCCGCGAGATCGTCGGTGACGAGCCCTTCGCTCTGCTGCTGCCCGATATGATCATGAAGGGCGACAAGGGCTGCATGAAGGGCATGATCGACCTTTACGGCCAAAGCGGCGGCAATATCATCGCCGTCGAGGAATGCGCGCCCGATCAGGCGCATAAATACGGCATCGTCGGCGTCGGCGAGGCGATCGGCGAGGGCTTCCGAATCACCGGCATGGTGGAAAAGCCCGCCAAGGGAACGGCGCCTTCCAACTTCTTCATCAACGGCCGCTACATCCTGCAGCCGGAGATTTTCAAGATCCTCGAAACTCAGGAGCGCGGCGCCGGCAACGAGATCCAGCTCACCGACGGCATGCTGAAGCTGCTGAAGGAACAGGATTTTGCCGGGTATCACTTCCGCGGCACGACCTACGACTGCGGCGCCAAGGATGGCTTCATCCTGGCAAATGTCGCCTACGCCCTCGAACGCGCCGATATCCGCCCGACCGTCGAAGGCGGTTTCAAGGAATTGCTGGCCGGCCTGCGGTAAGGTTTGCTTCAGCGCATTGATGACAGAGCGCCGCGCGTCCCACCGGATGCGCGGCGCTTTAGTTTGTTGTTTTTATGCATGTCGCTATCGGGAACCGCTGCACACTTCCGGGCGACCTGCATTAGAACAGGATGATTTCAGGCCCGGTTGGCCTAAAATCTGAATCCTGTTCTAAATTAAAGAGTTAGAGCATGATGTCATGAGAAAACCGCTCACACTTTTCGGCATCATGCTCTAGAATTCGATCAGTTCGGCCGGCTGATCTCGTCCAGATACCAATCGATATAGCGCAGCTCGTTCTGCTCCATCGGCGCGATCGGTCCCGGCAAAAAATAATGCGAGAGAACGCCGCGCGACGTATGCTCGATGATGGCCTTGTCCTCGTCGGTCGTCACCGTCCAGAGCCACACGAGCTTGGCGAGATCATAGTCTCTGCCCTCCTCGGCTTCACTGTTGACGAGCCAGATCAGTTCCATCTCGCAAGCTGTCGGGCCCTTCGGAATGAAGCGATAGATCATACCGTGGTCAGGATAGCAGACGAGAAATGAGGTGCCACCGAGATGGACTGAGGTGACGCCGCCATCAAATTCCGTAAATCGGCCCATCAGCATGCTGAGCGGCGAGCCGTCTTGGCTGCCGGTCTTAACACCGTCGTAAAGCGCATAGCGGAACGCGTGGATGGCTTCTCTGCCCGTCGCGGATGTCTGCCAGTGATCGCCGGAACCGACCGCGATGCCGAGGGCGCATGTGCGTTCCTCCATCGCGGCGTTCAGCGCCTCGATCATGTGCAGCGGCTGTTCCAGCGCATGAGTCTGCGAATATTCGGGGTGCGCCGGGCCGCAATGGTAGCATTCCACATAGTTTTCCACCGCCAGCTTCCAGTTGGCGTCGACAGGATAGGTCTGCCGATGCGCTACCTTAGCCTGCCGCCAGCCATATTGGCCGCAGGTCGCATGGAGCAGATTTTCGACCTCGGAGAAATCGAGCGGGTCGTCTGCGAAGGAAATGAAGATCAAGCCTTCGACCACACGGACATGCAGCGTCTTCAGTCCATAATCCTCCCGCTTGAAATCTTTTGGCATCAGCCTTGCTGCCTTCAGGCTTCCGTCATTGCCATAGGTCCAGGCATGGTAGGGACAGACGAAAACACGGGCATTGCCCTTATCCCGGGTGCAGACCTCGGCGCCGCGATGGCGGCAGACATTGAGCAGCGCATGAATTGTTCCATCGGCATGTCGCGTGACGATCACCTGCTCCGAGGCCATGCGAAACACTTCGAAGTCATTCGGCTTCGGAACAACGCTCTCATGCGCGAGGCAATGCCAATGGCGGCGGAACACGCGCTCCAGATCACGCTCATAAATGTCCGGATCCATGTAGAATGGCCGGGCAAGACCGTGGCCCGGCTTATGAGCCGCAATGAGCTGATCGATGCGGTCGACCGATGGCGCAGCCGGTGTTTGGGTTTCATGTGCTAGCATGGGAATGTCTCCGGAAATACCGATAGGTCCGTCATCACATCCGGACCCTCGCGGCATTCGGATCATACATCGGCGCAAGGGATGGCTCGGCTCTCACCCTCGTTCCTGCAATCTCGATCTCGTAAAATGAGCCAAGCACTTTCGCCACGCTCTCACCCTCACAGGGCACGTAACCCAGCCCGATTGCACCGCCGAGGAAATGGCCGTAATTACCGGAGGTTATCGTGCCGACGATCTCTCCGTCGCGGATGATTGCCTCGTTGTGAAAGAGCAACGGTTCAGGATCTGTGAGCTTGAATTGCACCAGCCGGCGATCAAGGCCCGTTTCCTGCTTGCGCAAGACGGCATCGCGGCCGAGGAACTCGCCTTTGCCCGTCTTGACGGCGAAGCCAAGACCCGCTTCCAGCACATGATCCTCATCGGTAATGTCATGGCCAAAATGGCGGAACCCCTTTTCGATGCGGCAGCTATCGAGCGTGTGGATGCCGCAAAGCTTCAGACCGAGGTCCAGGCCTGCCAGTTCCAGCGCCTCAAAAACGTGGGCGGCCTGGTCGGTGGAGACATAAAGCTCCCAGCCGAGCTCGCCGACATAGGTGACGCGGTGAGCGCGAGCCAGTCCCATGCCGATCTCGATTTCCCGCGCGGTGCCGAAGGGATGAGCGTCGTTGGAGAAATCGTCAGGGCTGATCCTCTGCATCAGCTGACGTGACTTCGGACCCATCACGCAGAGCACGCTTTCGGCGGCCGTCATATCGGTAAGCACGACATTTTCATCGGCCACGTGCCTGCGCAACCAGGCAAGATCCCGCTGCAGTGTCGCCCCTGGAACAATGAGCAAGAAGGCGGTTTCGGTCAGCCGGGTTGCGGTGAGGTCACTTTCGATGCCGCCACGACGGTTCAGCATCTGCGTGTAGACGATACGGCCGGCGGGCACGTCTATCTGGTTCGCGCAGAGCCGTTGCAGGAAGCGACAGGCGTCGCGCCCTTCGACCCGGATTTTGCCAAAGGAGGTCATGTCGAAGAGACCGACGCCGGTCCTGATTGCCAGATGTTCCTCGCGTTGGTTTTCAAACCAGTTCTGTCGCCGCCAGCTATACTTGTATTCCCGCTCTTGCCCGTCCCTGGCAAACCAGTTGGCGCGCTCCCAGCCAGCCACTTCGCCGAACACGGCGCCACGCGCCGCAAGGTGCTCATGGATCGGCGAGCGGCGTATACCGCGCGCGGTCGCCATCTGCCGATAAGGGAAATGGTCCGCGTAAAGCAGGCCGAGCGTCTCCGTGACACGCTCCTTCAGATAGAGCCGGTTCTTCTGGAAGGGCTGGGCGCGGCGGATGTCTACCTCCCAGAGATCGAAGGGCGGTTCGCCGTCGTTCATCCATTGAGCAAGCGCCATACCGGCGCCGCCAGAAGATACGATGCCGATCGAATTGTATCCGGCCGCCACCCAATACCCTTTCAGTTCCGGCGCCTCGCCTAAATAGTAGCGATCGTCGGGCGTAAAGCTCTCCGGGCCGTTGAAGAAGGTGTGGATGCCGGCAGTTTCCAGCATCGGCATCCGGTTGATCGCCATTTCGAGGATCGGCTGGAAGTGGTCGAAATCCTCCGGCAATTGGTCGAAGCAAAAGTCCTCGCGGATCGCCTCGCCCGCCGGCGGCCAGGGCTTGGCGACCGGCTCGAAGGCGCCGATGAGCATCTTGCCGGCATCTTCCTTGTAATAAGCGCACTCGTCCGGCACACGCAGCACAGGCAGAGACTTCAGCCCCCCAACCGGCTCGGTGACGATGTAGAAATGCTCGCAGGCATGTAGCGGCAAGGCGACGCCGGATTGCCGAGCGAGATCTCTGCCCCACATGCCGGCGGCGTTGACGACATTTTCCGTCTCGATGCTGAAACGCTCGCCGGCCTGCTCGCAGACGACGCCGACGACTCGACCATCCCTCGCGAGCACCTCGATGACCTTTACGCCTTCGATGATGTTCGCACCGTGCTGCCGAGCTCCCTTGGCGAGCGCCATGGCGATGTTTGTCGGGTCGCATTGTCCGTCGAGCGGCAGGTGAACCGCTGCCTTGATGTCACCGATGTTGAGATGCGGGTAAAGCGCCTTCGCCTCTTCCGGCGAAATCTCGCGAACGTCGATTTTGAACGCCCGGGCCAACGAGGCTTGACGGTAGATCTCTTCCTTACGCTCTTCGGTCAGGGCAACGGTGATCGAGCCATTTTGGCGCATGCCGGTGGCGATGCCGGTTTCGGCCTCCAGCCTGGCGTAGAGGTCGGCCGAATATTTGGCGAGGCGCGTCATGTTTTGCGAGGCGCGGAGCTGACCGATGAGGCCCGCCGCGTGCCATGTGGTGCCTGAGGTGAGCTGTTTGCGTTCGAGCAATACGACATCGGTCCAGCCAAGCTTCGCCAGATGGTAGGCGATGGAACAGCCTGACACCCCGCCGCCGATGATCACCGCGTGTGCCTTTTGGGGGATGGGTTTCGTCATGCTCGCAGCCTCTCGTTTTCGGGGTCCCACAACGGCCGGTCGGGCTGGACGACGGCCTTGAACCGGTCGCCGAAAATTTCAACCTCCAGCTCCGTGCCAGGCAGCGCCAGATCCGACCGCAGCATGCCGAGCGCCACGGATTTGCCGACGCGGTAGCCCCAGTTGCCCGACGTTGTCTCTCCCACCACCTGACCGTCGCGCCAGAGCGTCGACATATAGGGGGCGTCGCATTCGCCGGCATCGACGGCCAATGTGACGAAGCGCTTCGTCACACCCTGCTGCTTCTCGCGCTCGAGCGCCGCCTTGCCTTTGAAATCGGGTTTTGCCCAGTCGACGAAACGCTCCAGCCCGCCCTGCAGCACGGTGTAATCGGTCGAAAGGTCGCCCTTCCAGGCGCGGTAGCCCTTTTCGATGCGCAGGCTGTCGAGTGCTTCCATGCCGAATGGCTTCAGGCCATGCTTCCGGCCTGCAGCCCAGACCGCGTCGAAGACCGTGGCCGTGTCGTCCACCTTCGTGTGAAGCTCCCAGCCGAGCTCGCCGACGAAGGAAACGCGCACCAGCTGCAGCCGGCGGCCTGCTATCTGGCAGGACTGGTGTGTCAGCCAGGACTTGGAAAGATCGGCATCCGTGATTTCTGCGAGGATGGCACGCGATTTCGGCCCTGACAGGATCTGGCAGGCCAAACTGTCCGTCACATCGTCGAGGGTGAATCGCGCGTCTTTCGGCAGATGCTTCTGCAACCATGCGAAATCGTGCCACTGCGCTGTCGCTGCCGTGGTCAAGAAGAGAAGGTTCTCTTCAAGCGCCATCAGCGACATTTCGGTGACGATACGGCCTTTGTCGTCAGCAAAATAGGCAAGTCCGATGCGGCCGGGTTTCGGCACCTTGCCAGTGATCAAGCCGAGCAGCCAGTCGCGGGCGCCCTCACCCTGCAGGCGGTAGCGGGAAAAGCCTGGCAGATCGAGAATGCCCGCAGCATCACGCACTGCCAGGCATTCCTCCTCGATCCGTTTTTGCCACGGCCCCGCCCGATTCCAGGTCTGCGTTGATTGTTCTGACGTGTCATCGCTTGATTTGGCATACCAGTTGGCGCGTTCCCAGCCATTATAGGGCTTGAATTGCGCACCAAGCGCCGCGATCCGATCATGGATCGGCGAGAGTTTCCTGTTGCGACCGGCAGGCCAGGCGTGTTTCGGGAAATGCATCGCATATTCGTGGCCGTAAACTTCCATGCCCTTGGCGACGCAGTAATCCTGGTCGGAAGCAAAGCGCGTGTAGCGACGTGGGTCGCAGGACCACATGTCCCATTCGGTCTGCCCTTCGGTCACCCATTCGGCCAGCACCTTGCCGGCACCGCCCGCCTGGCAGATACCGAAAGTGAAGACGCACGCCTCAAACGCATTCGGCACGCCCGGCATCGGCCCGATCAGCGGATTGCCATCCGGTGTATAGGGAATGGGCCCGTTGATCATGCGTGACAGACCGGCGGTGCCGAGGATCGGCACGCGCTCGACTGCGTCATTGAGATACCATTCGAGCCGCTCGAGATCGTCGGGGAAAAGCTGGAAGGAGAAATCCTCCGGCATCGGATCGTCGGGCGTCAGCCAATGCGCCTTACAATTGCGCTCATAGGGACCGAGGTTCATTCCGGTCTTTTCCTGCCGCAGATAATAGGAGCTATCGACGTCTCGCAGCAGCGGCAGCTTGTGGCCTACCTCCTTCGACCAGGCCGCAAGCTCAGGAATTTCTTCGAACAGCATGTACTGATGGCTCATCACCATCATCGGCACCTCGCGGCCGAACCATTTGCCGACTTCGCGGGCGTAATAGCCGGCGGCATTGACGACATATTCGCAGCGGATGTCACCCTCCGGGGTGGAAACGACCCATTCGTCGTTTTCCCGGCGCGCGCCGGTTGCGGGACAGAAGCGGAAGATCCTCGCCCCCAGATCGCGCGCGCCCTTTGCCAAGGCCTGGGTCAGCTGCGCCGGATCGATGTCGCCGTCATGCGGATCGTGGAGCGCGCCGATGAGGTCATGGGTCTCGACAAAGGGGTATTTCGACTTGATCTGCTCGGGCGATAGGATGTCGAGGTCCATGCCCTGATAGCGTCCCATGCCGACCACACGCTTGAATTCCTGCAGCCGCTCGTTCGAGTGGCCGAGCCGGATCGAGCCGGTCACGTGGTAGTTCATCGGATAGCCGACCTGAGCGCCCAGCTCGCGATAGAGCGAGGCCGAATAGCGCTGCATGTTCATGATCGACCAGGAGGAAGAAAACGTCGGCACATTGCCGGCCGCATGCCAAGTCGATCCGGCAGTCAATTCGTTTTTTTCCAGAAGCACCGCGTCGGTCCAGCCCGCCATGGCCAGATGATAGAGTGCGGAGACGCCGACAGCGCCTCCCCCGATGATCACAACACGCGCTTGAGACGGCAAATTCGACATGGCTGCTCCTCGCTCGAAGGGAAGTGTGGCAACGAACGCCAGCAGCATCAAGCGGAGGAAACTTGCTTTATTGATCGAAGAATTCGATTAGAAAAATGCAAGGTTGCCCTCGCGCAGTGAGCCAAGAAAGAACATGCAGATTGATCTTATCGAGACTTTTCTCGACCTGATGGAAACCCGCAGCTTCAATCGCACGGCCGAACGGTTGAACATTACGCAATCAACCGTTTCCCATCGCGTTAAGGCGCTGGAGGCGCAGTTCAACCGAAAGCTCTTCACGCGCAACAAGGGTGGCACCGCGCCGACAGCGTCGGGCCTGCGTTTCCTCGATCATGCGAAAGCTCTGCAATACCAGTGGCATGAGGCAACCCGAGCAGTCGAGAATGCGGGCGCCTATGAGCGATCCATGCGGCTTGGCATTCAGCACGACCTTGCCGAAATCTTTGCCGGGCGCTGGCTTTCCGCGGTCCGCGCCGAGCTGCCTGCGACATCGATCTACGTGGAAGCGGACTACTCGATCCAGATGAACCGAGACCTCGCAGCTGGAGATCTCGATCTGGCCGTTCTCTATACTCCGCACTACCTGCCCGACCTTCACTATGAGAGAATCGGGGAAATGACATATCATCTGGTCAGCACCGTCGCCTGCACCGTCGGCGCACTTCGACCCGAAACCTATATCCAGGCCATCTATTCACCGGCCTTCGACCGTGCCCACAGACTGGCTTTGCCGCATCTGTCGGCAGCGCCGCTGGCGTCGGGGCAGAACACCGCCATTACGGGTTTGCTGACGACGCTGGGAGGCGCCGCCTACGTCATGAAAAGCAGCGCCGCGCGACTTGCCGAGGAGGGTGTCGCTTTCCCGATAGAGGACGCTCCCCCTATTCAACAGACGGTCTATGCCGCAACCAGCATCCGCACACGTCACGCCCATCAGCACCGCCGCATCATCGGCATCCTGCAGGATCTGATAGCATCAGCCTGAGCCGGTGACAGATCACTTCGGAGCAATTTCGGAAGACGCTTTTGCGTGTGGTCTGGGGCAGGTACCGTTGCGCTAGAACAGGATGATTTAAGGCCGGGTCGGCCTTAAATCTGAATCCTGTTCTAAATTAAAGAGTTAGAGCATGATGTCGCCCGAAAACCGCTCACACTTTTCGGCATCATGCTCTAGCGTTTGAGCTTCAGGCCGACGCCGGCGCGGAATTGCTGCGAGTCGTCGCCATCCTTGCGCGTGGTCAGCTCGTAGCCGAGCGTGCTGGTCAGATCGAGATAGCGGTTGATATTCCAGGTCAGCCCAGTCGCCGCGGTGTAGACCAGCTCGTCGTTGATGGTGCTGTCAGTGGGATAGTCGCGCCATATGACGCCGCCGATCATCGTGCCCACCAGATTGTCGCGCAGCTGGTGGGTGACCGTCGTGGTCAAGGCGTGCGAGACGTAGCCACTCTCGCCCGCCGTGGTCGAGGGCTGGATGCTCGTCTGCAGGTCGAAATTGACGTCGGTGCCGCGGATCGGCGACCAGAGCAGGCTCGCATCGAGCGTCGCGGTATCGATCGAAGACAGACGGCTGTCTTCAAAATCGGCCATCGCGTAGCCGACACCGACCTCACCCTTGAGCTTTTCGCCGAGATCGACTTCGACGCCGGCCTTGGCGCCATAGCTGTGACCCGAACGTTCGTAACCGGCGGAGTCGCGCGTTTCGTCATAGAGAGTACGGCCGACCGTGGCTTCGATGAAGGGGATGAGCGCGGGCGACAGCTCATAGCCGACGCGGCCGCGCAGCGTGCCCGTCGTCTGGTCGCGGTCGCTCAAGGTCACGGTCGCGCCGTTCGAAAGCGTGGCATCGGAATAGATCGAGCGGCTCAGCGCCAGTGCCGTCGTGCCGCGCAGGATGCCGAAATCGCGTTGAACGGAGGCGCCGGCTGTGAATTCCTGCACGTCGGACTGTTGCGCGGCATTGGCAATGGCGTCGGGGTCGTCTGTATCTTCCCGATAGAAATTATAACCTGCGGTGAGGTGGGCGACCGTATCGTCGGGAAGATCCAGCCTGAGGTCGCTGTTGATCTTGAAGGAAGGTTGCTCCTCGCCTTCGCCGCTGACATTCTTTTGCCAGGCGCCTTCCGAGGTTACTGTCAGCTGGTGTAGGCCCCAGTCTGAGGTCAGCGTCGCGGCCGCATCGGTTTCGAGGAAGGAGCGCTGCTCTCTGGTATTGCCGTCCTTGGTGGTCTCGGTGTTGATGCTCTGGGTGACGCTCGGGCGCAGCACGAAGGTGCCGATCGGAATGCCCGGGGTTTCCGCCGTCGAGGCGCTTTCGGCAGCCTTGCGGCGCGGCAGCGTGTCGTCGATCGGCGCTTCGCGGGTGTTCAGCCGGCGAATGTCCTCGTCGAGGATGGAGCCGGTAATGTCGTCGCCGGATTGCGCGTCCGGTATGGCGGGCCTCTGGGCATCGTCTGCGTTTGTGGCCGCACTGTTTGCCGCCGGCGCGGCCAAACCGTCGCTCCCGTCATCGAAACCGGCTTCGGATGCCGCCCCGCTCGTAGCGCGATTGTTCTCGGAGGATACTGCGCGACTGGTCGCCGACTGCAACGAAGCGGACTGCGCGAAAGCCGGTGTCTGGCCGAGAAGCAGGCTGCCGAACGCAGTAAAGCAGACGGCACGGCTCATGGCGCGGAGCGGCGTCACACTGCTCGTCTGTTTTGGTTGGCCCATGCAATTCGCGCCTGACATGCTTTCGGTTCTTACCCAAAGGTAAAGCCTCGTGGTTAATCATTCGTTGCCGACGGCGGGCGCCGTTCACATTTCGGAAAGAGTGCGGGGTGGACTTGGAAAGTGAAAAGGTCTAACGCAGCTTCATGAACAGAAGAGCGATAAACCTCGTTGAAAACAGCGTGCTCGAATCGGCAAAACGCACGATAGAGATCGAAAGACGCGGTCTTGAGGCGCTCGAACAGGCCTTCGACAATGGATTGGCCGGCCCCTTCACACGCGCAGTCGAAACCATCGGAGACATCTCCGGCCGCGTCATCGTCACCGGCGTCGGTAAAAGCGGGCATATCGGCGCCAAGCTTGCGGCGACGTTCGCGTCAACCGGGACGCCTGCCTTTTTCGTGCATGCGGCGGAGGCCAATCACGGCGACCTCGGCATGATCGCGCCCGACGACGTGGTGTTGGCGATTTCCAAAGGCGGCGAGAGCGCCGAGCTCAAAAGCATCATCTCCTTTACGCGGCGTTTCTCCATTCCGCTGATCGCGATCACCTGCAGCGACCGTTCCTCGCTTGCAACAGCGGCCGATATCGTCCTTCTCGTGCCGAACGAGCAGGAGGCCTGCCCGAACGGGCTGGCGCCGACAACCTCGACGCTGATGCAGCTTGCAATCGGCGACGCGCTGGCCGTGGCGCTGTTGGAGGCGCGCGGCTTTACCGCCACGGATTTCCACGTCTTCCATCCCGGCGGCAAGCTGGGCGCGAGCCTGATGCATGTCGCCGATATCATGCATACCGGCGAGCGGCTGCCGCTCGTGGCCAGGGGCACGGCGATGCCGGAGGCGATCACCGTGCTGTCGCGCAAGCATTTCGGCTGCGTCGGCGTGCTTGACGAGAATGGGCGGCTCTGCGGCATCGTCACCGAAGGCGACATGGCGCGCAACCTGACCCGCAATCTTGCCGAACTTGCCGTCGACGACATCATGACGCGGACGCCGAAGACGGTGAAGCCGACAATGCTGGCGACCGCGGCGCTGGCGCTGCTCAACCAGCATCACATCGGCGCGCTGATCGTCATCGACGACGAGCGCCGCCCGGTCGGGCTGGTGCATTTCCACGATCTGCTGCGGATCGGCGTCGCCTGATCAGAGCTGTTCATCAGACGGGCTCGACTCTGAGATCGCGACCGTTGCTCGAAACCACCTTCACCTGCGTTCCCGCCGGCAGGTCGGGTCCCATCACCTGCCATAGCGTATCGTCGAGGCGGATGCGGCCGCGGCCCTCGCGGATCGGTTCGTGCAGCGTCGCCGTGCGGCCGACGAGGCTCGCGCCGCGCTGATTGAGGAAGGGCTCGTCGGTCGTCGAATTGCGCAATGTCAGCCGGCGGCCGGCAAAGGTTGCGGCGACGGCGAGCAGCGCAAAAAGGATCGCCTGCAGCTCCCAGACCCAGAAGGCGCTGTCCCAGAAGATGAGCGACAGCGCGCCGACGATCAGGGCGGCAAGGCCGATCCAGACCAGGAAGAAGCCGGGCACGATCATTTCGGCGGCGAGCAACACGAGGCCCGCGACCCACCAGCTCCACGGACCAAGTTCGGCGATGATCTTCGCCAGCATGGTTTAGCGCTCCTGATCGGGATTGAACGGATTGGGGGTCGACGGATTGATCGGCGGCGTCGAGCGTGCCGGTGCCTGGCGGGGACGCGGCAAGGGCGGTGATGCCGGGTTGTTGCCCGCATCGCCGAACACTTCGCGGGCAATGGCGCCGATGCCACCGAGCGAGCCCAGGATGGAAGAGGCTTCCATCGGCATCAGCACGATCTTGGAATTGGATGCCGAACCGATCGAGGTGAGCGCCTCGGTGTATTTTTGCGCGACGAAATAGTTGATCGCCTGGATATCGCCGGCGGCGATTGCTTCGGAGACCATCTTTGTCGCTTTGGCTTCGGCCTCGGCCAGGCGCTCGCGGGCTTCGGCGTTGCGGAAGGCCGCCTCGCGCTGGCCTTCGGCCTGGAGAATGGCGGATTGCTTGGCGCCTTCGGCCCTGAGGATCTGTGCGTTGCGTGAACCTTCGGCTTCCAGCACCTGGGCACGCTTCTCGCGCTCTGCCTTCATCTGCCGGGCCATCGCATCGACGAGGTCGCGCGGCGGCTGGATGTCCTTGATTTCGACGCGGGTGACCTTGATGCCCCAGGGCTGCACGGCTTCGTCGACGACGCGCAGCAGCCGGTCGTTGATCGCATCGCGGTTGGAGAGCAGTTCGTCGAGATCCATCGAGCCCATGACCGAGCGGATATTGGTCATGGTCAGATTGAGGATGGCGTTTTCGAGGTTGGCAACCTGATAGGCGGACTGGGCGGCGTTCAGCACCTGGTAGAAGGCGACGGCATCGGCCGAAACCGAGGCATTGTCCTTGGTGATCACCTCCTGGGTCGGCACGTTCAGCACCTGCTCCATCACGTTCAACCGGGCACCGACGCGCTCGATGAAGGGGGTGATGAGGTTGAGGCCGGGCTCCAGCGTGCGGGTGTAGCGGCCGAAGCGCTCGATCGTATAGCGATAGCCCTGCGGCACGGTCTTGATCCCGGCAAAAAGCACCAGGATGACGAAGATGACGAGTACGATCACGACGATGTCGAAGCCGCCGAACAGCATGAATTCCTCCTATCGGCGCATGCATGCGCGCCTCACAACTGATGTGGTGAGGTAGCATGTTCTTTGCGAGGAAGAAATGACCCACGGATGCCCCACCTCCAAGGAAAAGGAGGATGAGTCAGGGCAGGTTTTTCAGCGTGGAATCTCTCAGATCCAGCCCTGCAATTCGCGGCGGACGACCTTTTCCAACACCGTCATGCCGTCCTCGCCGTCGTTGAGGCAGGGGATATGCGCGAACTTCTCGCCGCCATTCTCGTGGAAGGAATGGGCCGCCTGTTCGGCGATTTCTTCCAGGGTTTCCAGACAGTCGGAGACGAAGCCGGGATTGATGACGGCGATGCGCTTGACGCCGTCCTCGGCAAGCTTCTCCACCGTCTTGTCGGTATAGGGCTGCAGCCATTCCTCCGGCCCGAAGCGGGACTGGAAGGTGACCATGAAGTTTTCCTTGGTGAGCCCGAGCCGCTCGCGCAGCAGCCGGCCGGTCTTCTGGCATTGACAGTAATAGGGATCGCCCTGCTTGAAATAGGACATCGGAATGCCGTGGAACGAGGCGAGCAGCATTTCCGGCTTCCAGTCGAGCGTCGCAAGATGCTTCTCGACGGAGTTTGCGAGGGCTTCGATATAGGTCTCGTCGTCGTGATAGTCGGGCACGGTGCGCAATGCCGGCTGCCAGCGCATCGAAAGCAGCTTCTGGAACGCCTTGTCGTTGACGGTGGCGGTGGTCGCCGCCGCATATTGCGGATAAAGCGGGAAGAGCACGATACGGTCGCAGCCTTCCTGCTTCAGCGCGTCGATGCGCGAGGCGATCGACGGCGTGCCGTAGCGCATTGCCCAATCCACTTTGACCGTCGCCAGATCCTTCAGGCGCTCGGCCATCAGCTCGGACTGATTGCGCGTATAGGTGCGGAGGTAACTTTCGTTCTTCTGCTTGTTCCAGATCAGCTCATAGGCCTTGCCGACCTTTTGCGGGCGGGTATTGAGCACGATGCCGAACAGGATCGGATACCACTTCCAGGGCGACCATTCGATGACGCGGCGATCGGTGAGGAACTCCCGGAGATAGCGGCGCATCGACGTGTAGTCGGTGCCATCGGGCGTGCCGAGATTGACCAGCAGGACGCCGATCTTGCCTGACTTGACGGCCGGATGATCTGCCGGGCGGAGTGAAATATCTGCTGTCATTCTGGCCCCAACGCTCTTTTGTCTCGTCGGCTCATACGCAGCCCCGAAATCGTGGTTCACCCTATAGAAAGAAAAACCGGCCCGGGAAAGCCCGGGCCGGCCATGGAAATCGGGACATATCGTCTTACTTGGCGGGAACCTCGATCTCTTTGCCGACCATCAGATGGCGCGGGTTCGGCTTCCCGTTGGCCTCCGACAGCTTCCGCCACAGCGTGCCGTCGCCATAGAAGGTCACGGCCAGATCCCAGAAGGTATCGCCCGCGGCGATGACATGGGTGGACGGCGTCGTTGCGGCAGGTGCGGAGGCTGCCGGCGCGGCTTCCGCAGCGGGGGCGGGTGTTGCCGGTGTTGCTGGTGCCGCCGGGGCAGGCTCGGTGGCTGGCGCGGGTGCTGCCGGTGCTGCAGGGGCGGGGGCGGGTTCGGCGGTTGGTGCAGGGGCTGGCGGCGTTGCCGGTGCGGGAGCGGCCGGTTCGGCAGACGGCGCCTGCGCCTGCGCCACAGCTGCGCCGTTTTCAGTGACGCGGCCGTCTGTATAGGGCTTATAGGGCGAGTGGGCGGCCAGATATTCGGCGGTCACGTCGGCAAGATCCGGACCAAAGTCATAGGCGTTCTTGCCGTCCTTGAAGATCGAATAGCCGTCGCCGCCGGCCCGCATGAAGTTGTTGGTGGCGACCTTGTAAGTCTTGGCCTGGTCGATCGGAGCGAAACTGTCGCCGTCCTTCACCTGGACATTGCTGACGCGGCTGCCGACAGGCTTCGACTGGTCGAAGGCGAATTTCAGGCCGGCGACCTGCGGGAAGCGGCCGGCGCCCTGATCGATCTGGCTGACGCCGTTTTCGAGCGCCTTGACGACATCTGCGCCGGTGGCCTCGAAAGTGGCGAGCGTATTCTGGAAGGGCAGGACGGTGATGACTTCGCCCTGGGTGACCTCACCGCCGTCGATCGATGCGCGCAGGCCGCCGCCGTTCTGGAAGGCGATGGTGACGCCCTGATTTTTGGTGCGATCGAGCATGGCATCGGCCACCAGATTGCCCATCGAGCATTCCTTGACGCGGCAGACCTTGCGATCGCCTTCGATCGGGGCTTCGGAGGAGCCGATGACCTTCTTGCGCAGTTCTTCGATCGGTTTGGCGAGATCCGCGATGCGGGCAACGACAGCCGGATCGGGCGTGAAGCTGGAATCGATCAGGATCGGATCGCCCTTGGCATCCTTGACGACGCCGCTATCGTCGAAATTGACGACGAGATCGCCGAGATACTTGCTGTAGGAGGCGGCCTGGACGACCGGCACCTTGTAGCCGCCCGGATTGTCGACCATCGTCGGATAGGGGCCTTCGGCTTTGGGGTCGGTGTTGGAAAGCAGGCTATGGGAAAGGCCGCCGACAACGACGTCGACATCCGGGATCTTGGCGATCAAAGCGAGATCGCGGGGGTAGCCGACATGGGTCAGCGCGATGATCTTGTTGACGCCCTGGCCCTTCAGATCCTGAACGGCCGAGGTGATCGCCTGGACATCATCGGCGATGGTGACGTTCGGGCCGGGGGAGGACAGTTCCGCTGTGTCATTGGTGACCGCGCCGACGATGCCGATCTTCTGGCCGCCGACATCGAGCACCAGCGAGGGCTTGATACGGTCGCCGAGCTTGGAGGCGGCTGCTGCCTTGACGTTGGCGGTGACGACGGGGAACTGCACCTTGTCGAGGAAGGTCGCAAGCCCGTCCTCGCTGTCGTCGAATTCATGGTTGCCGACGGTCATGGCGTCGAACTTCATCAGGTTGAGGAATTCGGCTTCCGCAGCGCCCTTATAGGTGGTGTAGAACAGCGAGCCCTGAAAATTGTCGCCGGCATTCAGCAGGAGGACATTCTTGCCGGATAGCGCCTGACGGCGCTGGTCGATCGCGGTCTTCAGACGGGCAGCACCGCCGAAGCATTCCTTCTTGCCTTCTTCCTCGGCCGAGCAGGTGGAGTCGAACTTGTTGATCGATTCGATGCGCGAATGGAAATCGTTGATATGAAGAATATTGAGTTCGTAATCGGCAAAAGCGGCGCCCGCGCTCAGCGCTAGCATGGACGCGGTCAAAAGACCGAAGCTAAAAGACTTCGTCATCCCTGTTCTCCTGATTGAGGCGAGAGATTCCCCTGATCCTCGCCAATCCCTTCCTTCGTTCGCCGGGGCGGTTCCCGGCCCGCGGATGTTCCATCAGACGATGGGCGACCGCAAGAGAAAGCTGGGCCAGGCCGGGCGCTTTCCAAGGGGGCGGGATAAAAAAGCCGGGTGCTTATCCCAAGCATTCGCCGTCGGCGGCGTTTCGGTAGAGTTCGTGCACGGCCCCCGCGATATTCGCAACCGTGGCGAGGGCGATGATCAGGCAAAGAAGAAAAACGAGGCGGTGAAAGCGCCGGCCGGCCCGATAGGCAAAGTGTGCGCCGGCGCCGTAGATCAATATTGTCGGCACGGCCAACATCAGCACCTGGCCCGGTCCGTCGCAATCGAGAGCGGCGATGCCCTGGGCCCGATAGACGTTGGCCGGAAAAAGGATGGCAAGCGTCGCAAGCGGCAGCGCGAGCAGCAGCACGAGGTAAACGGCGAGGGCGCGCATGGTGTGCTTAGCCTATCGTCTTATCCTCAGCCGCGGCGGGAAAGGGTGAACTGGGACCCTGTTGCGGTGGTGCAATTAAGCTGGCTTGGTCCAATGAGGGCGCAATTGACGAGAGAGCTTGTTTTTTTCACATTCGAATAAAGGTTAATCTGGATAATTTGATCAGATCCGACCGTATAAGTTCCCGATGCCATCTGCGTGTTTGTTCCGTCGCTTGTGCGCGTTACAAACTGCCCGCCTGTGAAGGTGGAGGTTAAGCCATTGGCATCCGTCCATTCGCCTTCAACAGAATTCGTAACGGGTGGGGCGACTGCAATCGACCTCTGTCGCGGCTCCGATGAAACGCAGGCGGCAAGCGCGGCGGCGGCACCGACAAGAACGAGACCAGTTCTGATTTTCATAAGGCTTCTCCCGGCGATTCGGTGTGGCGGACAGCCGCCAAGTTCGGGCAAAACATGGCGCGCGCCCGTCGCGAAGGCAAGCCTTGGCGGGGTGCCGGGCGGCATTTAGACAGCAGGCGTTACAAAAATGCCCGCCTTGCGGCGGGCATTTTTAAACTTGCACGAGTGATCTCAGCGAACGAGAATGTTCCTGAACTGCCACGGATCCTTGGTGTCGATATCCTCAGGGAAAAGGCCCGGGCGGCCGTCGAGGGGGGTCCAGTCGGTGTAGTGTCCCTCGACCGGGCCGAGATAGGGCATCTGCACTTCGAGGCAGCGCTTGTAATCGATCTCGTCGGCTTCGACGATGCCGGCAGTCGGGTTTTCCAGCGCCCAGACCATGCCGGCGAGAACGGCTGAAGTGACCTGCAGGCCGGTGGCGTTCTGGTAGGGCGCGATGCGGCGCGTTTCTTCGAGCGACAGGCGCGAGCCGTACCAGTAGGCGTTCTTCTCATGGCCGTAGAGCAGGACGCCGAGTTCGTCGATGCCGTCCTCCAGCTCGTCCTCGTCGAGAACGTGGTGGACCGGCTGCGGCGTGCCGCCATTGCCGAACATTTCATGCAGCGAAAGCACGGCGTCGTTGGCCGGATGGTAGGCATAATGGCAGGTCGGGCGGAAGGTCACTTCGCCGTCCTTGTCGCGAACCGTGAAGTAGTCGGCGATCGAGATCGACTCGTTGTGGGTGACGAGGAAGCCATATTGCGGGCCGGGCGTCGGGCACCAGGTGCGCACGCGGGTGTTGGCGCCCGGCTGCTCCAGATAGATCGCCGCCTTGTTGCCTTTCTTGTGCTTCTTGGCGTTCTTCGGCATCCACTCTTCATGCGTGCCCCAGCCGAGTTCGGCCGGCTGCAGGCCTTCGGAGATGAAGCCTTCGACCGACCAGGTGTTCCAGAAGACGTTGAGCGGCTTCGGATGCTTGGTGCGCTGGGTGTCGCGCTCGGCGATGTGGACGCCCTTGACGCCGAGCTTCTTCATCAGCTTGGCCCAGCCTTCGCGATCGTGCTGGTCCGGTTCATCGAACTTCAGGCCGGTGTCGTTGGCGAGGTTGACGAGCGCCTGCTTGACGAACCAGGAGACCATGCCCGGATTGGCGCCGCAGGTGGAAACGGCGGTGGCACCGCCCGGGTTCTTCGCCTTTTCCTTGCGCACGGTTTCCCGCAGCGCATAGTTGGTGCGGTCGGCATTGCTCATACCCTTGTCGAAATAGAAGCCGAGCCAGGGCTCAACGACGGTGTCGACGTAGAGCACATCATGCTTGCGGCAGAGCTTGATAAGGTCGAGCGAGGAGGTGTCGACCGAGAGGTTGACGCAGAAACCCTGGCCTTCACCTTCCGTCAGAAGCGGCTTCAGCAGCTCCTTGTAATTGTCCTTGGTGACATATTCCTTGATGTGACGGACGCCGTGCTTTTTCAGGATCTCCATGTCGGAGGGCTCTTCGCGCGGGTCGATAACGACCATCCGGCTCTTGTCGAATTTGAAGTGGCGCTCGATCAGCGGCAGGGTGCCGCGGCCGATGGAGCCAAAGCCGATCATCACGATCGGACCGGTAATTTCGGCATATACCGGATAGTTCTGTTCCGTCATTCTTTTCTCCTATGGAAGGGGACGAAGGCGTGCAGCCCGAAGAATTCTTTTGAAATTGCCGCAGAAATTGCGAGGTGACCGGCTCTAACCATAAAACCGCGTCACAATAAAGAGTGTTGAGGGGGAAAGCTCAAATATCGGGCGGGTGAGGCCGGCAGGCGACGGATCATCCGCCCCGCCTCCGTAAAATCAGCGTTTGAGGATTTCCAGTCCTTCGACCGTCGTCGTCACCGCAAGCTCGGAAATGTCATATTCGGCGACGCCATGGAGGGTGAAAGGATCGGCGGCGACATGGGCCTCGATCGCGGCGCGGTCGCCGATGGCGAGGATTACGCCACCGGTGCGCGGCACCTTGCGGCCGGAGGCGAGGAACCAGCCCTTGGCATAACCTTCCTTCACCCAGGCCAAATGCGGCTCCATATGCACGTCGGCCTCATCAGGAGATTTGATATAGGTGAGGGAGAGAATGAACATGGTCAGTTCCTCAGAAGGTCGGCGCGGATCAGGCCGCGCAGCGAATTGCCGATATAAAGCGTGCCGGCATCGAGATCGGCAAGGATGAGGCGGCCGACACGGGCCTTGCGCGCGCAGATGAGCTCGGTGCGCAGCACCCCGGCGAGCAGGCCGCAGGAGACGGGCGGGGTGCGCAGCATGCCGGTGCCGTCATCCACGAAGATCGAGGTGATGGTGCCCTCGCAGACTTCGCCATGCTCGTTCAGGAGGATGACTTCATCGGCGTCGGCAGACGGATATTCGGCGCGCGCGGCCTCGTAGGCGGCCCGGCGCGTGGTCTTGTGACGCAGCAGCTTGTCTGCGGAGTTCAGACGGGTTTCGGAGATGCGGACGGTCCAAGTGGTGCCGGGGGTCAGCGGAACGAAGGCGGCGCTCGTCACCTCCATGCGGCCTTGAGCGTCGAAGGTCAGGCGGACGCGCAGCGGACCGACGGCAGCTGAAACGGCTTCGTCAAGCCTTGCCACGGCATCGATCGGCTGCGGGAAGCCAAGGCGGCGGGCGGAGCGGGAAAGCCGGGCGAGGTGCAGCCGCAGGCGGATAAAACCGTCGCCGGGCTGCCAGCGCAGCGTCTCGATCAGCGAAAAATCGTTCATCGCGCGATCCATTGATCGCCGACGGCGAAGCGGGCCTTGAGCAGGCATTCCTCATATTCGGCCTCGGCGGTGGAATCGAAGACGATTCCGCCGCCGACATTGAAGACGGCCCGGCCGCCGTCAAACAGCGTTATGGTGCGGATGGCGACGGAGAACCGCATGGCGCCGCTCGGCGAAACCATGCCGATTGCGCCGCAATAGGCGTCGCGGGGCTCATCCTCGAGCGCGTGGAGGATTTCCATCGCGCGGATCTTCGGCGCGCCGGTGATCGAGCCGCAGGGAAAAAGCGCGGAAAAGATGTCGCGGATCGAAAGCCCGGGGATGAGCCTTGCCTGCACATGGCTGACCATCTGATGGACGGTCGGATAGGTCTCGATGTCGAAGAGCTTCGGGACGTCAAGCGTGCCGACCTCGGTGATGCGGGAGATATCGTTGCGCAGCAAATCGACGATCATGCGGTTTTCCGCCTGCGTCTTGATATCGCGGCGCATGGCCGCGACAATCTCGGCATCCTCCGTGGCGTTGGCGCCGCGTTTCGCCGTGCCCTTCATCGGATGGGTCTCGATCCAGCCCTCTTCATCGGTGCGGAAGAACAGTTCGGGCGACCGCGACAGGATGACCGGACCGCCGAGATCGATCAGGGCGCCGTATTTGACCGGCTGGCGTTCGATCAGCGACCAGAAGGCAGCGCGAGGATCGCCGTTCCAGCGGGCCTCGACCGGCATGGTGAGGTTCGCCTGATAGGCGTCGCCGAGCCTGAGATGCTCGTGAAGCCGGTCGAAACGCTCTTTATATATAGGGAAATCCCAGGCGGCTTTCGGGGCGGTGAGGAACTCTTCGTTTTCGAGACGCTGTTTCGGCCGGGCAAGCGGGTGTGTGTCCGGGTGGGGCGCGTCGAAGACGCCGAAAAGGAGAAGAGGAGTTTCGCGATTTTCCCCAGCGAAGGAGGCGAGTTTTTCTTCGAAGAGATATCCGGCCTCGTAGGCCATGTAACCGGCAAGCCATTTGCCTGCGGCCTTGGCCGCTTCCATTCTGATAAGGGCGGTGAAGAATTCGGTGCGCGTTCGCGCAATGATGATCTCGGCCGGTTCGGTGAAAAGCATCACCCGGCTGGTCGTATCGTCGCGGAAGAGAATGTAGGGGTCAGACATGGTTGCGCCGCATCTTGCTTATCTATCCGATCGCTGCGGCGGTTTTGTTCTTTGGGATGCAGCGGCAGGCTGAGACTCCACGCTCCACACTCCACTCATTCCTGTCCTCGGGCTTGACCCGAGGGATGTCACAGGAATCCGGCCACGGCGCGTCCGCGCCGTGAGTGACTCATTTCCGGCAGACAAGGAGTCTCCTGCGCCCAAGGACTTGGGCGCGCTGGATTCCTGTGACATCCCTCGGGTCAAGCCCGAGGACAGGAATGAGGGTGATGGGGGTACCGCCATGATTCCTCGTGGACGTTGCAGAATGCGGTTGGCGGATGATTGGCCACCATGGCATTCGCTCTAAAGTCTGGCCGAGCCTTACGCCCTATCCAAAGCCTCCAATTCGTCGATCAGCCCTTCGATCATCGACAGGCCCTGGCTCCAGAACGACGGATCGGTGGCGTCGAGGCCGAAGGGCTTCAAAAGCTCCGAATGATGCTTGGTGCCGCCGGCCTTCAGCAGCTCGAAATACTTCTCCTGAAAACCCTTCTCGGCCTTCTGGTAGACGGCATAGAGCGAATTCACCAGGCAATCGCCGAAGGCATAGGCGTAGACATAGAAGGGCGAGTGGATGAAATGGGGGATATAGGCCCAATAGGTCTCGTATCCTTCCGAAATGCTGATCGCCGGCCCGAGGCTTTCCGACTGGACCGACAGCCAGAGTTCGCCGATATCGTCGGCTGTGAGTTCGCCCGCCTTGCGGGCGGTGTGCAGCTTGCGCTCGAATTCGTAGAAGGCGATCTGTCGCACGACCGTGTTGATCATGTCCTCGACCTTCTGGGCAAGCATCGCCTTGCGCTCGCGCTTGTCGCTGGTCTTTTCGAGAAGCGCGCGGAAGGTCAGCATCTCGCCGAAGACCGACGCGGTCTCGGCAAGCGTCAGCGGCGTCTGGCACATCAGCGCCCCTTGCGCGCCGGCGAGAACCTGATGCACGCCATGGCCGAGTTCATGGGCAAGCGTCATCACGTCGCGCGGCTTGCCCATGTAATTGACGAGCACATAGGGGTGGGCCGAGGGAACCGTCGGATGGGCAAAGGCGCCGGGCGCCTTGCCGGGGCGGACCGGGGCGTCGATCCACTGCTCGTCGAAGAAGCGCCGGGCGATATCAGCCATCTCGGGGGCGAAATTGCCGTAGGCCGAAAGCACCGTATCCTTCGCCTCGGGCCAGGAGATGACGGCGCTGGAGGTTTCCGGAAGGGGCGCGTTGCGATCCCAGAAATTCATCTGCTCCATGCCGAGCCATTTCGCCTTCATCTTGTAATAGCGGTGAGAAAGGCGGGGATAGGCTTCACGCACGGCCGCAGCCAGCGCATCGACGACCTCGCGCTCGACGCGGTTTGCGAGATGCCTGGAGTCGGCGATGTCCTCGAAGCCGCGCCAGCGGTCGGCAATATCCTTGTCCTTGGCAAGCGTATTGGTGATCAGCGTGAAGATGCGGATATTCGCCTTGAAGGTTGCCGCGAGTGCCATGGCAGCCTTGCGGCGCACCTCGGGATCCTTCTCCTGCAGCATGTTCAGCGCCACTTCGAGCGGCACTTTTTGGCCATCGATTTCATAGCGCAGTTCCGCCATGGTTTCATCGAAGAGGCGGTTGAAGGCGGCTGCCGAGGTCATCGACTTTTCGAGGAAGAGCTGTTCCAGCCGGTCGTCGAGTTGGTAGGGCTTGTCTTTCCGGAGGTCGACCAGCCAGGGACGATAGTGGCCGGCAGCGGGGTCTTTGGCCATGCTGGCATCGATCACCGCGTCGTCGATGCGGTTGAGTTCGAGCGCGAAGAACAGCAGATGGCCGGAGAATTCGGTGATCTTGGTCTGCACGTCGCCGTAGAGCTTGCCGTTGGCCGGATCGGTGGTGTCGGAGAAATAGGTGAGGCCGGCGAAGGAGCCGAGGCGGCCCATGATATCGTCCAGCGCCTCATATTCCTTCAGCGCGGCGCCGATGCCTTCGTCGCCGGCTTTCGTCGCCGCCTCGGCGAGTTTGCCCTTCCATTTTTCTTCAAAGGCGATCGCGGCCTTGCCGGCCTTTTCCATGTCGGCGACGAAGGCGGTCGAGGTGGCGGAGGGATAAAGATCCTGCAGCCTCCAGACCGGCAGATCGCCGAGCCCCGGATCGGAGGGCCCGGCTGGCGCTGCTGCCGACAAAAGAAGGCGGGCGTGCGGGAGCTCGATTTTCATGGGGCAATTCCTCTCCACTTTCATAACAGGTCTGCTTGAATAAGCGCGAGAAGGCCCGGCATCAAGGGCCTTTCGGCGCATGAAAGGCGTCGCTTCGGCACGAAACGACCCGTTCCAATCGTTAAAATGCAATTGTTTCTCAAAACTGGATGTTCAAGCCTTCCTGTCAGAGTGCGCTTCATGGTTTCGCATGAAGTGAGGCGACAATGACCGGTTACAATGAGCTCAAGGGAGCAGGGCAAATCCTCGTGGTCGAGGACGACCCGGTGCAACGCCGCCTGCTCAAGAACGCAATCGAGCGTCACGGCCATGTCGTGCACCAGGCGGAAAACGGCCGTATCGGCTTGGAAATGGTCAAACGCGACAGCGGCCTTTTCAACGTCATCGTGCTCGACCTGATGATGCCGGAGATGACCGGCCTCGAATTCCTCGACGCGCTTCATGAATTCGGCACGCAGATTCCCGTCATCGTGCAGACGGGGCAAGGCGGCATCGAAACGGTGGTGCAGGCAATGCGCGCCGGCGCCTTCGATTTCGTCGTCAAGCCGGTCTCGCCCGAACGCATCGCCACCTCGATCTCGAACGCGATGAAGCTCGACCAGCGCGAAGTGAAGGCACGGGCCGGACGCCGGTCGCGCTCGGGCTCGGTCGGCTTCGACGACATCGTATCGGCAAGTCCGGCGATGCTCCGCGTCATCGATCTCGCCCAGCGGGCGGCGCAGTCCAACATCCCGGTCGTGCTTGAAGGCGAATCCGGCGTCGGCAAGGAACTGGTGGCGCGTGCCATCCAGTCCGGCGGCGACCGCTCGAACAAGCCTTTCGTCACGGTCAATTGCGGAGCGATCCCGCACAATCTCGTCGAGAGCATTCTCTTTGGCCACGAGAAGGGCGCCTTCACAGGCGCAACCGAGCGCCATATCGGCAAATTCATGGAAGCTGACGGCGGCACCATCTTCCTCGATGAGATCGGCGACCTGCCGCTCGAGGTGCAGGTGAAGCTGTTGCGCGCCGTGCAGCAGGGCGAGATCGAGACCGTCGGCGCGCGCACCGCGCATAAGGTCAATGTCCGGCTGATTTCGGCGACCAACAAGGATCTGATCGAGGAGGTCAAGAACGGCCATTTCCGCGAGGATCTTTACTATCGCCTCAACGTCTTCCCGATCACCATTCCGGCGCTGCGCAAGCGCAAGGAAGACATTCCGCATCTGGTGCGGGTCTTTGCCGACCGCTTCTCCAGCGAGCAGAAGAACGGCCGCCGCATGACGGTGAATTCAGGCGCGCTGGCCTTGCTGACCGCCTATGACTGGCCGGGCAATATCCGCCAGCTCGAAAATGCGATCTTCCGCGCGGTCGTTCTCGCCGAAGGGCCGGAACTGACCGAGGGGGACTTCCCGCAGATCGCCGCCCAGCTGCCGGAATACGAAGTCGTGGATCACCTGGCGCTCGTTGCCGACAATACCGGCCTCGATCCCGACGACAGCTATGGCGAGGAATTCAGGGCGTCGATCTCGGGCGAGGTGCACCACCGTCTGTCCGAAACCTCGGAAAACGCCATCGCCAGCGTCAATCCCGCCGGCGACGTGCGCAGGCTTGCCGATGTCGAGGAGGAGCTCATCCGATTCGCGCTCAAATTCTATCGCGGGCAAATGAGTCAAGTGGCGCGGAAACTTGGCATCGGCCGATCCACACTTTATCGCAAACTGAAAGATTACGGCATAGACCCCGATAATCCCCAGAAAGATGCGGCTTAAGCGCTTTTTGTTAAGACTAAGGCAACCACGATTTGTTACTGATCATAAACCACTTGTTAGTGGCCCGTTCACTATGTAAAGAAAAGGTTGATCATGTGTGGCATTTTTGCCATCGTGTGACCGCATTTGACAGTCATCTGAGACAGTACGGGACATTGTCTGTCTGACGGGGATCGAGTTGCCGAATCTGAATGGGAATTCCAAGCCTTCGCGCTTGAGCTGGCGTTCGTTGTGCGCCGACATCTGCGGAAAGGTAGCAAGGACGGCAGCGGCCGCCCTTCTTGCGGTCGCGGTTTCCTCACCGGTATTCGTTAGTACACCTTCTGAGGCTGCGGGCGACACCCGTAGCCTCAAACTCTATTTCATCCATACCGGCGAAAAAGCCGTGATCACCTACAAGCGCAACGGCAAGTTCGACCCCAAGGGTCTGGAGCAGCTGAACCGCTTCCTTCGCGACTGGCGCAAGAACCAGCCGACGAAGATGGATCCGCGGCTGTTCGACCTGATCTGGGAAGTCTATCGCCAGAGCGGTTCGCGGGATTATATCAACGTCGTCTGCGGTTTCCGTTCGCCGGGTACCAACGAGATGCTGCGCGGCCGCTCGCGCAACTCCGGCGTCGCCGAAAAGAGCCAACATATGCTCGGCAAGGCGATGGACTTCTTTATTCCGGACGTCAAACTCGCGACTTTGCGTGGGATCGGCATGAAGATGCAGGTCGGCGGCGTCGGCTTCTATCCGAAATCGGGTTCGCCCTTCGTGCATATGGATGTCGGCGGCGTTCGCGCCTGGCCACGCATGAGCCGCGACGAGCTGGTCCGGCTTTTCCCGAACGGCAACACCATTCATATTCCGGCTGACGGTAAGCCGCTGCCGGGCTATCAGCAGGCCATGGCCGACTATAAGCGCCGCGTCAGCGGCACGCAGATCGAGATCGCCAGCGCTTCCGAATCGGCGCCGAAGCACAAGACGCTGTTTGCTGCGCTGTTTGGCGGCGGAGCGGACGAGCAGGAAGACGATTCGGACGATTCGGCGCCTGTGGCCGTCGCCAAGGCAACGCCGCCGAAGGCTGCGCCCGAGCCTGCTCCTGTCGAGCCGCAGCAGACCGAAGTCGCCGATCTGAACGCGCCGGTGCCGCAGGTTCGCCCGGCATTCAGCAATCAGCCGGCCGGCAGCGACGTGGCGAGCGCGCTCATCGCGCCGCCTTCGGGTAACGCCGCGCAACAGGCTCTTGCAGCGGCCCTTCCGGCCGATCAGGCCCAGCCGCAGCAGTTTGCCGATCTCAGCGCCTACAGCATTCCGGTTCCCTCGCTTCTCGGCCCGCGCCGCGCGCCTGGCGATGCCGAGGTTGCGTCGCTGATGGGCAACAACGGCCTGCCGGTTCCGACGCCGATCGAACGCCCTGCCGTTGCCGAGAACCTTCTTGCCGCGGCCGATGCCGATCCGGAAGCCGAGGCCGACGAAGCCGAACAGGATGCTCTGTCTCCCGCCGTTGCCGATGCGCTCGAGCAGCAGCGCAACGAGGGGGAAAGTCAGATCGCGAAGGCGCCTGAGATGACGGTGGAGCAGGCGATCAATGCCGCGATGACGCAAAAGGCGCCTGCCGCAAAGCCGCCGCTCGAGCTCGCAGCCCTGGCGCCGCCGATGACCAAATCGGCAAGCTTTGGCGACGGCTTCGACCAACCGGCCGCCGATAGCGCCGCGAGCCAGGGACTTCCCGCCAAGGGCCGCCGCCCGACGCAGAAGGAAGCCGCCGCAGCCGATGCCAGCCGCACGACGGTTCGGACCGAGCCGAAGCTGACGGAAAAGATGATCTCGCAATGGGCACTGACCAATGCCCGCCTCGAAATGGCCTCCAAGCAGGTCAAGGCACCGCGTTTCGTCAGCCAGACGATGCGCGCCCAGCCGACCGCTGTCTATGCCGAGGGCTTCAATGTCAAAACCGCTTCGGTCGATCCTGCCCGCTTCAGCGGCACGGCTGTCAACTTCATGGAAGTGCGCAAGTTCAATACGAACTGAGTTCGCCGATCAGGAAATATCAAAAACCGCCGGAGCGATCCGGCGGTTTTTCTTTTGGCGGGTCGACACGGCAGATGGCTGTCGAGCCGGCGCCTACGGACAAAGGAAAGCCGCCGGATCGCTCCAGCGGCTTGTCGGCATTATCAGCGGTGCGAGGCGTATCAGCCTTCCGGCGGCGACTCGATCATGCCCAGCGCGTGCAGGTAGGTGTCGAGGATAGCTTCCTCTTCCATGCGCTCCTGCTCGTCCTTTTTGCGCAGCGCCACGACCTTCTTCAGGATCTTGGTATCGAAGCCCATTCCCTTGGCTTCGCCATAGACGTCCTTGATGTCGTCGGCGATGGTCTTCTTTTCTTCTTCCAGCCGTTCAATGCGCTCGATGAAAGCGCGAAGCTGGTCGCGGGCGACGCCATGAGCATCAGACATCGTGTTCTCCTGGTTGGGGATGATCAATTTTGAAGGCACGTGACTGCCGTGAAGCGGCGTCACGGTCAAGCCCGTTGTCGGCCGCCTAAGCTATTTGTGCGGGTTGTTCAGTTCAAAAGCAGCCTTTTGCACAGGCGAGGCCTCGTTCTGGTGAAGATTCTTCCAGTCTTCATAAGGCATGCCATAGACCATCTCGCGCGATTCGTCCTTGGTCATCGGGACGCCGTCGGCCTCGGCGGCTTCGCGGTACCAGTTCGACAGGCAGTTGCGGCAGAAGCCGGCCAGGTTCATCAGGTCGATGTTCTGAACATCGCCGCGGTCGCGAAGATGCGCGAGGAGGCGGCGGAAGGCGGCGGCCTCGAATTCAGTCTGCTGTTTCTTGCTGAGCGTGCTCATCCCGCTCTCCTTTCTATTAAGAGGGGCCTTTAATAAGGACCCGTGCGCGAGAGGTGGACGTCGTATTCGTGCAAGGCGGGATCGGCATTCATCGCCGCAAAGATCGGCGTCAGGCGTTCGGCCCATGCGGATATGCCGGCCTCGTCCGCAATCAGATCCTGGCGCACCTCGAGCAGCGCGTGCGGAATGCCTGTCATCATGCAGTGGCGGTACATGGTATCGCCCTTCAGCGCGCCGTCATAGGGTTCGTTGTCGCCGACGATGAGATCGGGATCGGCGCGCAGCAGGTCGAGCAGCGGAGCGACGACTCGGCCGTCGCTGTCCCAGAGCACGGCGACGTGCCAGGGGCGGGGAACGCCCTTCCAGGCCGGCGTGAAGGAATGCAGCGACAGCACCAGCGGCGCCCGGCCGGTGGCGTTCGCCACACTGTCGATCGTTGCGGCCACGGCATGGTGATAGGGGCGGTGGAAGGTTGCGATCCGGTCGTCCCATTCCTGCGGCGTGACCGGATGATTGCCTGATATGACGGCGCCGTCGGATATTTTCATGATCAGCGTCGGATCGTCCTCGCCGCGGTTCGGGTCGATCAGCAGGCGCGAGAAGCCGCCGAGCACCGCCGGGACGCCGAGGCTTTCCGAAAGCTGCCGCGTGAGACCCTCGATGCCGATGTCATAGGCGATGTGACGGGCGAAAGCCGTCTCGGGCAGGCCGAGCCGGCCATATCTCGCGGGAAGGCGGTTCATCGCGTGATCGGCGAGGATCACCATGCCTTTGTCATGTTTGCCGGATAGGATTTCGAAGGATTGGAAGTCGTCCATCAGGAATTACCGATCGTCATTGGGTCGTCGGGCGCGGTCGGGCGCAGTGATCGCATGCGTCTGCGTCACGTTCAAGCGCCGCAGTCGGACAGAGGCTGAGCCGAACCCTCGACGGGCGGTTTGTGAAAGGAAATATAATCGATTAGCATTGCGTTGACTTTCGCTTGACGGCGGCGCAAGAAGACACGGATACGAATAACCGTGGAGCTATTTGGGAGCCGTGTTGATCCAAGCCGCGCCAAGTTTCCTCACGCGGTCCGGACCGCTGGTCCGTCTCGCTCTGTTCGCTCTTGCAGCTGTCATGCCGTTTTTTATTGCAGATGCCGCACGCGCCGATTTTCGCGTCTGCAACGGAACGCAAAATCTCGTCGGCGTCGCGATCGGCTATCGGGCCAAGGATGGCTGGATGACGGAAGGCTGGTGGCAGGTGCCGGCAACGACCTGCGCCACGTTGATCGAGGGAGAATTGCAATCGCGTTATTATTACCTCTACGCAGAGGACGCCGCCCGGGGAGGACGTTGGACGGGTGACGTGCAGATGTGCGTGGCGGAAAACGAGTTCAAGATCACGGGTGTGCAGGATTGTTATGCCCGCGGTTACCAGAAGATGGGATTCAAGGAATACGATACGGGCCGCCAGGGCAGCTGGATGGTCCAACTCTCCGACACCCCAGGGACGCAAGAAAGCCAGAATTGATGAAGCGTAATCGCAAAATTAAAATCCTCGCCACCCTCGGGCCCGCCTCCGCTGAGGAATCGATGATCGAGAAGCTGCACCAGGCCGGTGCCGATGTCTTCCGCATCAATATGAGCCATGCAAACCATGACATGATGCGTACGCTGATCCAGCGCATTCGCTCGGTCGAAGCCCGCTCCGGCCGGCCGATCGGCATTCTCGCCGATCTGCAGGGACCGAAACTGCGTGTCGGCAAATTCGTCGACAGCAAGGTCGACCTGAAGCCCGGCCAGACCTTCACGCTCGACAA
Source organism: Rhizobium sp. N324 (assembly GCF_001664485.1). Lineage (NCBI taxonomy): Bacteria > Pseudomonadati > Pseudomonadota > Alphaproteobacteria > Hyphomicrobiales > Rhizobiaceae > Rhizobium > Rhizobium sp. N324. The sequence goes on along the minus strand of NZ_CP013630.1, from coordinate 3,942,619 downwards.
CAACGAAGCGCTCGGCGATCAGAACCGCGTCTATCTGCCGCATCCCGAAATTCTGGAATCGGTGCAGCCTGGCCACCGCCTGCTGATCGACGACGGCAAGCTGGCGCTGCGCGCCGAAAAATGCGACGGCAAGAGCATCGTCACCACCGTTATTTCGGGCACGCGCATCTCCGACCGCAAGGGCGTCAGCCTTCCCGACACGCTGCTCGGCGTCGGCGCTCTGACGGATAAGGACCGCGCCGATCTCGACGCCGTGCTTGCCACCGACGATGTCGACTGGGTGGCGCTGTCCTTCGTCCAGCGTCCCGACGACCTTGCAGAAGTGCGCAAGATCGCCCGTGGCCGCGTCGGCCTGATGTCGAAGATCGAAAAGCCGCAGGCCCTTGAACGTATCGAGGAAATCATCGAGCTTTCCGACGCATTGATGGTCGCCCGCGGCGATCTCGGCGTCGAAATGCCGCTTGAATCCGTTCCCGGCATCCAGAAGCAGCTGATCCGCGCCTGCCGCCGTTCGGGCAAGCCGGTGGTCGTCGCCACGCAGATGCTGGAATCGATGATCTCCGCCCCGGTGCCGACGCGCGCCGAAGTGTCCGACGTCGCGACCGCCGTCTTCGAAGGCGCCGATGCCGTCATGCTCTCGGCCGAATCGGCCTCGGGCGACTATCCGGTCGAAGCCGTCTCGACCATGGCGTCGATTGCCACCGCCATCGAGCGCGAGCCGCATTATCCCGGCATCATCTATGCCCAGCGGGCCCAGCCGGAAGCGACCGGCGCCGATGCGATCTCGCTCGCCGCGCGCCAGATCGCCGAAACGCTGAAGCTGTCGGCGATCGTCTGTTACACCTCGTCGGGCACGACAGGCCTTCGCGCCTCGCGTGAGCGTCCGCAGGTGCCGATCCTGGCGCTGTCGCCGATCATCAAGACGGCACGCCGCCTTGCCGTCGTCTGGGGCCTGCATTGCGTCGTCACCCATGACGCGACCGATCTCGACGACATGGTCAACCGCGCCTGCCGCATCGTCGCGGACGAGGGCTTCGGCAAACCGGGCGATCGCATCATCATCTCGGCCGGTGTGCCGCTCGGCACGCCCGGCGCCACCAACATGATCCGCATCGCCTATATCGGTTCCGACGGCCAGAGCGGCATCTGATCCGATCGCATCCGTTCGAAGCCCGCCGTCTCCCGCTTGCGGAGGTGGCGGGCTTTTTCGTCGACGGGGCGGCATTGCCAAGGGCTGCGGCGCATGCAAGTTTCGCTCCCTGGATTGGGAGGGATCACTATGGATATAGTCACGCTTCTGGCTTTCGCAGCCGTTTCCTTCGTCGGCATCGCCACACCGGGGCCGACGGTGCTGCTGGCGCTGACCAACGGTTCGCGGCATGGCCTGCGGCGGGCAGCTGCCGGCATGATCGGCGCGGTGCTTTCCGATTTCGTGCTGATCGGCGCCGTCGCGATCGGGCTCGGCGCCTTGCTGGCGGCATCGGAATTCTGGTTCTCGATGCTGAAATGGGCGGGCGCTGCCTATCTCGCCTTTCTCGGCATCATGCTGCTGCGCTCGAAGGGCACGATCGATGCAGTGCTGAAGTCCGGCGCGCCTGCGGGGGCGGTGTCGCCCGTTTCGATCGCACTGAAGAGCTTCATGGTCGCGGCGACCAATCCGAAGGGCTATTTGTTCTTCTCGGCCTTCCTGCCGCAGTTCATCGACCCCGCCCTGCCGCAGGCGACCCAATATGCGCTGCTGGCGCTCACCTTTGCCGCCCTCGATTTCCTCATCATGTTCGGCTACGCCTTCTTCGGCTCGCAGGCGTTACGCTTCCTGAAAACCTCAGGCGCCCTCTGGCTGGAGCGTGCCTGCGGCGGTGCGCTGCTGGCGCTGGCCGGTTCGCTCGCCCTCCATCGCCGGGCAACCGTTTAAGTTCAGGTTCGAGCCAGGGATAGGTGACCGAGGCGATAGGCCTGCATGTGCGCGCCGCACTCGGGGATCGCTCGCCATAGGCTGAAGCGTACCCGCGTCCATGTCGTCGGTTCGAAACCGCAGATGGAGGCAAGGGCGCCGCCTGTCGCAACATCAGCTTCAGTCTCAGCGCTTTCGGCGCGGCGGATCTCGGCAAGCGGCGCGTACGGCTCGATTTGCAGGATCTCGCGGGTGGCGAACCTGGCTGCAGCGATATCGGGCGAGATTTCCGCCTGCCAAATGATCCAGGTTTTTACCTGGGGCCAGCCGAAAGCGCCGGTGAGCGCCGCAAATCCCGGGCCGCAGAGGAAGTCGCTCGCTCCTTCCGGCCTTTGCCAGAGGTAGAAGGGCGCATAAAGATTGTCCCGGCTGCCGAATTCGCCCTTACGGGCGCTGAGATAGGCCTTGAAGCCGAGATTGGGAAAGCCGTCGAGCAGCGGACCTTTGTCGCGGATGCGCCGGTCGACGATCGACATGTCGTAATCGGCGGGCAAGGTGAAGCTGTACTGCATGGCGATCATGACCGTGCCTCCACCGGCTGCAGCCATTCGACGATGCTGCCGTTATCCGTCGCCTGGATGCTGAGATAGCTGAAGGGGCTGTCATCGGCAGCCCCGTGCCAATGGCGCTCGCCGGGCGCAAACCAGACGGCATCACCGGCGCGCAGTTCCTCGACCGGACCATCCTTGCACTGCGCCAGCCCATGCCCTGAAAGCACATAGAGTAACTGGCCTCGAGGGTGCGTATGCCAGCGGGTGATGGTGCCGGGATCGAGTGTGGCGCGCATCGCGGTGTTTTCGCCGTCGGCGCTGCCTTCAAGCAGCATCTCGACCCAGAAAGGCGCGGTTGCGACACCGTCGGGCGAGTGGATCGCCTTGCCGGGGCGCCTGACGGCCATCGTCTTCGGGTTCGAAGCGCTCATCTTTGGCCTCCGGCCGCCTGCGACCGCCAATCGGCGTTGGTCATCTGGGCAATGCCGTCGCCGAAGGACCAGTCTTCCGGGGCGCTTGTGCTGATGACGATCATCACGTCCTCGGGCCGCAGGCCCGGCGATTGGCTGAGCAGATCGGCGAGCCGCCGATAGAGGGCCGCCTTCATCTCGGCAGTGCGGGGCCTGCCGATGGTGATCGAGATATAGACGAAATCGGCGGAGCGCGGGCCGGCGAGATAGCCGCGGTCGAAGATCAGCTCGTTCTCGTCATGCTGATGAATCGCCTGGAAACGATCGTTTTCCGGCACGTCGAAGGTCTCGACCAGGGCGCGCTGGATGGTGTCGGCGAGTGCGGCGAGATAGTCCGGCGACTTGCCTTTGCGAAGGGAAATGCGAACGAAGGGCATCGGGATCTCCATGGTTCAGGCCGTCGTCGGCCTTGACAGCAGCACCATCGCACGGCACGGTGATGCTGAAAATCAGAATATTATGAACAAGTGATCCTGAAAATCGGGACTATCGATGCGACGGACGATCTTCGATCTCGATGTGCTGCGCACCTTTTCGACCGGCATGGAGCTCGGCAATTTCGCCAAGGCGGCCGAAAAGCTCGGACGCTCCACCTCGGCGGTCAGCGCGCAGCTGAAGAAGCTGGAGGAGCAGGCGGGCACGCCGATCTTCCGCAAAGCGGGACGCGGGCTGGCGCTCACCGATGCCGGCGAGACGATGCTGGGTTATGCCAGGCGGCTGCTGGAGTTGAACGACGAGGCGGCGGCGGCCGTGCATAGCATCGAGCTGGAAGGCTGGGTGCGGCTCGGCCTGCAGGAGGATTTCGGCGAGACCCTGCTGCCGGAGGTGCTCGGCCGCTTCGCGCGGGCGCATCCAAAAGTGCGGATCGAGGCGCGGGTGGTGCGCAATGCCGAACTGCTCGAGCGCGTCACCGCAGGCAAGCTCGATCTGGCGCTTGCCTGGAGCGACGGCGCGCTGACGGCGCATTGCGAGCGGATCGGCGAGGTGCCGATGCGCTGGATCGGACCTGCCGAGGGATCGCGTGGCTGGCATGTGGCAAGTGGCGAACCGATGCCGCTCGCCTCGCTGGAGGCGCCGTGTCTGATGCGCAGCGCGGCGACCCGGGCACTTGACGAGGCCGGCATTTCCTGGCGACTCGCCTTCGTCAGCCCAAGCCTCGGCGGTCTCTGGGCAGCGGCGGCGGCCGGTCTCGGCATCACCATCCGCACACCGATCGGCCTGCCGGCAAAGGTCCGGCCGCTGGCGCCGGAGACGATCGGCCTGCCTGATTTGCCAAAGCTCGGTCTGGTCCTGCATCGCGCCGAACCCGAACCGCAGCCGGCTGCGGCCCGGCTTGCCGAGCTCGTGCTGCAGTCGGTGCATGGCGCGCTCAGCGAGACGGCCTGACATCTTCGCATTGACCCTGCGGTCGCGGGGCTATAGCTTTGGCTTGTTATGAAGATGATCACTCTCAATATCGCCACGGCCTTCTTCTTGAGCCTTTAAAGCTCTGCCTTCGGGCATCGGAAGATGCGGTCGATTACCAGCCTTCGCGGCTGGCGCGTTGCCGTTAGTGTAACCACCCTGCATCTGGCCAAGGAAAGAGCCTGCAGGTTTGGCGATAGAGAGATATTTCATGACATCAATGTTTACCCGCCGGCGCTGAGCGCTGCGCAGATCGAGCAATTCATCGAGGATGGCCTTATCCGGATCGACGAAGCTTTTCCCCGCGAATTGGCGGAGGAAGCTCGTGCCATCATGTGGCGCGATAATACCCTTCGATGCGGATGAGCCAAGAACGTGGACGCAGCCCGTCGTGCGGCTTGCCGGCTATGGAGGAGGACCGTTCGAGAAAGCCGTCAACACACCGGTACTGCATTCGGCGTTCGACCAGCTTGCCGGCAAAGGGCGCTGGGAGCCACGCACCGGGCTTGGCAGTTCCCGGTGCGATTTCCCTATCCAGACGATCCCGGCGATGCCGGCTGGCATGTCGATCTGAGCTTTCCCGGTGTGGCATCCGATCCGAACGAGCAACGCGACTTTTCCGCCTGGCGGGTGAACGTCACCTCGCGCGGGCGGGCGCTGCTGATGCTTTTCCTGTTTTCGGATGTCAGAGAGGAGGATGCGCCGACCCGCATCCGCATCGGCTCGCACAAGGATATCGCCCGCCTTTTGGCACCGGCGGGCGAGGCGGGTATGGCGCATCTGAGGCCGGAGCATGTCGGCGAAGACCGGCCGTTGGCCTTGGCGACAGGGCAGGCGGGCACGGTCTATCTGTGCCATCCGTTCCTTATCCATGCAGCGCAAAAGCATCGCGGCAAAAAACCGCGCTTCATGGCGCAGCCCGGCCTGGCACCTTCCGAACCTCTTCGGCTTGAACGGGAGGACGGCGCCTATTCGCCGGTCGAGATGGCAATCCGCCGGGCGCTTCACTCCATCTGACGGCTGAATGCGGCATCCGGCTTGTGAGAGCCGGATGCCCTACGACCTGCATTTATCATCGGACGTTGCCGGCGGCCGGTTGCCTGACGATGTCCTCAGCCGAAGCGTTCGAGTGCCATGGCGAAGATGTCGGAATCGACGTTGCCGCCCGATGTGACGGCGACGATCGTGTCGCTTTCCAGCGCTTCGCCATGGAAGAGGGCGGCGGCGAGTGCTACGGCGCCGCCGGGCTCGACGACGATCTTCAGCCTGACGAAAGCGAGCGCCATGGCGCGCAGCGCCTCCTCGTCGGTGACGACGATGCCGGCGCCGGCGAGGCGCTTGAGGATCGGGAAGGTGATATTGCCGGGCTGTGGCGTCAGGATCGCATCGCAGAGCGAGCCTGATATCGACGCATTGCGTTCGATCCGGCCGGAGGCGAGCGAGCGGGCGGTGTCGTCGAAATCCTTCGGTTCGCAGGGGCGGACGCGAAAGCCGGGAGCGCTGGCTTCGAGCGCGAGCGCGATGCCGGAGGTCAATCCGCCGCCGCCGCAGGGCACGAGGACTTCGGCTGATTTCACGCCTTCCTCTTCCGCCTGCTCGGAAATTTCGAGGCCGGTCGTGCCCTGGCCGGCGATGACAAGCGGTTCGTCGAAAGGCTTGATCAGCGTCAGGCTGCGCTCGGCCGAGAGCTTGGCGCCGATCGCGTCGCGATCCTCGGCAACACGGTCGTAGAGCACCACTTCGGCGCCGAAGGCGCGGGTGTTGGCGATCTTCAGCTTCGGTGCGTCGCTGGGCATGATGATGACGCAGGGTACATCGTGCAGCTTGGCGGCAAGCGCGACGCCCTGGGCATGGTTGCCGGAGGAAAAGGCGATGACACCCCTCGAGCGTACCGCCGGATCGAGACCGGAGACGGCCGACCAGCCGCCGCGAAACTTGAACGAGCCGGAATGCTGCAGGCATTCGGCCTTTACGAAAAGGCGCCTGCCGGCGATCTGGTTCAGGAAGGGAGAGGAGAGAAGCGGCGTGCGCCTCGCGTGACCGCGCAGACGGGCGCGGGCGGCGACAATCATTTCAATGCTGACCATTCGGGAATCGTCCTGCTTGCGGGGTTCGCTCATGCTTAGGGTGCGGCAAGCCAATTGTGAACGGCGACTTTGTCACCGTGACACGAATGGCCCATCGCGTTTGTCGGCTGCTGCCGACCGTCAGTAGCCGTTCGCAGAGCCTTCTGTGGCCCGGCTGTCCATGGCGCCATTATACCGCGCACCGCCGCCCTTTTCGATGGCGGCGAGACTTTTGCCGCCGACGAGGATGCCGGCGGCCTGGCCCCAAAGCGGCGCATCATTGCCACCGTCGAAGCTGTAACCCATGGCGGCGAGGGTCTTTTCTGTGTCGGGCGAAATCGCATAGGGTTCGAGATAGACCTTGTCGGGCTGCCATTGATGGTGGATGCGCGGCGCGTTCACCGCCTGGCTGATATCCATGCCGAAATCGACGACGTTGAGGATCGCCTCCAGCGTGATGGTGATAATGCGCGAGCCGCCGGGACTGCCGATCACCATGAAGGGCTTGCCGTCCTTGGTGACGATCGTCGGGCTCATCGAGGAGAGCGGCGTCTTCTTCGGTGCGATGGCATTGGCTTCGCCCTGCACGAGGCCATAGAGGTTCGGCACGCCGGGTTTGGAGGTGAAGTCGTCCATCTCGTTGTTGAGCAGCACGCCGGTGCCAGGGGCCACGACGGCGGCGCCGAAGGAGCCGTTCAGCGTGTAGGTGACGGCAACCGCATTACCCTCGTCGTCGATGATCGAATAATGCGTCGTCTCGGTGCTTTCCTTGCCGCCGAGCGGTTTCAGGTTGGCCGAAATGCCGGCCTTGTAGGGATCGATCTTGGCGGCGATCTCCTTGGCATAGGCCTTGTCGGTGAGCTTTGCGACCGGGTTCTCGACGAAATCGGGATCGCCGAGCGCAGCGTTGCGATCGACATAGGCGTAGCGCATGGCCTCGACCATGACATGCACAGTATCGGCTGACCCGTAACCCAGGTAGGAAAGCGGATAAGCTTCGAGAACGTTGAGGATCTCGCAGATGATGACGCCGCCGGAGGAGGGCGGGGGCGAGGAGATGATGTCGTAACCGCGATAATTGCACTCGACCGGCTTCAACTCGCGCACGGCATATTCCTCGAAATCTTGCCTGGCGAGGATGCCGCCTTTGGCCTGGCTTGCCTTGACGATCTCCTCGGCGGGCGCCGCCTTGTAGAAAGCGTCCGGACCTTTTTCGGATATGGCTGCCAGGACCGCGGCAAGGTCGGGCTGCTGGAGCGTTTCGCCCGATGCATAAGGTTTGCCATCGGCTTTCAGGAAGATCTTCGCCGCCGCCTCGTCTTTGGCGAGGCGCTTGGCGCTGCCGGCGAAACTTGCGGCATCGCCCTGTTCCAGGGTGTAGCCTTCCCTGGCGAAGCGGAGCGCCGGCGCGATCAGATCCTGGCGCTGCTTTGTCCCGTATTTCTCGCGTGCGGTTTCGAAGCCCATGACCGAGCCAGGAACGCCGACGGCAAGATAACCGTCCAGGCTGGCGCGCGGCACGATATCGCCCTTGGCATCGAGATACATGGTTTTCGTGGCGGCAAGCGGCGCGCGTTCGCGGAAATCGAGAAAGGTCTTGGTGCCGTCCTTCAGCCGAATGGTCATGAAGCCGCCGCCGCCGAGATTGCCGGCCGAGGGATAGACGACCGCCAGCGCATAACCGACGGCAACGGCCGCGTCGACAGCATTGCCGCCGCTCTTCAGCACCTCGACGCCGACATCGGTCGCCAGATGCTGGGCGGTGACGACCATGCCGTGCTCTGCCTCGACAGGGGCCGGCGAGGCGGCGAAGGCCGAGGTCAGGCTCAGCGACAGTGTCGCAATGACGGAGATCGTCCCGATATGCAGGCGGCCCATGAATTCCCCTCCTATGGACAATGATGGAGAGATATGGGGCTGCGGCAGCTAGCGGCAATGCAAGCGATTGGTTTTATGTGACGAGTTCCGAAGCCGACGAAGTCATGCGCCGTGCAGGGCGCCTGGCCTCAACGACGGCGTCGTCGCGACCGTCCGATCGGGGGATGCGGCGGCGAGCCGCTCCTCGGCGCGGCGGGCGATCGCCTGCAGGTCGCGCGGCTTGCCGGCGATCTTCTCGATGGCGGCAATGGCGACATCGGTTGCAAGATAATCCGGCTTGTGGCCGACGCCGCGAACGGTGATGAGTTCGGAGCCTGCTATATCGCGGGCCAGGCCGCGCGAATGCAGGTGCTCCCAGACGATCGCGTCGCTGTCGCCTGTGATGATGACGGTCGGTGCGGTGATCTGCGCATAGAGCGGCGACTGTTGCTTCACATAGGCAAGCAGTCTTTTTAAATCGGCGGCGTTGTTGTGGAAAGCGTCGGGTCGCAGCACCAGCGACGGACCGGTCTTTTCGATGTAGTCGGCCGGGCGCGGATTGGGGCGGAAGACGTTCAGCGTGCCGCGCTCCAGCCGGCTCAGCCCAAGCGGCACGACGATCGCGTGGTTGAAGAGCCAGCCGAGAACCGGCACGGTGGCCACGTGATAATACCAGTCGATGCCGCCCGGCCAGGGATGGGTAGCGGGCGCCAGGAAGAGCAGACCGGCGGTCTTGTCGGGATGGCGCAGGCCGAAGGCGGCGGTGATCGCGCCGCCGAAGGAATGGCCGACGATGATAGCTTTTTCGATGCCGCGCTTTTCCATCAGCCTGGCGACCGCATCGGCCTGACCGGAGGGCGCGGCGTTGTCAGGGCCGCCGCGTTCGGAATAACCGTGACCGGGACGATCGACGAACAGCATTTCCGCCCGGCCTTCGAGTGCGGCGCGGAAGGCGACGACCTGGTCGAGCAGATTGCCGCTGGCGCCGTGAATGAAGACGAGGGCCGGCAGATCGGCATTTTCGGGAGGCTCGATATGGACGGCATTCATGCGGTAACCGCCGACATCCGTCAGTTCGCCGATATTCGGATAGGTACGCTCGAATTGCCGCGCCTTGTAGGAGGAGTAACCAATGGCGGCGGCGAGCGGGGCGAGAAGAGCGGAAACTTCTGCAAGCATGATCTTAACGGGCGATAGTTGTGGCTATTTTGCGGAGAGCGGACGCCTTGCGTCGTTTCCCGTCTCCGGTTCTAGATTGCGCGGCTTGACCGGCGATCAAGATCACGCCCCGAGGATCAAGTGCGGTTGCCGGCGAGTTTTTCCGCAAGCGTGTTGGCCTGTTCCTGCGCGGTACGTTCGGCGGGATAGATATCAAGAAAACGCTCCCAGGCCTTCAAGGTCAGCTGGTCGTTGCCGGAATTGCTGAGGATCGCCGCCAGGCCGGAGAGCGCGCCGAAATGGCGCGGCTCGAGATCGAGCACGCGTTCGATATCGGACATCGACTTGCGATAATTGCCCATGACGAAATTCAGCGTCGCGCGACGGTTCCAGCTTTCGGCATAATCGGGTTTCAGCGCAATCGCCTCGTCGAGGAAGTCGAGGGCGGCGGGATTGCGCTTTTCCTCGATCGCCTTGTCGGCCCACTGCATCAGCAGGTTGATGGTGGCGCTGCCGGAATCGTTCCATTCCATGCGGATCTCATTGGCGATGCCGCTGGCTTTGTCGGGATCGCGCTCGCGTTTCAGCTGGCTGAAGAGCTGGTCGAGGTGCTGTTTCGGGGAGGAATTGACATCCGCCTGCTCGACGATAACGTCCTTTTCCGCCGCAGTGGCCGGAAAGGTGGCGGTGAAGAGGATGAGCGGCAGCGCCGCTGACGTCAAAGCAAAAAAGCGCATGGCGGACATATTAGCCCGCCAACGCCGAAGATCAAACAAATTTGACGTGATCACCGCAGTGACCCACCGGATATCTGCCGACGCAAGCCGCGCGGGCGAAGCGATCCGGACGCGCGCGAAATCAGCCCTGACGAGCCTTGTAGCGCGGGTTCAGCTTGTTGATGATGTAAATGCGGCCCTTGCGGCGAACCAGACGGTTGTCACGGTGGCGAGCCTTGAGCGACTTGAGCGAATTCTTGATCTTCATTTTTCTGATCCGCGATCTCTGTGGGGGAATTCACATTCGCCCGTATCTTTTAACAATCAAAAGCGCGCCGTCGGGCGCGCTGTTTAGGTGGGGGAGCAGATACCCCGTCACCTTTTCCGTGTCAACCGCATGACGGTGTTTTTCCCAAGGCGCAAAGGTGTTTTCTCAGGCCGAAACCGGTGATTTCGGCGTCAAGGTGGTGACATGGCCCATCTTGCGGCCGGGACGCCATTCGGTCTTGCCGTAGAGATGGACCATCGTATCGGAGCGCTTCAGCCAGCCGGGAACGGCCAGGATATCGTCGCCGATCAGGTTCTGCAGGACGCAGTCGGAATGGCGATCGGCATTGCCGAGCGGCAGGCCGGCGACGGCACGGATATGTTGCTCGAACTGGCTGACCACGCAGGCGGCCTCGGTCCAGTGGCCGGAATTGTGGACGCGCGGCGCCATCTCATTGGCAATCAGGCTGCCATCGGCAAGCACAAAGAATTCGATGCCGATAACGCCGACATAATTCAATGCTGTGAGGATCTTTTCGGCCGATCGGCGCGCGGCGTCCGCCGTCGCAGGCGAGATCGCAGCCGGAACCGTCGAGGTGTGGAGGATGCCGTTGCGATGGACATTTTCGGCGGGATCGAAGCAGACGACCGTACCGTCGGTGGCGCGGGCGGCGATGATCGAGATCTCACGCTCGAAAGCGACGAAACTTTCGAGGATCAGCGGCACGGCGCCGAGCGCGGCATAGGCGCAATCAACGCTGTCGGCCACCGAGCGGAAAACCTTCTGGCCTTTGCCGTCATAACCGAGACGGCGGGTCTTCAGCACACCCTGGCCGCCGAAATCCTCAAGCGCGGCTTCGAGATCGGTCTGGCTGTCGACCGCGTGGAAGCGGGCGGTCGTTATGCCGCAGCCATTGAGAAAACGCTTTTCGACGAGGCGGTCCTGAGCGGCTTCCAGCGCCTTTGGCGGCGGATAGACCGATACGCTTGCGGAGAGCATCTCGGCGGCTGCGACCGGCACGTTTTCGAATTCGTAGGTGACGACATCGCAGAGATCCGCAAGTTCGGCCAGTGCCGCCGGATCGTCATAGGCGGCGATAATCTGCCGGTTGGCGAGCTGGGCGGCCGGGCAGTCCGCCTGCGGCTCGAGAATGACCGTGCGAAAATTCAGCCTGGCGGCGGCAATGGCCAGCATGCGGCCGAGCTGGCCGCCGCCGATGATGCCGATCGTTCTTGCCGTCATAGGTCGTCCATCGGGTATTCGGCGACGGCGGCACTCTGGCGCTCGCGCCATTCGTCGAGCCGGTCGGCGATTTCTTCGTCGGAAAGGGCAAGCACGGCGGCGGCGAGCAGGGCGGCATTGACCGCACCGGCCTTGCCGATGGCAAGTGTTCCCACCGGAATGCCCGCCGGCATCTGCACGATGGAAAGAAGGCTGTCCTGGCCTGACATGGTTTTGGATTGGACCGGTACGCCGAAAACCGGCAGCGGCGTCATCGATGCGGCCATTCCCGGCAGGTGGGCGGCGCCGCCGGCACCAGCGATGATGACTTTGAAGCCCTCCGCCCGCGCGCCCTTGGCAAAATTGACCAGCCGGTCGGGTGTGCGATGCGCCGAAATGATGCGCGCGTCATAAGGGATCTCAAGCGCCTCCAGCGTGTCGGCGGCGTTCTTCATGGTCTCCCAGTCGGACTGGCTGCCCATGATGATGGCGACGGACGGTCTGTCTGTCATCATTGTTATCCCCTCAGGCGATGATGTCAGGGATGATCTGATCTTCCAGCTTCGAAAGCCTGTCCTTGATGACGAGCTTCTTCTTCTTCATGCGCTGGATCCGCAGAGCGTCGCATCCGATCTGGATCATGGCGTTGATCGCGGCGTCGAAATCCTCGTGCTCCTGGCGCAGCCGCGCAACTGTGAGCCTGATTTCCGCCTGTTCCTGATCGGCCATATGCATTCCCCGTTGTCGTCCTCGGACCTTGTCCGATCTGCCGATGATTTCCGCAAGCTCCTATCACCAAATACGGGTAACGGCTAGTTAGTCTTGATCATGAAATTGCCATCCAGTCTTCATCTTTTGGCCTTCGACAAGCCTTCAAAAATATGTCACAGTCCGCCGCGTTGACACCTTGATCCCCGACGATGTTGGCCGGGGAGGGTAAGAGGAAGGAAGGGTCAAATGACAGTTCAAGCTCATCTTGAATCACTCCAGAAAAAGCATGTCGCTCTCGAAGAGGAGCTGCACGCGCTCAGAACAGCTCCCTCTATCTCCGATACGGAAATTGCCGAATGCAAGCGCCGCAAGCTGCGCATCAAGGACGAGATTATGCGTCTCAAGTCATCCGTCCACTGATCTTCCCAAGGGTCGCCGGTCGATCATCTTGCGAAAGAAAAGGTAAATCCATCCATTCCGCCTGAAATCAGCAAGACCCGGTGATTTTACACCAGAATTGCGCCAGCCCGATGCCAGCGGCATCGCGGCTGGGCTTTTACGAGCTGCGGCGCATACCATTTCTATAAGTCGCATCGCGTACTTTGCGCGTCTGAAAAGACGAGCGGCGCTGTGTGCTTATGTCGTTGACCTGCCGTCCCTTTCGGTCAACGCTTGATCATCGAAGACAGGGCAAATGCCGTCAGCGTGTCACGCACCCCTTGCATCGCCGAAACCTCTTGCCAGATTTCGCGGATGCGGTCTGCCGCGCTTGCCTCAACCCGCACGACCAGGTCGAACTCACCGCTCATGACGTCGCAGGAGACGACCTCCGGTATCCCTTTGAGCGTCTGGATGACGTCGCCGCCGCGCATACGGTCGTGACGATACACGAAGATCATTGCTGTGATGGCTGCCCGCGGCTTTCCGTCGCCTACGACAATCGTATAGCCCTGAATCAGGCCGTCGCGTTCCAATCGCTCGATGCGTTGGCGAACGGCGTTGCGCGACAGGTGGACTTTTTCGGCCAGTTCGGCGTGGGGAATCCGGCCGTTGCGGGTTAGCTCGGTTAGAATGCGCTCGTCGGATCGGTCGAGGATGCGCTTCATGGCCGGATATCCTGAATGCAGTCCTTGGCGGAGAGGAAGACCCGCTGTGTGGCGGCTTCGAGATCGGCAAGTCTGTCGTTCTGCGCAAACATGGTGGCGGCCGCTGCCATGACGAAAGCCGGCACGGCCCGCCACTCCGCTTCGCTGAGGGACCTGATGTCGTCGTAGCCAGCGAGCAATGCGCTGACGAGCGTCCTCTCGAGAGTGCCGTCTGCTGCCACAGCCCAATGCACTATGACCTCCGCGAGTTCGGCGATCAGAACATCATCATGGCGCAAGCGGAAATTGATGACGCCGCTCACCATCTCGTCGAGGAAGAAGACGTTGTCGCGATTGAGCGCACCGTGCACAGGACCTTTCGGCAGCCCGAGCGAGGCTCGTGTTGTTGAACGCCTCAGTGTCTCGTGGATTCGTGCGACACAGCTCCCAAGCGCATGGCATTTGCCCGGAGTGACTTCGCTCAGTCGAGAGCCTGGCACAAAACCGACAACGGCGACAAGCTTGTCCGACACGGTAATCGTCGCCGCACCGGCGTCGGTGCGAAAGGTTGCCGGACAGGGAATGCCGGCGCCAGACAGCGTTTCCATCGTTCGGAAGGCCCCCTCGAGGTCGAAGGGGTCGGCCTCGCTTTCGAATAAGGTGACAATGAACTCACCGCGCGCGGAGCGGAAAAGGTAAGTGGTTTCGGCGTCACCATCGGCAATGCCGATCACCGATGTAAGACTTCCCAGACGATAGGCCGTCGCGATCCTCCCGCAGTCTGCCTCCGACAGATCTGTGAAAACAGCCATTTTTGCTTTCCTTCAGTGTTGCACCGACCCGTCGGCCCCGATGTTCTTCATGCCGAAGATCGTCTCGATCTGGGCTGGCGGCAGACCACTGTCGCGCTCGACCGCCTCTCGCAGCGGAATTCCTTCGGCAAGGGCGGTGCGGGCAAGCGCGGCCGCCCGAGCATATCCAACGAAGGGATTGAGGGCTGCGGCAAGAATTAGAGCGCCGTCATGAAGCGCCCGGCAACGCTGTGAATCCGCCTCGATGCCGTCGATGCACCGTGTGCGAAGCGCATCCATTCCTTTCACCAACAGCCGCATGGATTGTAGGATGTTGAGCACGATGACCGGCTCCATGGCGTTCAGCTGGAGTTGCCCGGCGCTGGCAGCGAGTGTGACCGTCAGGTCGTTGCCAATGACCTGGAAGCCGATCTGGTTCACCAATTCGGGGATCACCGGGTTGACCTTGCCCGGCATGATCGACGAGCCCGCCTGCATGGCCGGAAGACGAATCTCGCCAAAGCCGGCGCGCGGACCACTCGACAGGAGACGGAGACCGTTGCAGATCTTGGAGAGTTTCACCGCCAGGCGCTTGAGCATGCTCGATACCGAAACAAAGGCGCCGGTATCGGACGTGGCCTCGACGAGATTTCGCGCCGGGCGAACGGCGATGCCGGAGATCGTGGATAGGTGTGCACAGGCCGCCGCCGAGAAGCCCACAGGTGCGTTTACGCCGGTGCCGATTGCCGTCCCGCCGAGATTGACCTCTCGCATCAACTCGGCTGCGGCGAGAAATTGCGTGATGTCTTCTTCCAGCGTCTCGGCAAAGGCTTCGAACTCCTGACCAAGGAACATTGGTACGGCGTCCTGAAGCTGCGTTCTCCCGACCTTAACAATATCGCCGAAGGCTTCCCCTTTGCGCCGGAAGGCGACCACCAGAGCAGATAGCGCCGAACAGAGTTTCTCCCCTTCCCGCAACACAGTCAGCCGGATTGCTGTGGGATAGACGTCGTTGGTCGATTGGCAAAGGTTTACGTGATCGTTTGGATTGACTGCGTCGTAGCTGCCAGCCGGCCGGCCGATCTCCTGAAGCGCCAGATTGGCGATGACCTCGTTGACGTTCATGTTGGTCGAGGTGCCCGCCCCACCTTGCATCATATCGATCGGAAAGTGCGGCGTTAGGATTTCACCGGCGATCAGCCTGTCGCAAGCCCGATCAATCGCGGACGCGATCGCGGGGTCGAGCAACCGCAGCTCCAGATTGGTGGCGGCCGCAGCTTTCTTGACCATCGCGAAAGATTGAAGAAACCCGGGAAAATCCTGCAGTTTAATGCCGGAAATATCGAAATTATCGACTGCCCGAAGCGTATGAATGCCAATCAGAGCGTTGGCCGGTAATTCCCGACTTCCCAAAAGATCTGTCTCGATGCGCGTTATCGACATGGCCCCCGCTCCTTCCTTCTCTCCGCTCAGTTGGAAATAGCCTGATGAAGATCGCCGATCAGATCGTCGGTCGCTTCCAGCCCGACCGACAGGCGGAACACGCCGTCGCCGGCAAAACGGCGGTAATCCTCGAGCTGCTCGCCGGTCAGCTGGTAAGTGGATTTCATCATTTCCTGCGTGTCGAGCAAGACGACGATCGAGCGCTGATGACCGAGCGAGAAGGTATAATGGGCGACTTTGAGGCGTTCGGCGAGTTGTCGCGCCATCTGGCCGGGATTCTTCACCCGGAAGGTCACGATGCCTCCGAACATATCCATCTGGCGCTTCGCCAGATCATGCTGGGGATGGGAAGCAAGTCCGGGATAAGTCACCGTCTCCACAGCGGAATGGCCCTGAAGGAAGACCGCGATCTTCGCGGCCGACTCCGAGATCATGCGCATGCGGGGAAACAGTGTATCGATGCCGCGCATGATCAGCCAGGCGTTCATGGCCGGCATCGACGCACCGAGATAGACGCCGGCGCGCGAGCGGATTTTCTCAACCAGTTCCTTCCGCCCGCAGACAACTCCACCCAATGCGTCGCCATGGCCGTTGATGAATTTCGTGAGCGAATGGATGACGAGATCCACGCCAAGCAAGAGCGGCTGCGTGGCCACGGGGGTGGCAAGCGTCGAATCGACCGACATCAAAACCCCGTGTTTTCGCGCAAGCTCGGCAATGGCAGCAAGGTCGGTCAGACGCAGGATCGGATTGCACGGACTTTCGCAATGGACGAGCCGCGTGTTGGGCCGGAAGGCGGCCGCCACGTCTTCAGGGCGGGACATATTGACCGGCGTCACCTCAATACCGTAGTCCGGCAATATGCGCCGGGCGAGCTCATTGGCGCCGGCATAGCAAACATCGCTCAGGATCAGATGATCGCCCTTCTTGAGGAAGGTGAAGAACGTGGCTCCGATCGCCGCGACGCCCGTCGCCGTGGCCATCGCATCGTCGGCCCCTTCGAGCGCGGCTAATCGCTGTTCCAGCTGGCGCACGGTGGGGTTGGTCCAGCGCGCATAGAGAAAGGGCAGCGCCGTCAGGTCGTCGACGCCGTCGGCGGAAAATGGGCCGTCGCCAGGTATAAACACATTGTTGACGGACATGGAAATGTTCGGGGCGATCGCCTTCGTCGCCGGGTCGATGACGAGCCCGCCGTTTAGCGCCAGGGTTTCTCGACTGGGCCCCGCGTTTGCGGCAGGCGCCGCCTTCCGCTGGTCGATGCCGCGCGCGGGCAGATCTGAGAGTTTTGTTGCGGTCATCACATTCTCCTGCAATTTCACTCCCTGGAATTTGAGGGAGGTGGTCGTTTTTCAGCCGTGCAATCTCGCGAGCGCTGCTTGACGCGGCGCGGAGAAGCAGTGTGCGCGGCAGTTGAGCCGATCAGGCCGGAAGGCCGGCGTGGCGCATGGCCCGGTCGATTTCTTTGAACATTGGATTCTCCGGTAAATTTCAAACGAGAGCGTCAGCGCCTCGCCGGCAGCTGTCTTTCGACAATGCGAAAGGCGCGCGTGATGACGATGGTGAGGCAGACATAGAAGATGGTGACGACAATCAGAGGCTCGTAGACGAGCAGCGTGTCCTGCCTGATCTTGTAGGCGACGGCATAAAGATCCATTACTGTGACAGTGAAGGCGAGCGGCGTTGCCTTCAGTTGCAGCACCACCTCGCCGGTGATCGTCGGCAGGGCGATGCGGGTCGCCCGCGGCAACCATATGCGTCGCAGAAGCGTCCAGCGGGTCATGCCAAAGGCGCGACCGGCTTCCAGTTCGCCTTTCGGCACCGCAAGCAGCGCGCCGCGTAATACTTCGGCCTCGTAGGCCGCGTAGTTGAGCGTGAAGCTGACCGCAGCGAAGAAGAAGCCCTCGCGCACGATCGGCCAAACGAAGCTTGCGCGCAGACCCGGGATCATCGGCAGCAAGGATCCGACACCGTAGTAGAGCAACCACAATTGGATGAGCAGGGGTGTGCCGCGCAGGCAGGTGCAGTAACTTTTGGCGCACCATCGCAGCCAATAGGGTCCGCCGATCTGCGCGAGCGCAAGACCAATCGCCAGGACGAACCCGAGAGCGACCGAGATGACAAGCAGCAAGATGGTCTGTGTCGCGCCCGCAACGAGAAGCGGCCAATAGCTGGAAACCCATGAGAAATCCACTGTCTATCTCCTCAGGCTGATTTCGGCTGTCCACGCCGGAAATGGGTTTCAAGACCTCCGAAGACGATATTGGAGACGAGGGTGATCACCAGGTAGAGCACGGCTGCGGCCAGGAAAAACAGGAAGTAATGCTTGGTATTGCCGGCGGCGAGCCGTGTTGCCAACGCCAACTCCTGGTATCCGACGACAGCGATCAGCGCGCTGTCCTTGGTGACCGACATCCACAAATTGGCCATGCCGGGCAGGGCGTTCGGCATCAGCGCCGGCAGCACGATCCGCCGGAAGCGCAACCAGGGCCGCATCCCGAAGGCGCTGGCGGCCTCTATCTGGCCAATGGGAATGGCGAGGATCGAGCCGCGCAACACCTCGATCATATAGGCGCCTTGGACGATGCCCAGTACGGCGACCGCGGCAAGGAAGCCGTTGATCTCGATCGATGGAAGACCGAGCGTGGACAACACCCTGTTGATGCCGTCCGTCCCGGCGTAATAGAGGCCGATGATCAGGATCAGCTCCGGAATGGCGCGCACTGCCGTCGTGTAAAAATCCAGCAGGGTGACGACGGCGCGGCTGCCCTTGAGTTTACCTGTCGCACCCGCCAGCCCGATCAGTATGCCGAACACGTACGCACCGAGCGAAATCAGGATGGTTGAGGCCGCGCCCGAAAGCAGCACCCCACCCCAGCCGGGCGGATATGGGGAAAGCAGTTCCACAATGGATGAGCTTGTCGCCATGAAAACAGCTCCTCGGCGTTCGAGCGAGACCCTTGCGGCTCGAACGCTTTTCTCTTTCAGAAGGTATTGTTGGAATGGATGCCGGGAGACGCGCTTCGCCGCGCCCCCGTGCACTTCGTTCATTCGCCGTAGAGGTCGAAGTCGAAATATTTTTTGGAGATTTCAGCGTATTTTCCGCTGGCCCGTACGGCGGCGATGGCGGTGTTCAGCCTTGCCAGAAGCTCGGTGTCCTCCTTGCGCAAGCCGCCACCGATACCCTGTCCCAAAACCTGCGGGTCATCCTTGACGTTGCCCTTATCCTCGCAACAGCCCTTGCCAAAATCCGTCTGGAGAAAGCTCATCAGCGGGATGGAATCACCGAAGACATAGTCGATGCGGCCGACGGCCAGGTCCTGAAACGCCTCGTCGAGCGTCGCATAGGTTTTTTCCGAGGAAGCGCTCGCATAGTATTTCTTGTAGTAATCCGCTTGGATCGTGGAAACCTGGATGCCGATCGTCTTGCCGGCGATATCCTCGGCCGTGGTGCCGGTCTTGCCATCCTGCGCGCCGATCAGCTTGCTCGGCGTGTTGTAGTACTTGTCGGTGAAGGCGACCGTCTTCTTGCGCTCATCGGTGATCGACATGGAAGACCAGATAACGTCGAATTTCTTCGATTGGAGGCCGGGAATCAGGCCATCCCACGACATGTCGACGACCGAGCAGGTTTCCTTCATTTCGGAGCAGACGGCATTCATCAGGTCGATTTCCCAGCCGACCCAATTCCCGCTCGCGTCCTTCGTAAAGAACGGTGGGTAGGCTTCATTCATGATGCCAAAGCGCACTTCGGCGTTCGCACCGGCGGCAGAGGCGAGAAGAGTGGCTCCGGCAATGAGGCAGATTGCAGTTTTCATGTCAGTTCTCTTTCTTTTGATTGGCGAATAACGGTGCTCAGTGACGTGAAGAGCTTGTGAATTCGCGACATCGGACGCTGCTGGGGGCGCCGAAGATCTGCTCCGGCCGGCCCTCTTCCTCAACGCGCCCCTGATGGAGAAACATCACATGGCTGGAAACGTCGCGCGCGAACTTCATCTCGTGCGTGACCAGCAGCATCGTCCTGCCCTCGTCGGCGAGATCACGAATGACTTTAAGCACTTCCCCCACCAACTCGGGATCAAGCGCCGAGGTCGGCTCGTCGAACAACATCACGGAGGGGTCGACGCAAAGCGCCCGCGCAATCGAGGCGCGCTGCTGCTGGCCGCCCGACATGAAGGCCGGATAGACGTTGCGCTTCTCATAAAGGCCGACCTTCTGCAGCAGCGCCTCCGCCTTTTCCGTCGCCTCCTTGCGGCCCAGGCCCAGCACATGGATCGGCGCTTCGACGACATTCTCCAAGACGGTCATGTGGGCCCAGAGGTTGAAGCTTTGGAATACCATGCCGAGGCCGCTGCGAATGCGCTCTACCTGCCGCCAATTGGCAGGGTGGGCGCGGCCATCCGATCCTGTCTTCAAGACCACCTCCTCGCCATTGACGACGAAGCGCCCTCGATCGGGAATCTCCAAAAAGTTGATGCAACGCAGGAAGGTGCTTTTCCCGGAGCCGGAGGAGCCGATCAGCGATATGACGTCCCCCTTTCTCGCGGTAAGGGAAATCCCTTTCAGCACCTGATGAGCGCCGTAGCTTTTGTGCACGTCGTCGACCCGCAAAGCGCAGGAAATATCATTCGTCATCCACTTTGTTCCCCACTTTTGCGTGGTTTATGGTCAAGGAGTTTAACCCCGTTTGATGGGGTTCGGCCGCGCAGTTTGCTGTTCTTGAGGCGTTCCTCCGCGTATATTTGGGAACACCGCAGTTTTCCGGCTCATGCGCGATTGATGCAGACTACTTTCGGCTGCGTCATATCCTCATAGGCAAAGCGTACGCCCTCCCGCCCCATGCTCCCGTGCTTGAAGCCGCCGAAGGGCATGGCGTCAAAACGATAGTCCGAGGAATCGTTGATCATGACCCCGCCGGCTTCGATGCCGGCCGCAGCCTCCAGCGCATCGGCGAGGTTGTCGGTGAATATCCCGGCATGCAGGCTGTAATCCGGCTCGTTCGCCATGCAAATCGCGTCGGCAAGCGTCTCGAAGCGCTCAAGCATGACCACCGGCGCGAATATCTCTTCCCGCCAGAGTCTGCTTTGGCGAGGAACGCCTTCAAGCACCGTCGGGCTGTAGAGCGCGCCGTCGCGCTGGTGTCCGCACAAAAGCCGGGCTCCGGCTCCGATTGCCTGTTCGACGGCGGTTTGCGCCCGTTCGGCCGCGGCCGGCGAGATCATCGGGCCAACATCCGTCTCCTCTCGACCCGGATCGCCGGCGCTAAGCCTGGCGGTGCCGGCCACGAATGCCTGACGGAAGCGCTCGCAGCAGTCGGCCTGGACAAGAATGCGCTGCACGCCGATGCAGTTTTGACCGGCGGCCCAATAGGCACCCGAAATGCACCCCGCCACTGCCTTGTCGATATCGCAATCCGCCATGACGATAACAGGCGCGTTGCCGCCGAGATCCATGGCAAGCTTCTTCAGCCCGGCAGACCGGGCAATGGCCTCGCCGGTCGTAAATCCGCCGGTAAACGACACCATTCGAATATCCCGAGCAGAAACGATGGCGTGTCCGAGATCCGCGCCGCCGATGGCGACGGTGACGACCGTTTCCGGAAGACCCGCCGCAACCAGTGTCTCGACGAGCTTCAGAGCCGAAAGCGGCGTTAACTCCGAAGGCTTCAGCAGGACCGAATTGCCGCCGGCAATCGCCGGGCCGAGCTTATGCGCGACGAGGTTCAGAGGATCGTTGTAGGGTGTGATGGCGGCGATCACGCCAAGCGGTTCGCGTGTGAACCAGCCCTGACGGGCCTCAGAGCCCGCATAGGCGTCGAACGGCACGATCTCCCCGGCGTTACGCCTGGCCTCTTCTGCGGACAGCTTCAGCGTGTTGATACAGCGTAAGGTCTCCTTGCGCGCTTGGACGATTGTCTTGCCCGCCTCGCTGACGATGGTCCGGGCAAACGCTTCGCACTGTTCTTCGACAAGCCGTGCCGCCTTCTCCAGAATCGCCGCCCGACGATGCCGGGGTAATGCGCGCGACAGGGCGGCGCCATGCCTGGTGCGGGCAAGGAGTGCGTCGATGTCGTTCGGGCCGCTGGCCGAAACGATATCGACGAGGGAACCATCATAGGGACTTAAGACGGCGATCTCTGGGGCGGCCGAGGCGATCTGGCGGTTTGCAGCAGTCATTCTGCAGCTTCCTTGTTCATGCGGGCCGGAGCGGCGCGGTGGATGGCGACAATGTCGGAGAGAAGCGCATAGGCCGTCTCGACCCGTCCAGCTCCGGGGCCCGTGACGGTCACGGCCCCAAGCAAGTCAGTCTTGAAGGAAACTGCATTGATGGCACCACCCACCCCTGCGAGCGGATGGTCGAGAGCTAGGCGCCGTGGTGCCACGGAGGCCTCGATCCGGCCGTCTTCGCCACGGATTGCCGAGCCGATCAACTTCCAGTGGCACCGGTCCTTGGCCGCCGACTGGATGTCGGCGACAGTCAGTGACGAGATACCGCGGCAGGAAACGTCACCCGGCGTCAGCGTGGCGCCAAGCAGTTCGTTGGCGAGAATGACCACCTTGAGCCGCACGTCATAGCCCTCGACATCAGCCGTCGGATCCGCCTCGGCATAACCAAGTGCCTGCGCCTCACCGACTGCTTCCGAGAAGCCGAGGCCGCTTTCCATGCGCCCCAAAACGAAATTCGAGGTGCCGTTCAGAATGCCTTCGAAACCGTTGAGCCCAGAACCGGCAAGCGTGGCTTTTGCCATGCGGATGACGGGGGTACCGCTCATCACCGTGCCTTCGTATTCGAAGGAAACATGGTTGCGCCGGGCGAGCGCCTTAAGATCGGCGGCGGCAAGGGCGACCGGGCCCTTGTTGGTGGTGATTACGTGCTTGCCGCTTTCAAGCGCCCAGCGGCAATGGGAAACGGCCGGTTCGCCATCGCCGGGGTTGGTGAAGGTCGCTTCCGCGACAATGTCGGCGGGCGCGTGCCTGATGACCTGCTCGTTATCCGCTTCCGCTGATCCGCCGGAAAGGTTCGCGAACCCGCCCTTCTCAAATCTAGTTTCGATGAGCATACGTGCGTCGATGCCGTTTGCTGACACGACGGAGCCGAGATTGAGGTCGGTGACCGCGACGATGTTGAGCTGAAAACCGAGCTCGGTTCGCCAGCGGTCGTTCTGCTTGGCCAGGAGTTCAGCGAGGGCGCGGTTGACCCCGCCAAATCCGATAAGCGCGATATTGTATTGTACCATCTCGGTTCCTCATCATGGGCGACGAGCAAAGGATGACGGTGCAGAAGGTTAGGGGAAAGCTTGCGGAACGACCAAATTGATGGCCACTTTGCCAAGGTCGGTCACGACGTGCAGATTTCCCGCGATGAATCATGCTCGATGAAGGCGATAACTGTAAATGGACGGAAATATGCAGTTTCACCGCGCAGATTCGCCATAATATGCGCAAAGACCACTGACGGCGATGATCATGGAACCGATTGACCAGCTGGACCGCAAAATCCTGGACATTATCCAGATCGATTGTCAGATGAAGGCTGAGATCATCGGCGACCTCGTCGGCCTCTCCGCTTCTGCCGTGCAGCGGCGTCTGAAACGGATGCGCGATTCTGGAATCATCACGGCCGAGATTGCCCTGGTCGATCGCAAGGCGGCCGGAACCCCAATGATGTTCATCGCGGGGATGGAAATCGAGCGGGAGAATTATGACGCTCTTTCCAAGTTCCGGGTCTGGCTGGCGAAGCAGGCGCATATTCAGCAGGTCTACTATGTGACCGGTTCAGTCGACCTAGTCGCGATCATCACTGCGCGCGATGTCGGACAATATGATGAAATCACGGCCAATCTGATGTCCGAGAATCCTCAGATCAAAAGCATTCACACGAATGTCGTGTTGAAAGATATCAAAGTCGGGATGTTTGTTCCCATCGCGGATTAGGACCCGGTTCTATTCCATCGTTCCGGTCCCGCGACATCCGGAAGCCTGCTTCAAGCCCAGAACTGATCCAGCCATAGATTGAGCTTGTCGAAACCGCGGTTGTTGACCGTGTAGATGCGTTTCGTGCCTTCCGAGGTCACCGAGACGAGGTTGCTGTCGAGCAGCGCTTTCAGGTGCTGCGACACGGCGGGGCGGCTGATTGGCAGACCCTCGGCGAGCTCGTTGACGGTCCGCGGCGCACGACGCAATTCCTCCAGCAGAAACCGCCGGTTCGGATCGGCAATCGCAGAGAAGGGGTCCGTGTTCGACATGACGGGAAAGCTACGTCAAACCGGCCGTTCCAGCAAGGAAATTGTGCATTGCAGCGTGGTACAGCGCTGCGCGTCTGTCCAGATGCCCTAAGGACGCTGTTAAACTTAGGATTGCTGCAGGGCGGGCTTTACCAGCCAAGACCCTCTCGCATGATGAGAAAGGCGGCGATCAGGGCCATTGCGTACATGAAGGGGTAGAAGATCGCCGGCTTCATGCGGCGCACGCACCAGGCGCCGGCAAGGGTGGCGAGCGGGGCGAAGGGCAGGAGCGTCGCGGAGGTCGCGAGATTCTGGGTGTCGAGCTGTCCGAGCGCGAAATAGGGGATCAGCTTGATGGCGTTGAGGATTGCGAAGAAGCGCACGCTGGTGCCGGTATATTCGCGCGGTTGCAGCTTGAGCGGCAGCGCGTAGATCTGGAAGGGTGCGCCGCCGGCATGGGCGACGAAGCTGCCGTAACCGGAAAACGTGCCCCAAAGGCCGGCGGCCACCGGCCGCTGGCCGCGCGGCGGGACGATCTTGCCGGCGCCAGGGCCGTAATTGTTCCAGAAATAGCGCAGGCAGAACAGGATGGTCACCGCGCCGATGACGATGCGCAGTATGTTGCCCGGTACGAGTGCCGAGGTCGCCCAGCCGAGGCCGATGCCGAAGACGGCACCCGGCAGCATGATCTTCAGTGTCTCCCAGTCGCCGTGCTTGCGCCAGATGACGAGCGAGATCATGTCCATGAAGACCAGGATCGGCAACAGGATCGCTGCCGCCTCGACCGGCGAGACGACAAGGGCGAGAAAGGGCAGGCCGATCAGCGACAAAGCGTCGCCCATACCGCCCTTTGCCAGGCCCACCAGCAGAACGGCGGGCACGGCGGCGTAGTAGAATGACAAATCCTGCGGCATGCTTTCGACGTCCTCCTCTTGCAAGCCTCGTCTAACGGAACTACTCACACAAAACGAGTGCGGATCCCTGATCTCAACGGGGAAATCGCAGGAAACGGAAAGACCTGATGACCGAACCTGAAAACCGCTGCCGCCTTGTGCTCATCGCACCCGATATTGCCGATGCCGATGAACAGGCAAGGATCGTTGCCGATGCGCTGAAGGGCGGCGATGTCGCCTCGGTGATCGTGCCGCAATACGGGCTCGACGACGGGGTCTTCCAGAAACACGCCGAAAAGCTGGTGCCGCTGATCCAGGATGCCGGGGCGGCCGCGCTGATTGCGGGCGACAGCCGCGTGGCGGGGCGGTCAAAGGCCGATGGCCTGCACCTTTCCGGCAATGCCGAGGCACTTTCCGAAGCGATCGAAAAACATGCGCCGAAGCTGATCGTCGGCGGCGGCAACGCAGCCGACCGGCACAATGCGCTCGAGATCGGCGAAGTCAGGCCCGACTATATCTTCTTCGGCAAGCTCGACGGCGATATCAAGCCGGAGGCGCATCCGAAGAACCTGGCGCTCGGCGAATGGTGGGCGTCGATGATCGAGATTCCCTGCATCGTCATGGGCGGCACCGATCCGGCCTCGGCGCTCGCCGTCGCCGAGGCCGGAGCGGAATTCGTGGCGTTGCGGCTGGCGGTGTTCGGCGAGCCCAGCCGCGCGCCGTCTATCGTCGCTGAAGTCAACGCCTTGCTTGACGAAAAAGCGCCACGGTTTGAGGATTGAAATCCCGCTCATGCCGATCCCGACCGCCCGCCTGTTGAAATTTGCCCTTGCCAGCATGGCCGCCCTCGTTGCGGCCATGCCGGGTGTCGTCTTGGCGCAGGCCAGCGACAGCGTCATCAGCCAGCCGGGTTCGGCGCCGGCTTCGACCTTCCGCACCGACCGGCCCTCCAGCCCCGATGTGCGGCCCTCCGATGGTGTCGGCGTGTTCGACCGCATGGGTGCGAAGCTGCCGGACCTGCCGCCGGAGAAGGACTACAAGGGACCTGTCGACGAGGCCTACGGCGCCTTCCAGCGCGGTTATTACCTGACGGCGATGGACAAGGCGCTGCCGCGCGCCCAGCTCGGCGATGCAGCGGCGCAGACGCTGATTGGCGAAATCCTCTCGCAGGGGCTTGGCGTCAAGAAGGACGTGAAGAATGCCGCCTTCTGGTACGGCAAGGCGGCCGAAGGCGGCGATGCGGCGGCAATGTTCAAATATGCCCTGATCCTGATGGAAGGCGAGGGCGTGCCGCGCGACAAGGTCAAGGCCGACGAATACATGCGCAAGGCCGCCGAGGCCGGCAATCCTTCGGCGGAATTCAACTGGGCGCAGCTACTCATCGCCGATAATCCCGGCGAGAAGGGACTGAAGCTCGCGCTGCCATTCTACGAGAAATCGGCCGAGCAAGGCATTGCCGATTCGCAATACGCCGTGGCGCAGCTCTACGCGACGCTGAAGGACCTGCCCGAGGAAAAGAAGCAGCTTGCCCGCGAGTGGATGGTACGCGCGGCGCGCGCCGGTTTCGACACGGCCCAGCTCGATCTCGGCATCTGGCTCGTCAACGGCGTCGGCGGGCCGAAGGATTATGTCAAAGGCTTCGAATGGCTGAAACTTGCCGCCAATGGCGGCAACGTCGCGGCACAGAACAAGCTCGCCCATCTTTATATCAACGCCATCGGCACGGCGCCCGATCCGGTCGAGGCGGCGAAATGGTACGTCCTCTCGCGCCGGGCCGGCCTCGCCGACCCGTCGCTCGAGGATTTCTATCTCGGCATCGAGGACGATCAGCAGAAAGCGGCGATCGAGGCCGCCAACAAGTTCCGGCGGCGATAAATTATAGCGCCGCGCGTCCCCGCGGAGCGGCTCTAAAACAGCGCGTCGGCGAAAAGATCCTCGTCGCTTTCGACTTTGGCGGGTTCGGCGGCCGCAGGGGCAGGAGCGCTGTCCTCGCTCGCCGGGATGATGTCGCGATGAATGCTGCGCTCCTGAACCATCGTATAGTGCTTGAAGATCTTGCGGTCGAGCGGCGCTATCACCTCGGTGAGATCGGAGATATCGGCGACCTCGGTGCCGGCCGCCTCATCAAGCACATCCGCGCAGCGGGCAAAGACTTCGCCGAGATCGCGCTGGAAATCGAGCTTGCCGATCAGCAGGCCGATCTTGGCGGCGACCTCGCGACCGTTCTCGGCCAGCACCTTCAGCTCGTTTTCCATGACGTCGGCTGCGGAGTGGATGTTGCCGACGGCTGACGTCAGACTCTCTCCCAGGCCGCCGGCCCCGGCATCGGCGGCGGGGGCGATGCGTCCGGCAGCGGCTTCGAGCACCGGCAGGCCGGTGACGATAGCATCGGCGGATTCGTCGAGCTTGCCGGCGAAAATGCGCAGCTCGGCCGTGACGACGTTGATCGACCTGCCTTCCTCGCCGAGACGGCTGCAGCGCAGGTTCGTGTTCAAAGCCATATAGTGGATGTCGGTCTTGACAGCACGGATATTGGCGATCGCTTCGGAAAGCTTGGCGGCCGTGCCGATCGTCGACTGGCTCACCTGGTCGGCCTGCCGGCTTGCCGTGTCGACCTGCTGGACGATTTCGTGGGCGGCCGAAACGCTGGATTCCAGCGCGCGCATGAAATTGCCGCCGGATTCGCCGCTCGCGCCGCTCATCTGGTCACGCAGCTTGAGGATCTCCCGCATGTCGTGGTCGAAACTGGCAATCGTCGTGACGACGTTTTCCGATTCTCGCTGGAAATTGGCACACATGTCGCTCATCTGCGCTGCCGTCAGATGGTGAACGACGTTCTGGAGACGCTTGCGCGCGCCGGCATCGAGCTTGGCGCTCTCTTCGCCGGCAAAGAAATCCTCAAGCAGCGAAAGGGTCGCCTGCACATGCTCGATGCGCTGGCGGGTGATGTCGCCGATCTGCAGGGCCGAGAGCGTCGAGGCGACCTTGCTCTGGACGCCGCGTGCGATTGCGCCGACCTCACGGGCGATGACGCCGAGATGCTTGCGGTGTTCGGCAATCTTGGCGGCATCGTCGCGCAGGGCGGCGGCGACGGCCGGAACGGTATCGGCGTAACCCTTGGAGACACTGGCGCCGAAGGAGGCGGCGAGTTTGACCTCCTTATCGAGACTGTCGAGATGCGTGGCGAAACGGTTGACCTCATCGGTGCCGGAATAGATTCGCTCCAGGATCTCCTGTGCGAAGCCGGCGAATTCGGCAATGCCGGCGCCGGTGATCTTCACGGTCACGGCGAAAGTTCTGAGATAACGCATCGTCTCCTGCATGTCGGAGACGTGTTTGCGTAGGTCCCTGCCGGTCTGCGCCAGCGAGAGGAGTGCCTGCTGGCGATTTTCTTCGGTGACCGGCAGCGCCGTCAGGCTCTGAACCGTGGCACGGAGATCGGCGCCGGTATCGCTCGATTCCCCATTGTCGAGCGCCGCGGTGACACTCTCGAGAGAATTCAACAGCCGGTTGAGAACATCCATCACCGAGAGCAGCACGGTGCCGCCTTCAAGAAAACGTTCCTCGACCCGGCTGCGCGCCGATTCCAGGGTCCGGCCGATGTCCCGTCCGGACGTGTAGGCTGCAGCGATCGGCGATACCAGAGCGTGTGCCAACATTTGTACCTTTTCTTAAAACATAGGCTTATTTGACACTATTTCTACGGGCAGGATGGAAACGTCCGGTAAACGCGCAAGACTCGTCAGCGTTGTGATTAACGAAAGATGTGAATGGGGCGCCGGCCCAAATCTAGCATCTGGTTAATATTGCTTAACCTATTGCTTTTATTTTATTTGTTTCTAATTTTTGAGAAAAAGATACAACTTATTCCGGATGAGAAATTGGGAGTCCCAGGACTCGTTATACGACAGTTTCATACAACCGCTGTTTACCCCGCATTAACGCTGCCGTGAGAGTCCTTTAAAGGTCGTCAAGTATTTCTCCGGCCGAGGGGGCTGCATTGGATACTCCTAAGCAATATTACGAATCTATAAATTTGCCGAAAGCGCTGAGTATTCGCACGGTATCCGAACTATATTCAAAGTTTACTGACGCAATTCGCGCCAAAGATACAATCACAATTAGCATTCCCGAAAGTGCGGAAGCGGATCTGAGTTTCGTTCAACTCATCGAGTCCTCGCGCCGCCAAGCAAAAGCTGAGGGGAAGACATTCAAACTTTCTACGCCTGCCAGCGGCTCGGTCCTGAAGGTACTTGAGCGCGCGGGTTTCGTCGACTCCTTCGATCGAGAAGATTCCAAGTTCTGGTTGCATAAAGAGGTATAAAGTTATGAGTGCAAACATCCTGACCGTTGACGATTCTGCCAGCATCCGCCTGACCACCAAGGTCACACTCACCAATGCCGGTTATAGCGTCACCGAGGCCGCCGATGGGGCCGAGGGCCTGGCGACGGCCAAGAGCAGCAGTTTCGATCTGATCGTGACCGATCTCAACATGCCGGTCATGGACGGGCTGACGATGATCGAGGAACTGCGGAAACTGCCTGGGCAGGCCGGCGTTCCGATCATCTTCCTGACGACGGAATCGGACGCCGATCTCAAGGCGCGCGCCAAGGCCGCGGGTGCTACGGGTTGGCTGACCAAGCCGTTCGATCCGGAAAATCTGGTGAAGATCGTGAAGAAGGTTCTCGGACGATGAGTACGCTCGATCCCGTTGCCGTGTTCCGCATGGAGGCCGCCGAATGCCTTGAAGCGATCGAGGCCGGTCTTCTCGACCTCACTCACCAACTCGACAACAAGGATCTCGTCGACGCCGTGTTCCGCGGGCTCCACACGCTCAAGGGCTCCGGCGCGATGTTCGGCTTCGAGGCGCTCGCCGCCTTTACCCATCATTGTGAAACCGCCTTCGACCGCGTCCGCAAGGGCGAGGTCGCGGCGACCAGCGAACTCGTCGCCGCCGTTCTTGCCGCCCGGGATCATATGCGCGCCCTGGTCGACCAGCCGGACGCCAATCACGGCGATACCGGCAGCAAGCTTCTGGCACAGCTGCAGGCTGCCGTCGGCGGCAAGGCGGCGCCTGTTGCCGCACCGGCTGCCGTTGTCGCACCCGCGATCGTACGGGAGGTCTCGGCGAAGAAGAAAAACAGCTGGCGCATCCGCTTAAGCCTGCCGGCCAATTCGATGGCTAACGGCACCAACCCGCTCGGCCTGCTGGACGAGCTGCGCGATCTCGGCGAATGCACCGTGCGCGCCAACACTGCGGCCATCCCGCCGCTCGGTGAACTCACGCCGACGGAACTCCACATTTCCTGGGAGGTGATGCTGACCAGCGAGCAGGATCGCTCGGCGATCGACGACGTCTTCATCTTCGTGCTCGACGATATGGAGCTCAGCGTCGAAGAGATCGACGGCGCGGCAACCGCGGCTCCGACCGTGGAGAAGGTCGCAGCCGCACCGGCCGCCCCCGTATCGATGGCCGTTCCGCCAACTGCCGTTCCGGAGTTTCGCCCGGTCGAGGCAGTCCCGGTCCGGCGCGAGGCGCCCGCCGCCGCGAGCCAGGCGAAGTCGGCCGAGAATGTCCGCGTTCCGGCCGAGCGTCTCGACGAGCTGATGGACCGGGTCGGCGAGCTCGTCATCGCCCAATCGCGTCTCAGCCAGCTCGCCAGCGCCAGCGCCGATATTGCGTTGCGCTCCGTCTCGGAGGAAATCGAACGTCTCTCCGGCGAATTGCGCGACACGATGATGGTGCTGCGCATGGTGCCGGTCGCTACCCTCTTTTCCCGCTTCCGCCGCCTCGTTCACGATCTCGCTCGCGAGACCGGCAAGGTGATCGAGCTGGTGATGGAGGGCGAGACCACCGAGGTCGATAAAACAGTCATCGAACGGCTGGCCGATCCGCTGGTGCATCTGGTGCGCAATTCGATCGATCATGGTCTCGAGATGCCTGCCGACCGCCTTGCCGCCGGCAAGACGGAAGCCGGCACGGTGATCCTTTCGGCCCGCCAGGCAGGCGGCGAGGTGATTATCTCGATCAAGGACGACGGTCGCGGCATCAATCGCGAACGGGTTCGCGCCAAGGCGGAATCCTCCGGCCTTATTCATCCCGGCCAGCCTCTTTCCGATTCCGAGCTGCTGCAGCTGATCTTCGCTCCTGGCTTCTCGACGGCTGCGGCGATCACCAATCTGTCAGGGCGCGGCGTTGGCATGGACGTGGTCAAGAAAACGGTCGAAGCGCTTCGCGGCGCGATCGATGTCGTCAGCGTGCCGGGACAGGGTTCGGAAGTGTCGCTGCGCATTCCGCTGACGCTTGCCATCATCGACGGCCTGCTGGTGCGTGTCGGTTCCGGCCGCTACGTCATTCCGCTCTCGGCGGTCGAGGAATGCCTCGAACTGTCGCTCGAGGAAGATCTCCGCTCGCGCGGCCGCAGCTTCATCTCGCTGCGCGACAGCCTGGTGCCGTTTCTGCGCCTGCGCGATCTCTTCCGCACCGGCACCAAGCCCGACGTCCATCAGAAGGTCGTCGTGATCTCCACAGGTACCGAGCGTGTCGGCCTCGTCGTCGACCAGATCATCGGCGACCACCAGACGGTCATCAAGTCGATGTCGAAACTGCACAATAACGTCGCGACCTTTTCCGGCGCGACCATTCTCGGCGACGGCAGCGTCGCCCTCATTCTCGACGTCGGGCACCTGGTTGCCGCGGGTCAGCACCAGGAGGCGCAATTGCGGGTAACAGGATGAGCGCAACAGCAGCAACGGCCGCACGATTTGACAATCACTGGAGCTATGCCGAGGAAGTCGAGGTCCTGACTTTCGATCTCAACGGCGAAACTTTCGCGCTGGAAGCGGTCATCGTCCAGGAAATCCTGGACCTGCTTCCGGAGACCGCCGTGCCGGGCAGCCAGCCTTTCGTCGCCAGCGTCATCAACTTTCGCGGCAAGGTCATTCCGCTCGCCGATCTGCGTCTCGCTTTCGGGATGGAGGCGGCAGAGGCGACGATCGACAGCCGCATCATCGTCATCGAGATCGATCTGCAGGGCGAGCAGACGCTCGTCGGCCTCAGAACCGACAAGGTGAACGAGGTGACGACACTGGCAAAGTCGGCGAGCGAGGCGCCGCCGAGCATCGGCATGCGCTGGCGCGCCGACTATATCAACTGCCTGGTGAAGAGGGGCGGAGAGTTCATCATTCTCCCCAATCTTCAGGCGATTTTTTCATCGAAGCACGACGCGGCGGGGGCCGCCAGCTGACGTCGGCTGAGTTCAGGTTGGGGGTTAAACCGATGCGATTGACAATCAAGACAAAACTGGTGACCGCGTTCACCTTCATCATCCTCATGCTGATGGGTACCGCTGCCTACGGCATCGTCAGCCTTGGATCGCTGAACGACACGATCGGCAATCTGCTTGCCGGTCCGGCAGCCCGTCTCGACCTCGCGCAGCAAATCAACATTGCCCAGCTCGAGGCCATCCGTCAGCA
Source organism: Rhizobium sp. N324 (assembly GCF_001664485.1). Lineage (NCBI taxonomy): Bacteria > Pseudomonadati > Pseudomonadota > Alphaproteobacteria > Hyphomicrobiales > Rhizobiaceae > Rhizobium > Rhizobium sp. N324. The sequence continues at coordinate 3,910,393 of NZ_CP013630.1, read as the reverse complement.
GAAGAACCTGCTGACTGCCCGCACCCCCGAGGAGACGGCCGGTGCAATCGCCAAGGGCAATCAGGCCCGCAAAGACTTCGCCGATGCCTTTGGCCACGTGCTGACGCTGGCAACTGAAGAAGGCAAGGTTCGCTGGGCGCGCATCGCGGAACTTTCCAAGGCCTTCAATGCAGCCGACGACCAGATCCGCGACTTTGTGAAGGCCGGGAACGCCGAAGGCGCAAATACCGTCTCCGTCACATCAGCCCGGGCCGCTGCCAACGATATCGACGCGACGCTCGGCGAAATCCTGGCTCTCGAAAAGCAGCGCATGAAGGCTGCGGACGAAAGCGCCGACGCGCAGTATGCGACCACACGCACGATGATGATGGCAGTGGCCGCCATTGCCCTGCTGGTTGCGGCGATTACCGCCTTCTGGATCGCCAGCACGATCAGCAAGGGCCTTAGCCGAGCCAATATCGTGGTTCGCGAAGTGTCGGAAGGCGATCTGACGAAGATGGCCGATATCACCAGCCGCGATGAAATCGGCGAGCTTCTCGGCAACGTCAACATCATGATCGAGCGGCTGCGCGGCGTCGTCGCCGATGCGTTGTCGGCTGCCGACAACGTCTCGTCCGGCAGCCAGGAGCTTTCGGCAAGCTCCGAGCAGGTATCGCAAGGCGCCAGCGAACAGGCGGCTTCGGCCGAAGAGGCTTCCGCCTCAATGGAAGAGATGGCCGCCAACATCAAGCAGAACGCCGACAACGCGGCGCAGACCGAAAAGATTGCCCGCCAGTCGGCCAAGGATGCCGAGATGAGCGGCGAAGCGGTGACGCGCGCCGTCGACGCCATGCGCACGATCGCCCAGAAAATCGGCATCGTTCAGGAGATCGCCCGCCAGACCGACCTTCTCGCCCTCAACGCTGCTGTGGAAGCCGCCCGTGCCGGCGAGCATGGCAAGGGGTTTGCGGTGGTCGCTTCGGAGGTGCGCAAGCTTGCCGAACGCAGCCAGTCGGCGGCCGCCGAAATCAGCGCCATGTCGGGCGATACCGTTAAGGCCGCAGCCGATGCCGGCGACATGCTCGGCCGCCTGGTGCCGGATATCCGCAAGACGGCTGAGCTGGTTTCCGAGATCAGCGCGGCCTGCCGCGAGCAGGATATAGGGGCCTCGCAGATTAACGAAGCGATCCAGCAGCTCGACAAGGTGACGCAACAGAATGCCGGTGCCTCCGAGCAGATGTCCGCGACCTCGGAAGAACTCGCCTCGCAGGCCGAAGAACTGCAGGCGTCGATCGCCTTCTTCAGGGTCGATATGGCAGGCAGCGCGCGGCCCGGCGTCAGCAAGGCACAGCCGAAAACTCCGGCCAAGGGCCTGCATCCCTCGGCCGCCGTCCGCAAACCCGCCCCGCAGGCCTACGGCCAGGGCCGCGGCCAGACGATTTCGGCCCAGCAGCAGCGTCTCAAGGGCTTTGCTCTCGACATGTCGATGGGCGGTCCGGACGCCGGCGACGACGACTTCAGGGAGAGCGCGTAAGCGCTCCCCGGGGGAAAGCGCGTAAGCGCCTTCGCCCATGTGATCCCTCGGGTTGCTCCGGCGATCCGAGGTACCCCCAACGCGTGTAGGCGTTGGCGCTGCGATCGATAGATGTCGGCCACCGGGAAGCGAATGAGTCGTTTTCCCCTTTCAGACACATCCTTCCAAGCTCGACGTCCCGCCAGGGGGACATGTCTCTCCATTCGTTTTGACCGCAAATCGGGGGTATCACATGCGTTTCACCATCAAACTCAAACTGGGCCTTGCCTTCGGCATCATGACGCTGCTGCTGATCGGCATCGCGGCGTATGGAAGCGTCAGTCTCGGCACCTTGAACGAGGCGAGCGGCGCCATGATCGACGGCTCCGTGCGCCGCCTGGAACTGGCGCTGAACGCCAATATTGCCGAAGTCGACGCCATCCGCGCTCAGAAGAACGCTCTGCTTTCCACGGATCCCGAGGCGGCCGCCGGCTTCTATAAGGAGGCCGACCAGAAATTGCAGGCGATGTTCGATGCCGTCGATGCCGGTCTTGCGATTGCTTTGCCGGAAGGCAAGCCGCATTGGGAAAAGCTGCGGACGATCGGCGGGAAATTCCGTGAGAAATCCGCCGAGCTGCAGCAACTCGACGCCAGGGGCGACAAATCCGGTGCACTGGCGCTTTCACTCGGCGACCTCAGGACGATGACCGACGAAATGGGGGAGGCTATCGCTGCCCTTACCGAGATCCAGCGCAAGGGAATGCAGGCGACGGACCACGCCAATACCGAGCTCTATAACTCGACCAAGCTGATCCTCACTATCGCTTCCGGCATCGCCGCGCTCGTCGCGCTCGGCGCCGCATTGTGGATAACACTCGGAATCAACAACGGCCTCAGGAAGATCACGACCGTCGCAAACGCCGTCGCACGCGGCGACCTCAACCAGAAGGTCGATGTCAGAACCAATGACGAGATCAAGGATTTGATCAATACGGTCAATACCATGACCGCCAATCTGCGCGCCACGGCGGCCCTTGCCGACCAGATCGCCACGGGCGACCTCAGCACCGATGCCATGCCGCTCTCGGACAAGGATACGCTCGGCATCGCGATGCAGAGCATGATCTCCAACCTCAGAACCACCGCCGGAATCGCCGACCAGATCGCCAACGGCGACCTGACGGTGTCTCCGAAGCCGCTTTCCGACAGGGATGCGCTGGGTATTGCCCTGGAGCAGATGGTCGAGCGGCTGCGCGGCGTCGTCGCCGACGCGATCTCGGCTGCGGAAAATGTTTCGGCCGGTAGCCAGGAACTGTCGGCAAGCTCCGAGCAGGTGTCGCAGGGCGCCAGCGAACAGGCGGCTTCGGCAGAAGAAGCCTCCGCCTCGATGGAAGAGATGGCCTCCAATATCAAGCAGAACGCCGACAACGCCGCGCAGACCGAAAAGATCGCCCGCCAGTCGGCCAAGGATGCGGAAGCCAGTGGCGATGCGGTGACACGCGCCGTCGACGCCATGCGCACGATCGCCCAGAAAATCGGCATCGTTCAGGAAATCGCCCGTCAAACCGATCTGCTGGCTTTGAACGCCGCTGTCGAAGCCGCCCGTGCCGGCGAGCATGGCAAGGGCTTTGCGGTGGTTGCTTCGGAAGTGCGCAAGCTTGCCGAACGCAGCCAATCGGCTGCTGCCGAAATCAGCTCGATGTCGAGCGATACCGTGACGGCTGCCCAGGAAGCGGGCGAAATGCTCGGTCGGCTCGTGCCGGATATTCGCAAGACGGCCGAGCTGGTTTCCGAGATCAGCGCGGCCTGCCGCGAACAGGATATCGGCGCTGCCCAGATCAATGAAGCGATCCAGCAGCTCGACAAGGTGACGCAGCAGAATGCCGGCGCGTCCGAGCAGATGTCTGCGACCTCGGAAGAACTCGCTGCACAGGCCGAAGAACTGCAGACCTCGATCGCCTTCTTCAAGGTCGACATGGCGGGCGGACGCCGTGAGCGCGCGCCGGCGGCAAAAGCCACCGCCCGCAGCCGGCCTCAAGCCACGCCGCGCAAGCCGGCCACCAAGTCACCGGCCAATACGGTCGTTGGCCAGCAGGCCCGCGTGAAGGGCTTTGCCCTCGACATGTCGATGGGTGGTCCCGACACCGTGGATGACGAGTTTCGGGAGAGCGCGTGAGCGCTTCCTGGGGGAAGCTTAGGCATTCCTCTTCGCAACTGTCGTGGGCCGGCTGGCCCGGCCCGCGACGCAGGCTTTCGGCGCTCGGGGAAGCGATATCGAAGCTTATTCATTTCTGCCATCGGCTTTCGCCGGATGGAATTTATTTGCTGCATGATGCCGCGATACTTGGACCATATTTATTGCTTCGCTCTCTGAGAGGAATATTGAGATGCGTATTACGATCAAACTCAAACTCGCGGCTGCATTCGGCTTTGTTATATTGTTGCTGGTGGGCAGCGCGGTTTATGGGATCATCAGCCTCAGCTCGCTGAACGATGCTGTCAGTGACCTTATCTCCGGTCCTGCAAAAAGGCTGGAGCTGGCTCTGGAAGCGCAAACTGCCGAGCTCGACGCCGTCCGCTGGCAGAAGAACGCCCTTCTGGAAATGGATCCCGAAATCGCCAGGAAGGACTATCAGAATTCGGCGAAAAGCGTGGATGAAATGCTCACCCTCGTGACAAGCGGCCAACAGCTCGCAACTGCTGAGGGCAGGCCCAATTGGGACAGGCTGGTCGAGCTGGCCAAACGCTTCGATCAAGGTTCCAACAAAGTCGCCTCCGCGCAGGAGAGCGGCGACAGGGCAGGCGCCGTGGCGCTTTCCTCGGGGGAGGTCCGCGCCCTCGTCGTGGAAATGGAGGACGTTTTTGGAAAACTCGTCGCGCTCCAGCAGAAGTCGATGGCGCAAGCCGATAACGACACCGACGTTCTTTATAGTTCGACGAAGAACCTGTTGATCGGCATTGCAATCGGGGCTTCCGTCATCGCTTTTGCCGCTGCTCTGTGGATCGCTCTCGGCGTCAACAGCGGCCTGCGCAAGATCATGAATGTCGCCAGCGCTGTCGCCATCGGCGACCTGAACCAGAAGGTTGAGATCAAGAGCAATGACGAGATCAAGGATCTGGTCAACATGATCAACACCATGACGGATAATCTTCGCGTTACCGCCGACATCGCCGCGCGGATCGCCGACGGCGACCTGACGGTGTCTCCGAAGCCGCTTTCGGACAAGGACATGCTCGGCATAGCGCTCGAGCAGATGGTCGAGCGCCTGCGTGGCGTCGTCGCCGATGCGATCACGGCCGCGGAAAATGTTTCGGCCGGCAGCCAGGAACTGTCTTCGAGCGCCGAGCAGGTATCGCAAGGCGCCAGCGAACAGGCGGCTTCGGCCGAAGAGGCTTCCGCCTCGATGGAAGAGATGGCCGCCAACATCAAGCAGAACGCCGACAACGCCGCGCAGACCGAAAAGATTGCCCGCCAGTCGGCCAAGGACGCGGAGATGAGCGGCGAAGCGGTGTCGCGCGCCGTGCAGGCGATGCGGACCATCGCCGAGAAGATCAGCATCGTCCAGGAGATCGCCCGCCAGACCGACCTGCTGGCACTCAACGCGGCTGTGGAAGCAGCACGCGCCGGTGAGCACGGCAAGGGGTTTGCTGTGGTCGCTTCGGAAGTGCGCAAGCTTGCCGAACGCAGCCAGTCGGCGGCCGCCGAAATCAGCTCGATGTCGGGCGATACTGTCAAGGCCGCCCAGGACGCCGGCGACATGCTCGGCCGCCTGGTGCCGGATATCCGCAAGACGGCCGAGCTGGTTTCTGAGATCAGCGCTGCCTGCCGCGAGCAGGATATTGGTGCCGGCCAGATCAACGAAGCGATCCAGCAGCTCGATCGGGTGACGCAACAGAATGCCGGTGCCTCCGAGCAGATGTCGGCGACCTCGGAAGAGCTTGCCAGCCAGGCCGAAGAACTGCAGGCTTCCATCGCCTTCTTCAAGGTCGATACGGCCGGCGATCGCCAATCCCGCACGCCGGCCGCCCGGGTGACCGTTCGCAGCTCGGCGCCCGTCGCAAGCCGCAGCCTCGGCGGCAGGAAGCTCGCCGCCAACAGCGTCGCCGGTCAGCAGGCGCGAGCAAAGGGCTTCGCTCTCGATCTCTCCATGGGCGGTCCCGATGATGGCGACGCCGAATTCAAGGAAAGCGCATGATCATGGCCACGACATCTCTGGAAGCGCAATTCGTGACCTTCAGCCTCGGCGAGGAGATTTTCGCCGTGCCGGTTGAGGTGGTACGGGAAATCCTCGACTATGCCGAAGCTTTCAAGATTCCGAATGGTCCCGACTATTTGCTCGGCCTGCGCGATGTGCGCGGGCAGGGCGTGCCGACGATCGATCTTCGATTGAAGCTCGGCATGACGAAGACCGAGCCGACACCGCATACGCGGGTGCTGGTGCTCGACGTGCCGATGGAAAGCCGGCTCCTGACCCTTGGGCTCGTCGCCGACCGCGTCTTCGAGGTCACGCCGTTCCGGCGCGAGCAGATCGAGGCGGCGCCCGACATCGGCGTGCGCTGGCGTTCGGACTATATTGCCGGCGTCGTTCGCCGGGAAAACGGCTTCGTCGTCATCATCGATCTCGCGCGGCTGCTGTCGCGCGAGGACGCCTCTGCATTGCAATCGGCGGCCTGACCGCGCGCCAACCCGGAGTACTGCGTCTCATGAGTATGGCAGCAGCGGTGGAAACCCAATTGCCGGGCGACCGGATCAGCAAGCGCAATTTCGAAAAGCTTGCCCGGTTCATCTATGACTATAGCGGCATCAAGATGCCGCCGACCAAGCTGACGATGCTCGAGGGGCGGCTGAGGCGCCGCCTTCGCGCAACCAACCATTCGACCTTCGACGATTATTGCGACTTCCTGTTCAATCAAGACGGGCTTGCCCAGGAAAGCGTCTACCTGATCGACGTGGTGACGACCAATAAGACCGACTTCTTCCGCGAAGCCAAGCATTTCGACTACATGCAGAGCGTGGCGCTGCCGGCGATCGCCGGCAGCGGCGTTCGCACCATTCGCACCTGGAGTTCGGCCTGCTCGACGGGAGCCGAACCCTATACGATGGCGATGGTGCTGGCGGAATTCACCGAAGGTCGCAACGACCTCTCCTACAGCGTGCTGGCGACCGATCTTTCCACCGATGTGTTGCAGACCGCGCGCCGGGGCATCTATCCGGAAGATCTCATTGCGCCGGTGCCGCGCGACCTGCAACGCAAATACGTGCTGACGGCCAAGCGGCCGGATCGGCGGGAGGTGCGCATCACGCCGAAACTGCGCAGCAGGATCGGTTTTGCCCGCATGAACCTGATGGACGAGAAATACCTGATCGGCGAGCCGATGCACGTCATTTTCTGCCGCAACGTGCTAATCTACTTCGACAAGCAGACTCAGGCCGGCGTGCTCAACCGTCTCTGCGGCTGCCTGGCGAAGGGCGGCTATATCTTCATCGGCCATTCCGAATCGATCACCGGCTTCGATCTGCCTTTGAAGCAGGTCTCGAACACGGTGTTTCAGCGCATTTAGAGGCTTCATGGCTAAAAAAATCCGCGTTCTCATCATCGACGATTCCGCCAGCATCCGTCAGACGTTGACATATGTGCTGGAGCAGGATCCCGATATCGAGATCATGGCGGTGGCGTCCGACCCCTTCGTGGCGGCGCGCAAACTGCTGGAGGAAATCCCCGACGTCATCACGCTCGACGTCGAGATGCCGCGCATGGACGGCATCACTTTCCTGCGCAAGCTGATGGCGCAGCGGCCGATCCCCGTCGTGATGTGCTCGTCGCTGACGGAAGCGGGCTCGGAAACATTGCTCCAGGCGCTGGAGGCTGGCGCCGTCGATGTTATCCTGAAATCGAAGATCGGCGCCGCCGACGGCCTTGCCGAAGACGCCATGCGCATCCGCGAAGTCGTCAAGAGCGCCTCGTATGCACGGCTTTCCAATGTTCGCCGCGCCGCCGGCACCGTCCGCTCGGCTCCAGCGGAGGGGCCGGCCAAAAAGCTGACGGCGGATGTGATGCTGCCGCCGCCGACGGGGCGGGCCATGGCGAAGACGACGGAGATGGTGGTCTGCGTCGGCGCTTCCACCGGCGGCACCGAAGCGTTGCGCGAATTCCTGGAGGAATTGCCGGCCAATGCGCCTGGCATGGTGATCGTCCAGCATATGCCGGAGAAATTCACCGCCGCCTTCGCCAAGCGGCTGAACGGCCTCTGCGAGGTCGAGGTCAAGGAAGCGGTCGATGGCGACCCCGTGCTGCGCGGCCATGTGCTGATTGCACCGGGCGACAAGCACATGCTGCTCGAACGCCAGGGTGCGCGTTATCATGTCAGCGTCAAGACCGGGCCGCTGGTGTCACGCCACCGGCCGTCCGTCGACGTGCTCTTTCGCTCGGCGGCGCGCTCGGCCGGCTCGAACGCCATGGGGATCATCATGACCGGCATGGGCGATGACGGCGCGCGCGGCATGCTGGAAATGCATCAGGCCGGTGCCTACACGGTGGCGCAGGACGAGGCGAGCTCCGTCGTTTTCGGCATGCCGAAGGAGGCGATCGCCAAGGGCGGCGTCGACCGTATCCTGCCGCTCGACCAGATCGCCCGCGAAGTGCTGATGACGCAGCAGAAATTCTGAGACTGTTTCGAGCGGTGGTCCGGTATCAGCGCCGGTTTCCGGCAGAGGATGGCAGCCATGCGCGCCGGCCCTTGAAATTTCCCTGATTTTGTGGTCTTGAGGCCGCCAATCTTTGCAGCGCTGCCTGTCATGCAAGTTCAGGGACACTTCCCGCCCCTGGCAGCGCGCACCCCGTATCAGTCCCAAGGAAATGCGCCGATGGCCCGTTCAGCTCTTCTCAATGTCATGGTTCAGGCTGCCCTCAAGGCAGGAAAATCGCTGGGACGTGATTTCGGCGAAGTGCAGAACCTGCAGGTTTCCGTCAAGGGACCGGGCGACTTTGTTTCCACCGCCGACCGCAAGGCCGAAAAGATCGTCAGGGAAGAGCTGCTCAAGGCGCGCCCGACCTATGGCTTCCTCGGCGAGGAAAGCGAGGAGATCAAGGGCACGGACGGCGCGCATCGCTGGATCGTCGACCCGCTCGACGGCACGACGAACTTTCTGCACGGCATCCCGGCCTTCGCCGTCTCGATCGCGCTCGAGCGTAACGGCGAGATCGTTGCCGCGGTCGTCTTCAATCCGGCAACCGACGAGCTCTATACCGCCGAGCGTGGCGGCGGCGCCTTCCTCAACGACCGGCGCCTGCGCGTCGCCGCGCGCCGTGCGCTGTCGGATTGCGTCATCGGCTGCGGCGTGCCGGCGCTCGGCAAGCGCAATCACGGCAAGTTCCTGGTCGAGCTTCGCCACGTGATGGGCGAAGTGGCGGGCATCCGCCGCCTGGGGTCGCCGACGCTCGATCTCGCCTATGTCGCCGCCGGGCGTTTCGATGGTTTCTGGGAAGCCGAGCTTGCGCCGTGGGACATGGCAGCCGGCATCCTGCTCATCCGCGAAGCCGGCGGGTTCGCCACCGATTGGGACGGCGGGACGGCGATTCTGGAGAGCGGCGCGATCGTTGCCGGCAACGAAGCCATCCACAAGGCGCTGATCGAAGTCGTCAAGCGGCCGATCCCCGCCAAGTAAGCGAAAAGGAAAATCCGGCTGTTGTAAAGTCACGGTTTTCGCCTCGGCATACTTCAATTCGGCACAATGTTGCTCTAGTCTCCGCCAGCAATGACTCCGGAGGCAGCGGACCCTATGGAAAATGTGAATGTGGCGGAGATCGGCTCCACCGAAAAGACGGCCGGCGGTTATGCCTACAGGCTTTCGAGCCCCATGCCCTTCCTCTGGACGATGCTGCTTTTCCTGGTCATCGTCGGTTTTATCGCCGCCATCCTCTTTCGGCAGACGCAGACCGCCTTCATGCACAATCCGGGCCTTAACGGCCTGATCGTCGGTGTTCTCGCAGTCGGAATCATTCTAGTTTTCAACCATGTGCTGGCGCTTCGCCCCGAAGTGCGCTGGTTCAATTCGTTCCGCGCCGCCGGCAGCGCCGACAAGGTCAACCGCAATCCGCGGCTGCTCGCGCCGATGCGGGCGCTGATCGGCAGCCGCAAGTCCTCGGTGGCGCTGTCGACGACGGCGCTGCGCTCGATTCTCGATTCGATCGCCACCCGCCTCGACGAATCGCGCGATGTCTCGCGCTACCTGATCGGGCTCCTGGTTTTCCTCGGCCTGCTCGGTACCTTCTGGGGCCTCATCGGCACGATCGGTTCGATCAGCGTCGTCATCCAGTCGCTCGATGCCGGCTCGAACGGCACGGGCGACGTGCTCTCGGCGCTGAAGGAAGGGCTTTCCACGCCGCTTTCGGGCATGGGCCAGGCCTTCTCATCCTCCCTGCTCGGCCTTTCCGGTTCGCTCATTCTCGGCTTCCTCGACCTTCAGGCCGGCCGCGCGCAGAACCGTTTTTACATGGAGCTGGAAAACTGGCTCTCCTCGGTCACCGATGTCGGTTCCGACCTGGCGCCGGCCCTCGACGCTGTTTCCGGCGCTTCCTCGGACGACATGCGCGCGCTCTCCGATTATCTGCGCAAGGTCTCGGAAGAGGGGGGCGCCGGCACCCAGCGTTCCGTCGCCGCCATGGCGAGTCTTGCCGAAGGCATTCAGGGCCTGGTCAAGAATATGCGCAACGAACAGCAGATGCTGCGCGACTGGATCGAGGCGCAGCAGGATGAGGCCAAGGCGATGCGCCGCACGCTCGACCGGCTGGCCGAACGCATCGGCGTTCAGGAGCGCACAGGCGACCGGAGCGAGCGCATGCGCGACCGCGCCAGCCAGGCAGAAAAGAGCGAGGGCAAATAAGCCATGGCTCTTGCCCGCAACCGGCGCCGCGAACGCAGCGTGGATTATTGGCCGGGCTTCGTCGATGCGCTGTCGACGCTGCTCATCTCGATCATGTTCGTGCTGACGGTCTTTGTCGTCGGTCAGTTCATCCTCAGCCGCGAGATCACCGGACGCGATGAGGTGCTCAGTCGCCTCAACAGCCAGATCAACGAGTTGACGCAGCTTCTTGCGCTCGAAAAGGGCAGCAATCAGGATCTCCAGGATTCCGTCGCCAATCTGCAAGCCTCGCTTGCCAGTGCCGAGGGCGATCGTTCGCGGCTACAGGCGCTGCTGAATGCCGGGTCGGGCGGCCAGGACGCGGCGCAGAAGCGGATCGGCGCGATGACGCAGGAGCTCGACGAGCAGAAGCAGGTCAGCGAGCGGGCGTTGAGCCAGGTCGAGTTGCTGAACCAGCAGATCGCAGCGCTTCGCAGCCAGATCGCCGCCGTCGAAGCAGCTCTTCAGGCTTCGGAGGAGAAAGATCGGGTCTCACAGACCAAGATCGCCGATCTCGGCAGCCGCCTCAACGTTGCGCTCGCCGCGCGCGTGCAGGAGCTGAACCGCTACCGATCCGACTTCTTCGGCCGTCTGCGCGAGATCCTTTCGGACCGCGAGAATATCCGCATCGTCGGCGACCGGTTCGTCTTCCAATCGGAAGTGCTGTTTCCCTCGGGCGGCGCCGATCTCAACCCGGAGGGACAGACCGAGATGGGCAAACTCGCCGCCGCCCTTCTCGATCTCGCCAAGGAAATTCCGCCGGAGATCAACTGGGTGCTGCGTGTCGATGGCCATACCGACAATGTGCCGCTTGCCGGGACGGGCCGCTATCGCGACAATTGGGAGCTCTCGTCGGCGCGCGCGATTTCGGTTGTCAAGTTCCTGATCGCCCAGGGCGTGCCGGCCGACCGGCTGGTTGCCGCCGGCTTCGGCGAGTTCCAGCCGATTGCGCCGGGTGAAACGCCGGATGCGCGCGCCACCAACCGCCGCATAGAGCTGAAGCTGACCGAGAAGTGATCAGTCTGACGTAGCTTGCCGCGCCTGCTTCAGCCTGTCGGTGAGAAAATCGCGCACGGCGGGGCTCTCGCTGAGGCCGGTCGCCGTCACGTAGGCTTCGATTGCTGCGGCATTGTCGCCGGCTCGTGCCAGAAGAAAGGCGCGCACGGCCCAATAGGGCTGATAGGCCGCAACCTCGCCTGGATCGAGCCTGTCGAGTTGTTCCAGGCCGGCGGCAGCGCTCAAGGACCTGCCGAGCACCGCAGCCCGGGCGACGCGTGCCCCGAGCGTGGGTTTCATCGTCACCAGCGCCGCGTAGAGTGTCGTCAGTGCCTGCCAATCGGTTGCTCCTGAAAGCCGGCGCGCCGCATGCACGGACTGGATCGCAGCCTGGCATTGAAAGGGGCCGAAGCGGTCGAAGCCTCCGGCCTTGCGCAGCAGCCCATCGGCCTCGGCGATCATCATCGCGTTCCAGATCGCCGTATCCTGCTCATCCAGCGGCACATATCGACCTCGCCGCTGCGTCGAGCATTATGGCGGGCTTCGCAGTGAAGCATCAGCGAGAGGAGGCCCATCGCCTCCGGCTCGTCCGGCAGCACCGCCAGCAGCGCCCGGCCGAGCCAGATCGCTTCGCCGGCAAGCGAATGACGCTCCTCCTCGCCGTCGAGCCCCTCCCATCCGAGGCCGTAGGCGGCGTAGATCGCCGAAAGCACGGCGGCGAGCCGTCCCGACAGAGCGGGGCGAGGCGGGACGGCGAAAGGAATGCCGGCATCGCGGATCTTCACCTTGGCCCGTACCAGCCGCTGGCTCATCGCCTGCGGCGAAACGACGAAGGCCCGCGCGATGGTTTTCGCCTTGATGCCGAGAACGGTCTGCAGCATCAGCGGCGTATGCACGGAGCTGTCGATGGCGGGATGGGTGCAGGCAAACAGCAGCTTCAGCCGCTCATCGGGAAAGACGGCGTTGCCGGCCGCGTTCATGCGTTCCTCGGCTTCCTCGAAGGCGACCGTGATCGTCGTCTGCGCATTGGTTTCGACTGTGCGGTGGCGGGCGGCCTGCATGAGGTTGCGGCGTGCGGCCACCAGCAGCCAGGCTTCCGGGTTGCCGGGAACGCCGCGCTCCGGCCAGACGCGAAGGGCCGAAGCCAGCGCTTCCGACAACGCGTCTTCCGCCGCCGGCACGTCGCGCGAGCGGGCGGCGAGGAAGGCGATCAGCTTGCCGTAGGACTGACGCGCCACCTTTTCGGCGACGCGTCCGGCATCGGGCGGCATTGCCGCCTCACATCTGCAGGCGCGGGCGGACCTCGACCGAGCCCTTGTCGGAGATCGGCACGCGGGTTGCCCATTCCAGCGCCGTGTCGATGTTGGGAACGTCGATCAGATAGAAGCCGCCCAGCTGTTCCTTGCCTTCCGGATAGGGGCCGTCCTGAACGTCGTGCTCCTCGCCTCTGCGGCGTACGACCGTGCCGGTCTCGGGCGCCGTCAGCCCGGCGCCACCGGTCATGATCCCCGCCTGGGCAAGCGCCTTGCTGTAGGCGACCCAGCCGTCGCGATAGGCGGGATCGCTGCGGTTGGCGAAATCCTCGGCGGCTTCACGAATGATGAGAGCATATTGCATGGAAAACTCCTGATCTCGTTGTGGCGTTGATCCGGGCATCCGCGATATCGGGAATATCCCTAAAGCCATGACGCCGGCGGAGCGGTTCAGCCGTTCCGAGACAATGAGGCGCGGCCAGCGGCCATTTCGACATGGTTTTCAAGAAATCTGCAAAAAAAGAGAAATGGCGCGGAGATGACAAGCAAACAGGCCCGGCTTGAGATGCCGGCGCTGCTTATCGGCGCGCGGAGAGGCAGGGCGGCGTTTGCGCCGCCGCTGCCATTCTGCTCAGGCTTCGGCTTTCGTCTGGTCGACGACGTCGGCGCCCGGCGTGTTCTTCTTGATCGATTCGATGGCACTCATGGCGGACGCCTTCGCCTTGTAGCCTTCGGAAAGGAACATGGTTTCGCCGTTCGATGCCTTGAAGCGGAAGCGGAACTCGCCTGCCTTATCCTTATAAACTTCGAATTTATACATGGATGTCTCCCGAAACGCTGAATTGCAACCATCAGCGTCAGGGAGGCTAGATCAAAATGGCGAGCTTTTCCACTACCTTAATTAGAATTGGCTGCTTAGAGCATGATGCCGAAAAGCGTGCGCGGTTTTCTCAAGACATCATGCCCTGGCTTCTTAATTTAGAGGATTCAGATTTCAGGCCAACCGGACCTAAATCATCCTGTTCCAGTGTCCAACTGTCACTGTTTCCATCGGAGCAAACTAAGGCGCCCGCGCCGCCGGCATCACTCCATCTGGATGTTCGCGCCCTTGACCACCGGACCCCATTTGGCGAGCTCGGCCTTCACATGGGCGGCGAGTTCATCCGGCGTCGAGCCGACGATGGTGGCGCTGAATTCCTTCATCCGTTCGGCAACGGCGGGGTCTTTCAGCGCCTTGTTGGCCGAGGCGTTGAGACGCATGACGACCTCGTTCGGTGTCTTGGCCGGAGCGAAAAGCGCATTCCAGGTATAGGTCTCGTAACCCGGTATGCCTGACTCGGCGACCGTCGGCACGTCGGGGAAGGAGGGGGCGCGCGCGGCCGTGGTCACCGCCAACGCCCGCAAAGTGCCGGCCTTGATGTGGCTCGATGAGGAGGGCAAGTTGTCGAACATGATCGGCACCTGATTGCCGATGACGTCGTTCAAGGCCGGGCCGGCACCCTTATAGGGAATATGCTGCATGCTGACACCGGCCATGGATTTGAACAGTTCGCCCGACAAGTGCAGCGGCGTGCCGTTGCCCGACGAGGCATAGCTGTATTTGTCGGGCTCGGCCTTCAGCAGCGCGATCAGCTCCTGCACGGTCTTTGCCGGCAGTTCCGGATTGACGACCAGGACGTTCGGCACGACGACGAGCAGCGAGACCGGCGCGAAATCCTTCTCGGGATCATAGGGGGTCGATTTGAGGATCAGCGGATTGAGTGCGTGGGTGGCGACCGTGCCCATCAGAATGGTGTAGCCGTCAGGTTCGGCGCGGGCGACGTTACCGGCGCCGAGATTGCCGCCGGCGCCGGCGACGTTCTGGACGATCACCTGCTGGCCGAGATCCTCCGACATTTTCTGGGCGACGATGCGGGCAACGACGTCGGTCGAGCCACCGGCCGCGAAGGGCACGACCATGGTGATCGCACGATCGGGAAAATCCGCAGCAGCCGCAGCCGCGCCTGATGCAAAGGCCGCAAGCACACCGAAACCGAGCGCAAGGCCCGCACGTCGCGTCATATCGAAAGGCGCCATTCTTATCTCCTCCCAAGAATTTCAACAGCGATATCCCCACCCCGGGGCATGAAGAGGGTAGGGCAGGAGACGCGAATGGCAACCGCGCGGAGTCGCGTGACGGGTGAGACTTTAGTCGTTATCGGGGAGAGTGGATGGCCGCCTATTTCGCGCCGGCGAGCACATCTTCGTGGGCGGCGTCGAATTGCAGTCGCGCCAGCCTCGCATAGATGCCGCCGTGGCGGATCAGGCTCTGATGCGTACCCTCCTCGACGACGCGGCCCTGATCCATGACCAGGATGCGGTCGGCCTTCAACACCGTTGCCAGGCGATGGGCGATGACGAGCGTCGTGCGGCCGTCGACGAGGCCGTCGAGCGCCTTTTGCACCAGCGTCTCGCTTTCGGCGTCAAGCGCGGAGGTCGCCTCGTCGAGCAGAAGCACAGGCGCGTTCTTCAGGATGGCACGCGCGATGGCGATGCGCTGGCGCTGGCCGCCGGAAAGGGTGATGCCGCGTTCGCCGACCTCGGTCTCATAACCATGATCCAGCCGCGTGATGAATTCATCGGCCTGGGCGGCAAGGGCCGCGGCGCGGATCTCCTCACGTGAGGCTCCGGGACGCCCGAAGGCGATGTTGTCATGGATCGAGGCGGCAAAGATGGTGACATCCTGCGGTACGATGGCAATGCGCCGGCGCAATTCGTCAGGGGTCGTCAGCTGCGCGTCGATACCATCGATCGTCACGCTGCCCTGCTGCGGATCGTAAAAGCGCAGCAGCAGCGAGAAGACGGTGCTTTTGCCAGCGCCGGAAGGGCCGACGATGGCAACGGTCTCGCCCGGCGCAATAGTGAAGCTCAGGCCATGCAGCGCCGATTTGCCGGGCCGCGAGGGATAGGCAAAATGCACGCCGGAAAATTCGACGCGGCCATGGCTGGGCGAAGGAAGAGCCTGCGGATTGGCGGGGGCTGTGATCGGCGAGACTTCGTCGAGAAGCTCGGTCAGCCGGTCGGCGGCACCGGCTGCCTGCGAGAGTTCGCCCCAGACCTCTGACAGTGCGCCCAGCGAACCGGCGGAGATGACCGCATAGAGCAGGAACTGGCCGAGCGTGCCGGCCGAAAGCGTGCCGGCAAGCACGCTGTGGGCACCGACCCAGAGCACGGCGACGACACTGCCGAAGATCAGCGTGATGGCGATCCCAGTCAGCAGCGCGCGCGAGCGGATGGCGGCGCGGGCCGCCTCATAGGCGGATTCGACGGCGGTGCCATAGCGCGTCGCTGCGGTATCCTCGCCGTTGAAGGCCTGGACGGTGCGGGTCGCGGCAATCGTCTCGTTGGCGAAGGCGGAGGCATCGGCGAGCGTATCCTGGGCGGCGCGGGAGCGTTTGCGCACCGAGCGGCCGAAGGCGACGAGCGGAAAGACGATCAGCGGAATCGCCCCGATGACGAGGCTCGAAAGCTTCGGCGAGGTGACGATCATCATGCCCATGGCGCCGATACAGAGGATGAGGTTTCTGAGCGCCACCGAGGCCGTGGCGCCGACGGCGGATTTGATCTGCGTGGTATCGGCGGTCAGCCGCGAGACAATTTCGCCGGACTGGTTGACGTCGAAGAAGGAGGGCGACAGCCGCGTCACATGGGAAAAGACATCGCGGCGGAGATCGGCGACAATGCGCTCGCCGATGGTAATGACGAAATAATAGCGCAGCGCGCTTGCGACCGCGAGCACGACGGCCATGATCATCAGCATGGCGAAGTAGCTGTTGATGAAGCGGCCGTCGGACTGGGTGAAGCCGTGGTCGATCATGCGGCGCACGGCGAGCGGCAGCGCCAGCGAGGTGACGGCGGCAAGCGCCAGCGACGTCAGCGCACCGGCCACCAGGCCGCGATACCGCATGACGTAGGGCGTTAGCCTGCCGAGCGGCCGCAGCGACCGCCTTTTGTTTTCCTCAGCCCGTGCCTGCTCTGCCAAATCGTCTCCGATCACCCGCAGGACCCGCGCAATGCGGCCTGTTGGCTCTTGTTATCTAAGCGCCCTTCATGTATAGGCACGCCATCCTAATGGGAAGCCGTAGCCATCACGACTGCGGCTTCATTTATTCAATCGGTTCGGTGGCCGCAACTGCATGCGGCAAATTGAACTCCGGTATCGCAGGAAGATTGTTATGAAGGCAGGCATCCATCCCGACTATCACGTGATCAAGGTGGTCATGACCGATGGCACCGAATACGAAACCCGCTCGACCTGGGGTTCGGAAGGCGCTGTCATGAACCTCGAAATCGATTCCAAGTCGCACCCGGCCTGGACCGGCGGCAACCAGCAGCTCATGGACCGCGGCGGCCGCGTTTCCAAGTTCAACAAGCGTTTCGGCGGCCTCGGCCTCTAATCGCTTCTGCCCGACGGAATTCGAAAAGAGCCCGGTTCTGCCGGGCTTTTTTGCGTGGTCGGGAATGGCGTTTTCAGGCAAAGAAAAACCGGCCGCGTCGGACGCGGCCGGTTTGTATGGAATTCCCGCAGATCTGGTCAGTTGTTGCCGAAGGCGGTCTGCAGCAGCGAAAGCTGGGCCTGGACGCTGTTCTGATTATCGTGAACGATCACGGCTTCGGACGGGCGGTAGATCTCGCGGTCGAGCAGGGCAATGCGGTTCTGCAGACGCAGCGAGCGCTCGACGAGGTCGCGGAAGGATTCCGGCAGGTCGCCCCAGCCGGGCGCGGCACGGTCGACATTGAAGCCGTCGAGGCGAACCTTGTTCTTTTCGGCCAGCACCTGGTCACGGGACATTTCGCCGTTGTTGACGGCGCGCTGCAGCAGCAGCCAGGAGGCCATCTGCATGAGGCGGGTGGTGAGACGCATCGATTCCGCGGCGTAGAGAACCGAGGCCATCCGCGGCAGAACCTTGGAAGCGGCGCGGCCCTGGCCGTCGAGGTAGGCCGCGGTCTCTTCGACCAGCGACATGCCTTCCGCATAAAGTGCCTTGAACTGCGAGGATGCAGCGGCGCGGCCTGCAAAACTGATCGTGTTCAATCCAACTTCCGACATCGCAATAGTCCCTGTTGCACGCAGCTACATATGGTCAGGTAACGCCGGCACCGACGGAAAAGTTTCCGAGCCCGGTTTTTGTGTCTTTAAGATGGTATCATTAGCCCAATTGCGCAAGCCGTTTCTTAAGAAAGGGTTAATCTCCACAGTTTCGTGGAAAGGCGCCGGGCACAAGGAAAAAGAAGAGCCGCAAAAGCGGCTCTCAAGGTAAAACAGGGAGAAAAATCAGACCAATTCACCGCTTGGAAAACTGTCTGAGATCCAGAGAAAATCCGGATGAGTACAGTAATACCTTATAAAGCTTAATATTTTATTAACATTGTGCCGAAGCAAGACTTTGAGTGGGCTCGTTTATACGCCTATATCCTTGTTTTTCGGAGGTTTATCGGATTACGAGCGGAAGAAGCTTTCGGCCGCCTGTCGCCCGGAGGCCTTGCGAGCGGCCTCGGCTTCGAGCCGGGCGATCTCCGTCTTCAGCAATTCCACCCGGGCCTTCAGCTCGTCCACCGAAAGCATGGAGAGATCGGCGCCGATCTCGTGGGCGACTTTTTTCTGCGGCCGGTCGTCATCAATGAAGCTCATGGGTTCGTCCTCCGTTGCTGCCTCGAAAATAAGACCCAAAGCGCGGAGCGAACCCGAAAGATCGCGACGCGCTTTAGCCGAACTTTACAGCAGGATCGCTGCTTTCGGGAGACTTCCCCGTTTCAGAAGGTTTGCCGGTTTCGGGCGGCTTGCCGCTGCCGCGATCGGCGAGCGACATGCTTTGCGGTGTCAGCATCGGCGAGGTGCCGGTCGGGATCGTCGTGTAGGCGTCGCGATCGCTGGCAGGGACGGCGGCGCGGATGCGGCTCCGGATGATGGCGTAAACGGTGATGAGCACGTGGGCGATGGCGGTGACGAGGAAAAGTGCATGCGGGGTGATCACCGACATGACGGGGCCGCCGATCGTCGGGCCGATCACCGTGCCGATGCCGTAGAGCAGCAGCAGACCGCCTGAGACCTTGACGAAATCCTCCGATGCCGCGAAGTCGTTCGCGTGGGCGACGGCGATCGGATAGAGCGTATTGGCCACCGCGCCGTAAAGGACCACGAGCCCGATCAGCAGGGCGGGCGACGTCGGATGGATTAAGAAGATCAGCAAGCCGGCAAGGGCGGCGACCCCGGACATGGCGGCGAGCACATAGCGCCGGTCGATGCGATCGGAAAGCCGGCCGGCCGGCAGTTGCATCACTGCGCCGGCGAAGATGGTGGCGCTCATCATGACGGCGATGCTGGTGTCGGAGAGGCCGGCGCCCGCGCCGAAGACGGCGCCGAGCGTGCCGTAGGCGCCGTTGGCGATGCCGACAAGCAGGATGCCGAGGCAGGAGACCGGCGAATTGCGATAGAGCGCCGGCAGATCGAGGCGCACCGCTTTCAGCGGCTGCGGCGAAGCGGCCGTCGAAAGCGTCGTCGGCAGCATGGCAATGCAATAGAAAATGCCGCAGATCATGAACAGCACCGGCGTGCGCACATCCTCGAGCGGGATCATCATCTGGCCGCCGACGACGCCGAGCAGCGTGATGCCGATATAGAGCGAGAAGATCGCGCCGCGGCTCTCGTTGCTGGCGCGCTCGTTCAACCAGCTTTCGATGATCATCGAGGTGCCGGCGGTGGAGAAGCCGGTGACGGCGCGCAGCACCACCCACCAGATTGGATGGATGATAATGCCGCTCACCAGCGCGATAATCGCGATAATCGAGATGAAGCCGGAGAAAGCTCTGACATGGCCGACGCGGCGCACCAGTTTCGGCGCCACCAGGCAGCCGATGACGAAGCCCCCGGCCCAGGAGGTGCCGAGCAGGCCGAGTGTCGTGGTGGCGTAACCTTCGAGATTGCCGCGCACCGGAAGCAGGATGCCCTGCAGGCCATTGCCCATGAAAAGGAAGAGCGTGCCAAAGAGCAACGCGGCGACGGACAGCAGATTTCTCTTCATTTCCCCAGACTCGGTCTCAGCGATTGTACACGGACATAAGGCAAGACCTGCGTCTGCCCAGCCTCAAGATGATTGATTGTGCCCCGGAATCTCTTTACGGCGTGTCGGATCCTGTGTTCGCGCGGAAAAATGTCCGTCCTGTGACATTCCGAAAAATGGAAAAAATAAAGCATGACAAAGCTGATAGCCTTGCTGCTCATCCTTGCCATGGCGATACAGCTGGTCAAGCCGCTCGGGTTTCCAGGCCTCCGGCGGCGCATGGATTTCTGGAAGATCGCGCTGATCGCTTTTGGGGTCTGGGCACTGGACCTGCTGTTGCGCGACTTCCTGATGTAAGCCGATATGCGGCCGTCAGTTCTGCAGCACAATTTCTCCGCGCATGACGAAAACGCAGGTTCCGGAGATGACGACATCGGTGACGATGCTTTTGGATTTCACGACATCGAGGGTGATGACGCTGCGGCGACCCATTTCGACGCCCTGTTCAATGGTGACGCGGACGGTCATATCGGCGTCGGGTGCGAGCGAGACGAGATAGGCGCCGAGGGCGGCTGAAGCGCTGCCGGTTGCCGGGTCCTCGGGCACGTTGTCGAGCGGTGCGAACATGCGGGCGCGAATAGACCACGGATTCTCAGCTGTTCTGGCATAGACGAAGAGCGAGAAGTCGTGGCCGCTCGTCGTCTGGCGGCCGGCAGCCGCCTGGAAACCGGCAAGATTCGGGCGGGCCGCGACCAGCGCGTCAAGCCCGCTCATTTCGGCAACGGCGAAGTTCAGGCCGACCGAGGCAAAGACCGGTGCGTGGGTGGTTGTGACGATGGCGCTGGGCTCGAGCGAGATGCAGCGGGCGATGATTTCCTCGGAGATGGTATCGCCGACCGTCAGCGGCTGCGGCGCACGGATGGCGGTGGCCGCGATCTTTCCGCCGCTGCGTTTCAGGTCGACTTCGACGATGCCGGCCTTTTCTTCGAAGCGCAATTTCTCGCCGATCGGCCTGCCGAAAATCTCTGCCTGCTGGCCGAGCACATAAGCGGTGCCGACATTCGGATGGCCGGCGAAGGGAATTTCCATCGTCGGCGTGAAGATGCGCACGCGGGCCGAATTCCGCGGATCTTCCGGCGGCAGAACGAAGGTGACTTCGGAATAGTTGAATTCGGTGGCGATCTTCTGCATCGCCGCATCGCTCAGGCCCCGTGCATCGGAGATGACGGCTAGCGGATTGCCCTCGAAACGGGTGGAGGTGAAGACATCGACGGTGATGTAGGAGAGGGTGTCCATGGCGGCTCCTGTTGTGGCGGCCGCTATGAGTAAGCATGGTTGTTAAGGGAATGAAGCGGTTTCTTGTCGCTGTGACAATGCAAGAGGGGGCGGCAACGATGTGTTGCCGCCCCCTCTTCGTCTCACTCAAGGCTGCTGAAAAAATCAGGCGGCCTTTTCCAGGTCTTTCTTCCAGCTGCCCTTGGCGGCGAGGCTGTTCATCTCGGCGCGGTGGGTGAATTCGCGCTGGCCGGCGGCGACGTTCTCAGGCTTGCCGTTCCAGGCCTTGAGCGCGCTGTCCTGCAGGGCGCGGCCGTAGGAGAAGGTGACGAGCCAGGGCAGGTCAAAACCATTGATCGCGGAAAGATGCGCGGTCGCCTCTTCCGTGGTCTGGCCGCCGGAAAGGAAGGCGATGCCGGGAACGGCGGAGGGAACGGTCGCCTTCAGAACCTTGACGGTGCGCTCGGCAACTTCCTCGACCGAGGCCTTGCGGGCGTTCTTGCCGTCGATGACCATGTTCGGTTTCAGGATCATGCCTTCGAGGCTGACGCGGGCCTCGGCCAGTTCCTCGAAAACGATGCGCAGGGTGGCTTCGGTGACTTCGGCGCAGCGGTCGATGTTGTGGTCGCCCGGCTTGCCGTCCATCAGGCATTCGGGCTCGACGATCGGCACGATCTTGGCTTCCTGGCAGAGAGCCGCATAGCGGGCGAGTGCCTGAGCGTTGGCGCGGACCGAGCCGCGGGTCGGCAGCGAGGACGAGATGGCGATGACGCCGCGCCATTTGGCAAAACGGGCGCCGGCTTCATAATATTTGGCAAGGCGTTCGCCGAGGCCGTCGAGACCCTCGGTGATGGTTTCGCCGGGAAATTTGGCCATCGGCTTGGCGCCGGTGTCGACCTTGATGCCGGGAATGGAACCGGCAGCGCGGATGAGGTCGACGAAAGGCGTGCCGTCGGCAGCCTTCTGGAACAGCGTCTCTTCGAACAGAATGACGCCGGAGATATATTTCTTCATCGCCTCGTCGGAGCGGAAGAGCATCTCGCGGTAATCGCGGCGGCTGGTTTCGGTCGATTCGAGATTGATCGTGTCGAAACGCTTCTTGATGGTGGAGGTCGATTCATCTGCCGCAAGCAGTCCCCGGCCGCCTGCAACCATCTGCACTGCAATGTCTTCCAGTCGTTCGCTCATTCTCGTTCTCTCCACAGCATTAAACATCGGCGGTTTAGAATATAGGACGGCGATAACAGAAGTTCATAGGGAGGAAAATGGAAGCCTAACTCACTGAAACGATTGAAATCAATTCAATCGGTTAAAAAAATGGGATTTTTTCCGGCCCGTGAGCAAAAGACCGCGGAATGCTCCTCGCCGCCGCGGTCTATCCACATGTAAAACCTGTTAAATCGGGCTTGCGGCGCCTAGCGCCTCATTAGGCGCGCGAAGGACGCTGCAGCACTCGAACGGACGCATCGGCCCAAATGTCGGGCCGATGCGCAGGCAGTTACCGGCCGGCGTTAAGAACGGCGACACCGGGAAGTTCCTTGCCTTCCATCCATTCCAGGAAAGCGCCGCCAGCGGTGGAGACATAGGTGAAATCGTCGGCAACGCCGGCATGGTTGAGCGCCGAGACGGTGTCGCCGCCGCCGGCAACGGAGGTGAGTTTGCCGGCTGCAGTGCGGCCAGCGGCGTATTTCGCGGCAGCGACGGTCGCGGCATCGAAGGGCTCGATCTCAAAGGCGCCAAGCGGGCCGTTCCAGACGAGCGTGGAAGCGCGATCGATCCAGGCATTGATGGCCTGGACGGATTTCGGGCCGACGTCGAGCACCATGGCATCGGCGGGAATGGCCTCGATATCGACCGTCTCGTTGGCGGCACCCGCCTTGAATTCGCGGGCAATCACGCCGTCTTCCGGCAGGATGATGGCGCAGCCTGATGTCGCGGCCTCGATCATGATCTGCTTAGCGGTTTCGGCGAGATCATGCTCGCAGAGCGACTTGCCGACATTGGTGCCGCGGGCGGCGATGAAGGTATTGGCCATGCCGCCGCCGATGACCAGCGCATCGACCTTCTTTACGAGGTTCATCAGGAGGTCGATCTTGGTCGAGACCTTGGCGCCGCCGACAATCGCGACGACCGGGCGGGCGGGATCGCCGAGGCCCTTTTCCAGCGCCTCCAACTCGGCCTGCATGGTGCGGCCGGCATGGGCCGGCAGGTGGTGGGCGAGGCCTTCGGTCGAGGCATGGGCGCGGTGGGCGGCGGAGAAGGCGTCGTTGACATAGATGTCGCCGTTGGCGGCGAGCGCCTTGGTGAAGTCGGGATCGTTCTTTTCCTCGCCCTTGTGGAAGCGGGTGTTTTCGAGAAGCAGGATATCGCCGTCATTCATCGCGGCGACGGCGGCGGCGGCGGCCTCGCCAATGCAGTCGGCGGCCGTCGATACGGCGTGATCGAGCACTTCCTCGACGGAAGGGGCGATCAGCGACAGTGACAGATCCGGCGAAGGGCCGTCCTTCGGCCGGCCGAAATGGGCCAGCAGGATCACCTTGGCGCCCTTCTCGGACAGTTCGAGGATCGTCGGCGCCACACGCTCGATGCGCGTCGTATCGGCGACCTTGCCGTCCTTGACCGGGACGTTGAGATCGACGCGGACGAGAACGCGCTTGCCGCGGATATCAGTGAGATCGTCGAGGGTCTTGAAGGAGGGCATGGGAGATCCAGTCTTGGTTGGCGGAAATTGCGCCGACCATAGCAAGGATCATTCGAGACGCAAGGCGTTCAGCGACCGTTTTCGTGTGTGCCTTCGTCGCGTCCGGCCGCTGCTTTCGGAGCGGCTTCGGAGGCCGCGGCCTCTCGCCTCCGGCGCCCCTTCAGGCGGTCGCGGATGCGCTGGATGATGTCCTTGAGGTTGATGAAGATCGGCAGGGTGATCGCCGGTTCGACGGCTTCGAGCGACATGCCGACGGAGGTGACGTGGTCATGCTCATCGAGATCGCGGACGATCAGGATGATCGAACCGAGACGGACGCGGTCGGCATAATCGGCTTTGCCGCCGAGGCGCTGGCGCATCAGTTCGGCGATGGTCAGGCCCTTTTCGGATTCGTTGAGCAGGCCGGGGCCATATGCGGCGTCGAGGTCGGCGGCAGGGCGGGCCGGCGAGAGCGCGAAGGCGCCGAAGAATTCGGCATCGTCCTCATCCACCGGCGCACGGCTGGCGAAGAGCCGGTCGAGCAGGCGGGAATAGCTCGGCACGATGAAGAGATAGACGAGATCGTTTTCCCGCAGCCGCCCGGCATATTGATAACGCATCGACTTGCCGTCGCGGATGACGAGGGAAGGGGTTGCCCAGCGCGGAATGCGCTCGCCGCGCAGCACCGGGCTATCCTTGATGACGCGGTAGGAGAGCAGTTCGTGGTTGGCCGCACCCGGCAGGTCGACCTCGACCTTGTCGACGGCGCCGATACGCGGCGGAATGATCAGGCCGAGCTTTTTGGCGACGGGTTTGATCGTCCAGCCCTGGACGAGAAGCGAGACCAGCACGATGATGAAGGCCGTGTTGAAATAAATCTGGCCGTTTTCCAGGCCGCCGAGGATCGGCATGATGGCGAGCAGGATGGAGACGGCGCCGCGCAGGCCGACCCAGGCAACGAAGCCGATCTCCTGCTGCGTGTAATCGAAGGGGAGCAGCGACAGCCAGATCGCCAACGGCCGGGCGATGAAGATCAGGAAGAGGGCAAGCAGAATGGCCGGCACGATGATCACCGGGAATTGCGACGGCGTGGCGAGCAGGCCGAGCACCAGGAACATGATGATCTGCGCCAGCCAGGTCATGCCGTCCTGGAAGCGTTTGATGGTGCCGATCGCCTGCATCTTGCGGTTTCCGGCGTAAATGCCGGCGACATAGACGGCGAGGAAGCCGCTGCCGCCGACCGCGCCGGTGAAGGAGAACACGAGCAGGGCGAGCGCCAGCACGAAGATCGGCGTCAGGCCGCGGTCGGTGTCGAGCTTGCTGACGATCAGCACGATCATCATGCCGCCGAGCAGGCCGAGGATGACACCGAGCCCCATCTGCTGCACGAACATGGCGAGCATGCCGATATTGATGCCGGCGTAGCGCTCGCCGCTAGCCAGCACCTCGACGAGGGCAATGGTGAGAAAGATCGCCATCGGATCGTTGGTGCCGGATTCGACTTCGAGCGTCGAGCGCACCTTGTCGCGGATATTGATGCCGCCGATGCGCAGCAGGAAGAAGACGGCGGCGGCGTCCGTCGAGGCGACGATCGAGCCGAGCAGCAGGCCCTCCAGCCAGGTGAAGTTCAAGAGCCACATGGCGGCGAAGGCAAAGAGCGAGGCGGTTATCAGCACGCCGAGCGAGGCGAGCGCCAGCGACGGCACCGCCGCGAGCCGGAAGGCGTGCATCGGCGTGCCGAAGCCGGAATCAAACAGAATGACGGCGAGCGCAATGGAGCCGAGAATATAGGCGAGGTAATTGTTGCTGAACTCGATTCCGAGGCCGTCGACGCCGGCGGCAAGGCCGATCATCAGGAAAAGCAGCAGCAGCGGGGCGCCGAACCGGAAGGCGAGCAGGCTTGAAAAAGCGGCAAGAAGCACGAGCGCCGTCGAGACCAGCACCACGATATAGAACGCTTCCATGCCCACCCCTTTCCATCGACTGCTTCGCGAATATGGCCAGGTCAGGCCGACCCGTCTTCATCCAACCCCTCCTCACGCGCGGCGGCCGATCAGTAAACGGCAAAACGCCAGAGAAGGGTAGGCCTTGCGGCTTAACCTCGTCGCGATGCTGCATCATGCTGCTGAACGGTTGCCGGACGGCCAACCGACACGGAATGCTACGGGAGAAATTCTCTATAAAGAATGTATAAGAAAATCAGGCGAGAGCAGGGCAAAAGAGACGGGCACGGATTTTTCCTGCCTGTCCGCCGCTCTGCTATCCCAACATTGCCTGAGTGATAATGACGGTGAGAAATGCGAGGCAGATGAACGCGGCAACCCGGATGACCAGGCGATTAGCCTTTGTCAGCACCGCGGGTCTGACGTCCCGCTTGGGGTGAAACCGCTGCCGCCGCTTGAGAGTGGAGGGGGACAAGCGTTTTTGTGCCTCTGCCATTTGTCGCCTCCACTTGGATCATTTCAGCCATTGTGCAGCGTTGTGCATGTCCTTACTCTATCATGCCTAGCCAGCGGATGGCCAATCCGTGATTGATCCTTGCCTGCGAGTGGCAACGCCACACCGGAGCCGTCGCTTCGATGTGGCTTTAAAAGCCGGTCTCAGTCTTCGCTGTCCTCGTCTTCGTCGGTCAGATCCGCGACCGGAACGAGGAAGACGACGAACTCGTCCTCGATGGTTCTTTCGGGGTCGTCGTCGAATTCATAGGCGTGCTCGACTTCGCTTGCCTCTTCGGCGGTCGCCTTGCGCAGGCTCAGCGTAGCCTTGCGGTCCCACAGGGGCTTGCCCTCGGACTCCAGGATGGTCAGATCGTCGCGAAAATCTTCCGCCTCGAAGAAATGCGTCGCGTCCTCATCATTTTCGGAGCGAAAGCTGGCAACGGCGCGGCCGGCGATTTCTACGGTAAAATAATCCATTCATCTCTCTCATGTTGGCGACAGCGCTGCCGCACGCACTGATGTCCGCGCCTGGTTGGTGGCCGATGCGGCGCGAGGAAACTGGGCATTTTGGAACGCCCAGTTCCGTTATCCTATCAGATCTCGTTCCGGCAATGGACGAAAAGATACCGGTACGGGGAAGATCGGTTTCGTTCGCGGCATGGCAACAAAAAGCGGCCCGGTTTCCCGGGCCGCCTGTATAACGATACTTTGAGTGTGCTCAGATGAGCTTGGCGAAAGCGACTGCCGTGTCGGACATGCGGCTGGAGAAGCCCCATTCGTTGTCGTACCAGGACAGGACGCGCACGAAGTTGCCTTCCATGACCTTGGTCTGATCGGTCGCGAAGATCGAGGAGTGGCTGTCGTGGTTGAAGTCGCGGGAGACCAGCGGCTCGTCGGTGTAGCCGAGGATGCCCTTCAGCTTGCCGTTGGCAGCAGCCTGGATGGCTTCGTTGATTTCGCCGACCGTGGTCGCCTTCTTGGAGACGAACTTGAAGTCGACGACCGAAACGTTCGGGGTCGGAACGCGGATCGAGGTGCCGTCGAGTTTGCCCTTCAGATGCGGCAGAACGAGGCCGACGGCCTTGGCGGCGCCGGTCGAGGTCGGGATCATCGAGAGGGCGGCGGCGCGGGCGCGATACAGGTCCTTGTGCATCGTGTCGAGCGTCGGCTGGTCGCCGGTGTAGGAGTGGATGGTCGTCATGAAGCCGTGGTCGATGCCAACGGCGTCGTCGAGGACCTTCACCACCGGCACCAGGCAGTTGGTGGTGCAGGAGGCGTTGGAGATGACCAAGTGCTCCTTGGTGAGCTGGTCATGGTTGACGCCGAAGACGACGGTCAGGTCGGCGCCGTCTGCAGGCGCTGAAACGATGACGCGCTTGGCGCCGGCCGTCAGGTGAGCGGCCGCCTTGTCGCGGGCGGTGAAGATGCCGGTGCATTCCATCGCGATGTCGACGCCGAGTTCGCGATGCGGAAGCGTCGCCGGATCCTTGATCGCGGTGACCTTGATCGGCTTGCCGTTGCCGACGATGATCGTGTCACCCTCGACCTTCACCGTTGCCGGGAAGCGGCCGTGGATCGAGTCGTAGCGCAGCAGGTGGGCGTTGGTTTCGACGGGGCCGAGATCGTTGATGGCGACGACTTCGATGTCGGTGCGGCCAGATTCGACGATAGCGCGCAGGACGTTGCGGCCGATGCGGCCGAAGCCGTTAATGGCAACCTTGACTGTCATGTTCATTCACTCCCGATAGAATAGAGCCCGATAAAGCGGGCCTGGAATTGAGGAGATGGAGAGCGCCTCAAGGCGCTCTCATTAAAGCTTTGCTTCCGCGGCCGCAACGACGGCGTCGGCGGTGATGCCGAAATGCTTGTAAACATCCTTCACCGGGCCGGAAGCGCCGAAGCCCTTCATGCCGATGAAAGTGCCTTCCGGTCCGATGAAGGCATCCCAGCCTTCGCGGACGGCGGCTTCGACGGCGATCTTGACCGGCGAGTTGCCAAGCACTTCCTTGCGATAGGCGTCCGGCTGCTCGAAGAACAGTTCCGTGCAGGGAACCGACACGACGCGCACCGTGACACCCTTGGCTTCGAGGGCTGCGCGGGCGGCAACGGCGATTTCGACTTCCGAGCCCGAGGCGAAGATCGTCACCTTGGCGTTGGCATTGCCGGCCAGCGTATAAGCGCCCTGCTCGCAGAGATTCTTTTCGCTATATTCGGTGCGGACCGGGCTGAGGTTCTGACGTGTCAGAGCAAGGCCGGACGGACGGTTGTGGGTCTTGACGGCGATCTGCCAGCATTCCGCCGTTTCCGTGGCGTCGGCCGGACGGAAGACCATCAGGTTCGGGATGGCGCGCAGGCCGGCGAGCTGTTCGACCGGCTGGTGCGTCGGGCCGTCTTCGCCCACGCCGATCGAGTCATGCGTCAGGACGTGGATGACGCGGATGCCCATCAGCGCAGCGAGGCGGATCGGCGGGCGGCAGTAATCCGAGAAGATCAGGAAGCCGCCGCTGTAGGGAATAAGGCCGCCATGCAGCGCAATGCCGTTCATGGCCGAGGCCATGCCGTGCTCGCGGATGCCCCAATGCATGTACCGGCCGGCGAAATCCGTCGGCGTGATCGAGTGCATCTGGCTGGTCTTGGTGTTGTTCGACGGCGTCAGGTCGGCCGAGCCGCCGAGCGTTTCCGGCAGGAAGCCGTTGATGACCTCGAGCGCGTCTTCCGAAGCCTTGCGGGTGGCAACGGTCGGCTTGGTCTCGGCGAGCTTCTTCTTGTAGGTGCTGATCGCGGCATCGAAGCCTTCCGGCAGCTCGCCTGCCATGCGGCGGGTGAATTCGGTCCTGGCCGGAGCCTTGGCCACACCCTGTTCCCAGGCATTGACGAGATCGGCGGAGCGGGCGCCGGCGGCGCGCCAGCTGTCCAGGACGTCCGACGGGATGACGAAAGCTTCGGATTCCCAGTTCAGCGCCTTGCGGGTGGCGGCGATTTCCTCGGCGCCGAGCGGGTTGCCGTGGACCTTATGGGTGCCCTGCTTGTTCGGGGCGCCGAAGCCGATGATCGTCTTGCAGGCGATGAAGGTCGGCCGGTCGGATTTGTGGGCGGCTTCGATCGCGGCGGCGATGGCGGCCTGATCGTGACCGTCGATCTCGATCGTGTTCCAGTGAACGGCCTTGAAACGGGCGATCTGATCGGTGGAATCCGACAGAGACACGGCGCCGTCGATGGTGATCGAGTTGTTGTCCCAGAACAGAACGAGCTTGTTGAGCTTCAGATGGCCGGCGAGTGCGATGGCTTCGTGGCTGATGCCCTCCATCAGGCAGCCGTCGCCGCAGATCGCATAGGTATAGTGATCCTGAAGATCGGAGCCGAATTCCTCACGCAGCTTGCGTTCGGCAATCGCCATGCCGACGGAATTGGCAATGCCCTGGCCGAGCGGGCCGGTCGTCGTTTCGATGCCGGTGGCGTGACCATATTCCGGATGGCCGGCGGTCTTCGAGCCGAGCTGGCGGAACTGCTTCAGATCCTCGATCGTCATGTCGGGATAGCCGGTCAGATACAGCAGCGAATAAAGCAGCATCGAGCCGTGGCCGGCCGAGAGCACGAAGCGATCGCGGTTCGGCCAATGCGGCCTCTTCGGATCGAACTTCAGATATTTGGTGAACAGGACCGTTGCCACATCGGCCATGCCCATCGGCATGCCCGGGTGGCCGGAGTTCGCCTTTTCGACGGCGTCCATGGCGAGGAAACGGATCGCATTCGCCATCCGGTCGTGTTGTTCGGGAGAGGTCATGGCTTTTCCGCAAGTTCCGGGTGTCGGGGGGATGGCCTCGAGCCTCCAAGACCATCGAGTGAAAGCGGCAGACACATAGCAGTTGGCGCTGGCAAGTCAATAAATGGGGCGCCAAATCCGGGCAGGCTGCCGCGATTTTTGACATTTGATCGCGCGGTTGTACAAAAGACAAATCTTGCTGGGCGAGGACATCTAAAACGCTCATCCACAGGATAGGCCGGTGGGCAAGTGACAGGATTTATTGACGGGCCGTCGGCGAGCTGCATATCCTTTTTGAAATCGCAGGATCGGCGCGGCGTGCCGATTCGCGGATCCTGCGCGGGAATCGGGAAGGCATGATGCCCACAGGCAAAACCATGGAAGCAGCGCTCAACGAATTGAGACAGGCGATTTCGAGCCTCGAAAACGCCGTCGACATGCGTGTCGAGCGTGAGCGCGAGCAGGGCGAGATCGAGGGCGAGGTGCGGCGCGTGCACGCCGACCGCTCCCGGCTGGCGCAGGAGCTCGATCAGGCCGAATTCCGCGCCAACCGGCTTGAAGAAGTCAACCGCGAGGTGTCGCGGCGGCTGGTAACGGCTATGGAAACGATCCGCGCGGTTCTGGATCGCTGACAGAAAGAGTTTGGCATGGCGCAGGTAACAGTAACGATCGACGGCAAGGCCTATCGCATGGCCTGCGAGGAAGGGCAGGAGGATCACCTGACCGATCTCGCCACCCGTTTCGACCGCTATGTCGGCCATCTCAAGGGGCAGTTCGGCGAAATCGGCGATCTCAGGATCACTGTTATGGCCGGGATCATGATCATGGATGAGATCGCCGAGCTGACGCGCCGCGTCGCCGGGCTGGAATCCGAACTCGAGTCCCTGCGCGGCAACCGCGACACCGTGCTTGCAGCCACCGCCCGCACCGAGGAAAATCTCGCGGCGGCGCTCAGTGAGGTTTCAAGCCGCATTCGCGGCATCACCGACAAGCTGAATGGCCGGCCCGCCCCCGACCTCAATTGATCTTCAATTAAATAAGGACGAGCTGCCGCCGCCACTGGCGCGTCAGCGCAAACGACCTTATATATCGCGATGCGGTCTGCGCCTCTCGACAGGAACCACAATCCCTGGGGCCATACTCGATCCAAAGGGAGCTGTCCCTGGCCAGGCCCGTGGGCCTGGACACACGGCGCCCACCTACGTTTGTAGGCACCCAGGATCGTAAACATCCATCGGTGGTCGTGGATCGCACCTTTTCCTTTCCTCTTCGGAAGACGCCGGACTAATCGACCGGATAAGGCCCTTCGTCGTGATAGCCTTTCGAGCCGACGTCCAGTGCCAGCGGGCTTCGCCATTCCCTGTCGTCGCCGAGGCAATCGAGCACGAAGCGGAAATCATATCGCGGCTGCCAGCCGAGTTCCTGCCGGGCGCGGGCGTTGACATAGACGCGGTCGAGCGTCGGAAACATCTTCCAGCCGCGTGATGCATAGAGGGCGCCCGCACCCGGGAACAGCCCTTCGACGGCGGCGGGCGCATCGCGCCTTATCTCGGCGAGATCGTTCGCCGAAAACGGCGTCGTGGCGGAGACGATATAGCGGCCGAAGCCGATTGACGGCGCCTTGTCGAGCGCCAGCAGATGGGCGCAGATCACATCCGCGATATCGACGCGGCGGTGCAGAAGTTCGTTGGCCTGTGCATTCTCCGCCGAATAGCCGCCGCGAATGTCAGGATTGTCGTCGCTTTCGGGAAAGAAGCGCGATGTCCTCAGAATAACGACCGGCAGGCCGGAGCTGCGGGCGAAGAGTTCGCACAGGCCTTCGGCGGCGAGTTTCGTTACGCCGTAGATGTTTCTGGCGACCGGGAGCACGTCCTCGGTCACCCATGCCGCCGGTGCGCCAGCCGCCGGGGTCAACGCCGCGCCGAAGGCGCTGGTGGTGCTGGTGAAGACGAAGCTTGCAACCTTGGCGGTGACCGCCTCTTCGAGCAGGTTCAGCGTACCGCCGGCATTGGTGTCGAGGAAATCGCGATTGCGGTGGGTTGCCACATGCGGCTTGTGCAGTGTGGCGGCATGGACGACGTGGCGGATGCCCGACATCGCCTGCCGGAGGAAAACGCGGTCAGCGATCGAGCCGACCATGTCGGTGAAGGCCGAGGGTTTGATGTCGATGCCGCGCGCCGACCGGCCTTGCGTTCGCAGGCTGCGCATCAGCGCCTCGCCGAGGTGGCCGGCGCTTCCCGTCACCATTATCGTCATCGCACCGCCTCCGGAATGTTTGGAGCCGGAGGCTATGAAGGCCGGGCTTTCCAGGCAACGCATAAATTATGCATGGGGGTGCAGGAAAGCTGCAGGCTCGGACGGTGGCGTGGCGGCGGCCGGGAGGTCTGAACGTCCGGTCCTTATTCCAGCGGGCCTTCGAGATCGCTTTTCAACCGGTCGAGGATTGATAGAGCGTGCCCGGCATAGGCGCTGATCCAGCGGTCATGGATGTGCTTGATCGGCAGGCTGTTCAGGTGGTTCCAGCGTTCGCGGCCCTCTTTCCGGGCGATGACCAGGTCGGCTTCCTCCAGCACCTTCAGATGCTGCATCACCGTGCAGCGGTCCATCTGCGGAAACATCTCGCAAAGCGTTCCCGTGGTGCGGGGCGCATCCTTGAGCAGGTCGAGGATTTCGCGGCGGCGGTGATGCGCCAGGGCCTTGAAAACGGGATCGTCGGTCGATTCGCTTGACATGTTATGTTTTTATAACATAATGGCGCCAAGTACAATTGAATAAGTACAATGGAAACAGGACAATGGAGAAGAGGAGAAAGGGCATGTCTCTCGGAATCCGCGTTTCCGGCCGGATCGGCCGCCCTGTCGCCGAGGTGTTCGACGCCGTCGTCAACCCGAAGAAGCTCAGCAGCTATTTCACCACGATCGGCGGGGCGAGCGCGCCGCTCGTCAAGGGCAAGACGGTGACCTGGTGGAAGGACGCCCAAGTGGAGGTGGTCGAACTCGTGCCGGAAAGCCGCATCGTGCTCAGCTGGGAAGGCGGCACCGGCGACGACAAGACGACCTACAAGACGTCGGTGGAGATGAATTTCAAGCCGCTGGAGGATGGCGGCACCTTGGTGACCATCGCCGAGACCGGCTGGCGCGAGGACGAGGCCGGCCGGCGCGGCACCTATCTCAACTGCGAAGGCTGGACGCAGATGCTCTGCTGCATGAAGGCTTTCGTCGAATACGGCATCAATCTGCGCGAGGGCATGTTCCTCAGCGAAATGAAGGGGGAGCCGGCCAGCGCGCCGGATGCCTGACCGATAATCGGTCTCGATGCGATCGGCGGCGCAATCGTCGCATTCGCCATTGGAGCCGAGACTTCGCTTGCCTGTCACACTGCCGGTGCTAATTTCCGGATTCGATACTTCATCTCGATTTCCAGGAGATTTCATTATGCAGCTTGGCATGATTGGTTTGGGCCGCATGGGCAATTACATGGTCCAGCGGTTGATGCGGGGCGGTCACGAATGCGTCGTCTACGACGCCAGGCCGGAGAGCGTTGCCGAACTCGCAGGCCTCGGTGCGACCGGTAGTGCTTCGCTCGAAGAGTTCGTCTTGAAGCTCACGCATCCGCGGGCGATCTGGCTGATGCTGCCGGCGGCGATCGTCGACAAGGTGCTGGCGAGCCTTTTGCCGCTGCTTGAAAATGGCGATATCGTCATCGACGGCGGCAACTCCTATTACCACGACGATATCCGCCGCGGCGCCGAGCTCATCACCAAGGGCATCCATTATGTCGACGTCGGCACCAGCGGCGGCGTCTTCGGCCTCGAACGCGGCTATTGCCTGATGATCGGCGGCGAGAAGAGCATCGTCCAGCACCTTTCGCCGATTTTCGCGACGCTCGCGCCCGGCGCCGGCAAGACGGAAGCCTCGCCGAACCGCAGCGCCGAGGCGGCTGCGGCGAGCACCGCCGAGCAGGGTTACCTGCATTGCGGCCCGCATGGCGCCGGCCATTTCGTCAAGATGGTGCATAACGGCATCGAATACGGCCTGATGGCCGCCTATGCCGAAGGCATCAACATCCTGAAACACGCCAATATCGGCGCCGCCTCGCATGAGGCCGACGCGGAAACCGCGCCGCTCGCCCACCCGGAACATTTCCAATACGACTTCAATCTGCAGGACGTCGCCGAAGTCTGGCGCCGCGGCAGCGTCATCACCTCCTGGCTGCTCGATCTCACCGCCGATGCGCTGCATGCCGATCCGGCGCTGTCGAAATATGCCGGCCGCGTCTCCGACAGCGGCGAAGGCCGCTGGACGATCATGGCGGCAATCGACGAAAGCGTGCCGACGCCAGTGCTGAGTGCGGCGCTCTACGGCCGCTTCTCCTCGCGCGACAACGACGAATTCGCCAACAAGGTGCTGTCGGCAATGCGGGCGGGTTTCGGCGGCCACGTGGAAAAGCCGGCTCCGAAATCCTGAAGGCCGGAGGCTTTCGGCGCCTTCTGACAAGGAGGCGCCTCATCCTTTCCTAGCCATCGGTATGGTTTCCCTACGGCTTGCTGGCGGCAGTGCTCGCGAGTATCCATTGCTGAAAAGGGAAATGCCGGGGCTGCTTCGTCCAAGCGGCCGGCATTCCATTGGAGGCGGTCATGGCGCGTGGCAGGGCAGGGGGCTTGAAGGCCGCCATATCGGGTGTGCTGGCATTCATTGCGCTTTTGGGTGCGGTTTCACCAGGCCTTGCCCAGACACCACCCACGCAAACGCCAGCCGCGTCGACCCCGCCGGCCCAGGTGCGTGAGATGATGCAGCTCATGCAGACGCCCGAGGTCAAGCAGTGGATGTCGACGCAGATGGCGGCGACGCCTGCGTCCGATACGGCGGCCGAGAACCAGATGTCGGTGCTGTCAGGACTGCTGCAACATGCCCGCCGACATGTCTCGATGATCTCCGATGCAGCAATGGTGCTGCCATCGCAGGTCGGCAACGCTTCCTCGCTGTTCTTCGGCGAAATCGCCGCGAACGGCTGGCCGCGCATGACAGCACAGTTCCTGGCCATCTTCCTGCTCGGCGCGATCGTCGAAAGCATTGCCCGTTATGCCTTCCGCCGCCGCCGTCGTCGCCTGGCCGAGATGGCCGGCATGCATCTGGCGCCGCGCGTCATCCCGGCGCTGATCTTCGCAGCGGCAACGATGCTTGCGCTTCTGAGCCTCGGCTGGCCACCGCTCAGCCAGAGCATCGCGATCGTCTGCGTCGTCGCGCTCATCGTCCAACGCTCTACGATCTGCCTCGGCGGTGTGCTGGTCGATCTCATTGGATTGGCGCGGATCGAGGAAGAACGGCAGGGCATCACCGCTCTGACCATGCCGGGGCGTGACGTCGCATTGTTCTGGTACCGGCGCTGCGCGACCTTCGTCATTTATTTCATGCTCGGCTGGGCGGTGATCCAGTCGATGGAACCACTCGGCTATTCCCCCAGCGCGCGGCTCCTCGTCGGCTACGTCCTCGGCATCGGCCTGCTCCTGATCGCGATCGAAGCGGTCTGGTCGCGGCCGCATAAGGACGAGAAACGCGCTCACGGGATCTCCTGGGCGCTGACCGTCTATTTCCTGCTGCTCTGGAGCCTCTGGGTCGCCGGCTTCAACTGGCTGCTCTGGCTGGGCATCTATGTGCTGCTGCTGCCGCGCGTGCTTGCCGTCTCGACGATTGCGGTCAAATCGCTGCGGCAGACCGAGGCGAGCTTCCTGGCGACGCGCCGCATAGCCGCCGTGCTGCTCGACCGCGGCGTGCGGGCGCTGATCATCGCCGTTGCCGCCATCTGGCTCGGGCACATGCTCGGCGTCGGCGCCGATACGATGGCGGCGGGCGACACCATGGTCGACAAGATCGCGCGCGGCGTCATCGGCGGCATCGTCATCCTGCTTGCCGCCGACCTGCTCTGGCATGTCATCAAGGCCTATATCGACGGCAAGCTGCTCGATTCATCCGTGGATGGCGGGGCAACGGATGAGGAGAAGGCCAAACGCGCACGGATACAGACGCTGTTGCCGATCTTCCGCAATATCCTTGCCGTCGTGATCGCCGTCCTTGCTGTCTTGATGGTGCTTTCCGGCCTCGGCATCGAGATCGGGCCGCTCATCGCCGGCGCCGGCGTTGTCGGCGTGGCGGTCGGCTTCGGTGCGCAGACGATCGTCAAGGATGTGATCAGCGGCATGTTCTATCTCTGGGACGATGCCTTCCGCATCGGCGAATATATCGAAAGCGGCAGCCACAAGGGCGTGGTCGAAGCCTTCAGCCTGCGCTCGGTGAAGCTCAGGCATCATCGCGGGCCGCTGACGACGGTGCCGTTCGGCGAACTCGGCGCGGTGAAGAACCTCAACCGCGATTGGACGATCGACAAGATCAGCCTCAACGTCAAATACGATACCGATCTGGTCAAGGCGAAGAAGGTGATCAAGCAGATCGGCCAGACACTGCTCGAAAATCCGGAATTCGGCCCTCATATCATCGAGACGCTGAAGATGAAGGGTGTCGAGCAGTTCGGCGAATTCGCGATCGAAATCCGGCTGTCGATGATGACGAAGCCCGGCGAGCAATTCGTCATCCGCCGCAACGCGCTGGCGATGATCCGCAACGCCTTCAAGGAAAACGGCATCGAATTTGCCGTGCCGACAGTGCAGGTGGCGGGTGATCGCGACGCCGACGTGGATGCTGCCGTTGCACGCTACGCCGCCCATGCGCGGGCGAATGGCGAGCCGGCGGCATGAAGCGCGCTTGGCAAATCCCCCCCGTGGCGGGGCAAGTCCCTTCATAAGCTTACGAAAATGCAATGCGGCGTTATGTCCGCCTGCGCAAATTCGCCCCAATTGAGGGTAATGGAGGCCCAGGCGGCGGGGCTGGGTAACGGTGGCATGGCTTCATGGAGCTTATATGCCTCTCATGTTACGTCTTTCAAAAATGATTCCCGCCGAGCTGGCAATTGCAGCAGGATAAGACATGTCGGGTCACGACAATTTGAAAGATATGGAAGACGCGGACGGATTTTCTTTTCGCGGTTTATTCAGACGTTACAGAACACCGCTGACGGCAGCGGCGACACTCGTGGTCTTCTGCCTCGTCGGCTATGCGATCATGCAGCTGACCAACGAGGTGCGCTATGACGACGTCGTTGACGCGCTGGCGGCAACCAGGCCGAGCGCCATCCTGCTTGCGCTGTTCTTCACCGCACTCAGTTTCCTCTCCCTGGTCTTCTACGATCTCAATGCGATCGACTATATCGGCAAGAAGCTGCCCTTTCCGCATGTGGCGCTGACGGCGTTCAGTGCCTATGCGGTCGGCAATACCGCCGGTTTCGGGGCACTGTCAGGCGGCGCGATCCGCTATCGCGCCTATACGCGTCTCGGGCTGTCGCCTGAAGATATCGGCCGGATCATCGCCTTCGTCACGCTCTCCTTCGGTCTGGGGCTTGCGGGCGTCGGGGCGATCGCCCTCATCATCATCGCCGACGAGATCGGCCCGCTGATCGGCGTCAGCGCCTTGCTGCTGCGGTTGATCGCCGGTTCGATCGTCGCCATTCTGGGTGCCGTGATGATCATCGGCCGCGACGGGCGCGTGCTCGATCTCGGCCCAGTCGCGATCCGCCTGCCGGATTCGCGTACCTGGTCGCGGCAGTTCCTCGTTACCGCCTTCGATATCGCCGCCTCGGCGTCCGTGCTTTACGTGTTGCTGCCGCAGACGGCCATCGGCTGGCCGGTCTTCCTCGCCGTCTATGCGATCGCCGTCGGTCTCGGCGTGCTCAGCCACGTTCCGGCCGGGCTCGGCGTGTTCGAGACGGTGATCATCGCCTCACTCGGCAGCGCCGTGAACATCGACGCCGTGCTCGGATCGTTGGTGCTCTACCGGCTGATCTATCATGTGCTGCCGCTGCTGATCGCCGTGCTCGCGGTCTCGGCGACGGAGCTGCGTCGGTTCGTCGATCATCCGGCCGCCTCCAGCGTCCGGCGCATCGGCGGAAGGCTGATGCCGCAGCTGCTGTCGGCCTTGGCGCTACTACTCGGCGTCATGCTGATCTTCTCGAGCGTTACGCCGACGCCGGACCAGAACCTCGAATTCCTCTCCAACTATCTGCCGCTGCCGATGGTGGAAGGGGCGCATTTCCTTTCCAGCCTGCTCGGGCTCGCGCTCGTCGTCGCGGCGCGCGGCCTAGGCCAGCGGCTCGATGGTGCCTGGTGGGTGGCGGTATTCTCGGCCCTTGCCGCATTGACTTTGTCGCTCCTGAAAGCGATCGCGCTCGTCGAAGCCGCCTTTCTCGCCTTCCTCATCTTCGGGCTCTTCGTCAGCCGGCGGCTCTTTACCCGCCATGCCTCGCTGCTCAATCAGGCGCTGACGGCGTCCTGGCTGATGGCGATTGCGGTCATCGTCGTCGGCGCCGTCGTCATCCTGCTCTTCGTCTATCGCGATGTCGAATACAGCAACCAGCTCTGGTGGCAGTTCGAATTCACCGCCGAAGCGCCGCGGGGCTTACGCGCCGTGCTCGGCATCACCATCATCTCGTCGGCGATCGCCGTCTTCAGCCTGCTTCGGCCGGCGGCCTTCCGGCCGGAACCGGCGACGGAGGAAGCGCTGGTGCGTGCCGTCGAGATCGTCGGCAGGCAGGGCAATGCCGACGCCAATCTGGTGCGCATGGGCGACAAGAGCATCATGTTCTCGGAAAAGGGGGACGCCTTCATCATGTATGGCCGGCAGGGCCGGTCCTGGATCGCGCTGTTCGACCCGGTCGGCGAACATCGCGCCGTGCAGGAGCTCGTCTGGCGTTTCGTCGAAGCGGCGCGTGCCGCCGGCTGCCGGGCCGTGTTCTATCAGATCTCGCCGTCGCTGCTTTCCCATTGCGCCGATGCCGGCCTTCGCGCCTTCAAGCTCGGCGAACTGGCAGTGACCGATCTTCGAACCTTCGAGATGAAGGGCGGCAAATGGGCGAACCTTCGCCAGACCGCAAGCCGCGCCCAGCGCGACGGGCTGGAATTTGCCGTCGTCGAACCCGAGGAGGTGCCCTCGGTGATCGATGACCTCTCGGCCGTCTCCACGGCCTGGCTCGAGCATCACAACGCCAAGGAAAAGGGCTTTTCGCTGGGTGCCTTCGATCCCGGCTACGTCGCTTCCCAGCCGGTCGGCATTTTGAAAAAAGAGGGCAGGATCGTCGCTTTCGCCAATATCCTCGTTACCGAGTCCAAGCAGGAGGGCACGATCGATCTCATGCGCTTCTCGCCGGATGCCCCGAAAGGCTCGATGGACTTTCTCTTCGTGCAGATCATGGAATATCTGCGCGGCCAGGGTTTTACCCACTTCAATCTCGGCATGGCGCCTCTCTCCGGCATGTCGAAACGCGAGGCGGCGCCCGTCTGGGACCGCATCGGCAGCACCGTCTTCGAACACGGCGAACGCTTCTACAACTTCAAAGGCCTTCGGGCATTCAAATCAAAGTTTCATCCGCACTGGCAACCGCGCTATCTTGCGGTCTCCGGAGGGGGCAATCCGATGATCGCGTTGATGGACGCGACATTTCTGATCGGGGGCGGATTGAAAGGGGTAGTGAGAAAATGATCAGGACAATCCTTCTTGCCACGGCATGCGCCTGCATGCTCGCGGCCGCACCGGTTCATGCCGCCGAGGAAACCACGCAGAGCTTCGAAACCGGGCTTATCCCGTCGCCGCACATCTTCCTGCCGGAAGGGGAGGTGAAGGGCACGGTGATGCTGATCTCGGATGCCGCCGGCTGGGGCGACTATGAGAAGGGGGAGGCCGACAGGCTGGTTTCCGAAGGCGCCGTCGTCATCGGCGTCGACTTTCCCTCCTATATCCAGGCGCTCAGCCGATACGATGTCAGCCTCAACGACGGCTGCGTCTACATGGTTTCGGACATCGAGTCGCTCAGCCAGCAGGTGCAGCGTGCGACCGGCAACAACGCCTATCACCTGCCAATCGTCGCCGGCATCGGCGAGGGCGGGGCCCTGGCACTGGCGATTGCGGCGCAAACGCCGGATGCGACGATCGGCCAGACGCTTGCCGTCGATCCGAAGGCCGGCATTCCGCTGACCAAGGAACTTTGCACGCCGGCATCGAAGAAGGCAGTTGGCGACCGCATGGTCTACGGGCTCAGCGACGGCGCGTTGCCGGACCCCGTCATATCGGTCTTCACGCCCAATGCCGATAAAGATGGCAGGACGCATGCCGAAGCGCTGAAGAAAGTCCATTCCACAATCGAAATCCGCGAGTCAACCGACGATGCGCAGACGGTGTTTGCCGATACGCTCGACGACCTCGTCACTGCCTCCGGCGCCTTCGGCAATCCGCTCGGCCTGCCGCTGGCGATCCTCGAGGCGACGCCTGCTCTCGATACGATGGCGGTGATCTATTCCGGCGACGGCGGCTGGCGCGACATCGACAAGGAAGTCGGCGGCACCTTGCAGAAGGAAGGCATTCCGGTCGTCGGCGTCGATTCACTTCATTATTTCTGGTCGGAGCGCAAGCCGGAGGAGACCGCTGCCGATCTTTCGAAGATCATCGATTTCTACCGCAAACAGTGGAAGGTGAAGCATGTGCTGCTCGTCGGTTATTCCTTCGGCGCCGACGTCGTGCCCGCCACCTATCAGCTCCTCAAGCCAGCCGAAAAGTCGGCGGTGGCGCAATTGTCGCTGCTGTCGCTCTCGCACCAAGTCGATTACGTCATCTCCGTTCTCGGCTGGCTCGGCCAGAAGACGGAAGGGGCAGGAGGCGATCCCGTCGCCGATCTGAAGAACATCGACCCGAAGCTGGTGCAATGCATCTACGGCAAGGACGACGATGATGATGTCGCTTGCCCGGCGGTGAAGGAGAGCGGCGCGGAAGTCGTCGAACTGCCCGGCGACCATCACTTCGACGAGAATTACGATCTTCTCACCAAGACGATCATCGACGGGCTGAAAAAACGGCTGCAGAATTAAAGCATCAGCGTTTCTTCACTCCAGCCGAGTCCAGCGAGTTCGCGCCCGCGAAATTTCGCATCGTCGGCGACGATGAATTCGTCGAGCTGCGGCGGAGCGACGCTGGTGCTGGAGAGCATCGCATGCACCTGGCCGCGATGATGGGTCTGGTGCTGGAAGAGGTGGGCGAGTACGTCGTCCATCCGCTCCTCCTGGATGCGGTCTCCGCGATGGAGGCGGACCGTTGACGTGAGCTTCTCCGGCGTCAGGGCCTCGCAAAGCGTCGTCAGCCGCTGGTCGACCTTCGCCTGCGCTTGCGCCAGCGATGTGATGTCGTCGAAGGGTTCGTCGACCTCGAAGGCCTGGTAGCCGAGCGTGCCGGCTTCCAGTCCGTCGACATAGAACCAGTCGACCGTGATGATGTGGTTCAAGGTTTCCTTGATCGAGGGGAAAAAGTTCGTGCGCGGCGCTTCGAATTCGCCGGGCTTCAATGCCGTGCAGGCCTGAAGCAGACGGTGGTTGGCGAGAGCGTTGTTATAGGCGAGCTTGCGAAATGATCTGATGGGATCGTAGGCCGGCATCGGCGCATCTCCTCTTTGAGCGCTTTTGGCCGCAGCGCCGCGCGCCCTTTGGGGCGCGCAAAGGACGCTGTAACCACTTTGAATTGCCTGCGTCAGTTCTTCTGATCGAGATTGCCGTCGCGCCAGACGAGATGACGGGGTGCTACGGGCAGGTTCTCGATTTCATCGGCGATGAAATAGGGCGGGATGTCGAGCTCGGTCAGGGCCTGGCGCGTCGCAAGCACCCATTTGAATTCGAGATGGTTGTCGCCGTCTTCGACGCGGTGGATGATTTCGCCCGGCCGGAAGGGGAATTCCAGGGGGATGTCCATCAGATAATAGAGGCCGAGTTCATGCCAGTCGCGCTCCTCGTAGCGGAAGAAATTCTCGACGACCCAGAGCAGGCGGGAGACGGTGACTTCGAGGCCGAGTTCTTCGACCATCTCCCGTTTCAGCGTTTCCTCCGACGTCTCGCCGATCTCCGCCCTGCCGCCCGGAAAGGTCCAGAAGGGCTCGTGCACGGCGCGATGAACGAGCACGTGGCCATCGCGAAAGCCGAGGCCGGCGATGCGATAATTGAAACGCTCAGCGCTGGCAGTCAGGCGGATGAGGGTGCGCTTGCTCATGTCATTCTATCCGAGATCGATCACGACGATTTCCGGCGGCACGCCGAAGCGCACCGGCGCAATGGAGCAGCCGAGACCACCGGAGACGATGATATTACGGCGCTCCTCGACGATATGACCATAGGCGTAGCGATTGCCGTAACGCGAGGGGACGATCGGCGAACGGCCGAGGAAACGGATCTGCCCGCCATGGGTGTGGCCCGACAGGGTCAGCGAGACGCGCTCGGGCACGCGCGGAAAGATATCGGGCTCATGGGCAAGCAGGATGACGGGCGCATCGTCGGTTACTTGCGCCATCGTTCCCTTGAGGTCGTCGAGACCGAGCATGCGTGTGCGGCCCCATTTCCTGCCGGGCAGCAGCGCCAACTGGTCTTCGAGGCCTGCGAACCAGAAGCCGCGGCCATCCTTTTCGAGCCGAACGGCGCGGTTGCCGTAGACAGGGATGCCGACGTCGGCAAGCGCCCGGTGCCCGAATGTTTCCATGCCGCCGTTCTTCTGGGCGGTCCTGTCCTCCCACCAGTCGTGGTTACCCATGATCGCATGGACGCCGAGAGGCGCCTGCAGGGTGGAGAGCGCCTTCGACCATTGGCTCGAATGCACATATTGGGTCACCATATTCATGCCCGAGGCATAATCGCCGAGCAGGACGGTGACATCACCTTCGAGTTCATTGGCCCTGTGGCAGATCGCGGTAATGCGGCTTGCCGACATCCAGGGTTCGCAGGCATGGATATCGGCGAGCGCGACGACGCGGAGTTTCAGCCCCGGCGTCCATCCGGGCGGCGTCAGCCGGTAGCTGGCGATGCCGAGCCTCGCCAGCGGTTCATAGGCGAAGGCGTAACCGCCGAGCGACATGACGCCTGCGATACCGCCGCCAAGAACCTTGAAAAATCCGCGGCGGGTGATCACTCAGTTGTCCTCCTGGAACAGCCGGAACTGCGCAGCCTCCATTTCCTTGGGCGGTTGCATTCCGAGATGTTTCCACGCGATTGCGGTCAGAACACGGCCGCGCGGCGTGCGCTGAATGAAACCCTGCTGGATCATATAAGGCTCGATGATGTCCTCGATCGCGTCGCGCGGCTCGGAAAGACCGGCGGCGATGGTTTCGATACCGACCGGGCCGCCGCCGAAATTGACGGCGATCATGTTGAGGTAGCGTTTGTCGAGCTGGTCGAAGCCGACATTGTCGACAAGCAAGCGGGTCAGCGCCTCGTCGGCGATCTCGCGGGTGACGGCCTCGGCCCTTGCCACCTCGGCGAAGTCGCGCACGCGCCGCAGCAGGCGGCCGGCGATGCGCGGGGTGCCGCGGGCGCGTCTGGCGATCTCGCGGGCGCCCTCTTCGGTCATCGGCAGGTTCATCAGCCGCGCACCGCGGCGCACGATCAATTCCAGCTCCTCGACCGTATAGAAGCTCAGGCGCACCGGGATGCCGAAGCGGTCGCGCAGCGGCGTCGTCAGCAGGCCGAGACGGGTGGTGGCCGCCACCAGGGTGAATTTCGACAGGTCGATCTTCACCGAGCGCGCGGCGGGGCCTTCGCCGATGATAAGGTCGAGCTGGAAATCCTCCATGGCCGGATAGAGAATTTCCTCGACAGCCGGGTTGAGGCGATGGATCTCGTCGATGAAGAGCACGTCGCGCTCTTCGAGATTGGTCAGCAGCGCGGCGAGATCGCCGGCCTTGGCAATCACCGGACCGGATGTCGAGCGGAAATTGACGCCGAGCTCCTTCGCCATGATCTGCGCCAGCGTCGTCTTGCCGAGGCCGGGCGGGCCGACGAAGAGCACATGGTCCAGCGCCTCGCCGCGGTTCTTCGCCGCCTCGATGAAGACCTTGAGATTGGCGCGCGCTTCCGCCTGGCCGGTGAACTCGTCCAGCGATTGCGGGCGCAGGGTGATGTCGAGATCTTCGCCCCGCTTTTCCGGCGATATCAGGCGGGCGGGTTCGCTCATGCTCTCATTCCGTTCCGAAAACTCTCACACCAATACACCAAAAAACGGTCGCCTCGATATCCAACCGTCGTTTTTCCCGGCTTCACCGCGCCAACTCCTTCAATCCCAGCCTGATCAGCTTGGCGCTGTCGGCGCCATCGCCCGCCGTCTTCATGGCTGCGGCAACCGCATTGGCCGCCTGGTCTCTGCTATAGCCGAGATTGGTCAGCGCGGAGACTGCATCGGCCACCGGTGCGGCCGCGACACCTTCGCCGAGTTCCTGCTTGAGGCCGATATTGATCGCCTCCCCGGCAAAGGCCGGCGCCCGGTTCTTGAGTTCGGTCACGAGACGCATCGCCACTTTCGGGCCGACGCCCGGCGCGCGGGAAACGGCGGCGCGGTCCTGCAGAGCGATCGCATTGGCGAGTTCGCCCGGCGTCAAGGTCGAGAGCACGGCAAGCGCGACCTTGGCGCCGACCCCCTGAACGCTCTGGAGCAGGTTGAACCATTCCCGCTCCAATGCGGTCATAAAGCCGAAGAGCTTCAACTGATCCTCGCGCACATAGGTCTCGATGAACAGCACGCAGGCCTCGCCGGCCGAGCCGAGCTTGGACAGGGTACGGGCCGAGCAGTGGGCGACGTAGCAGACGCCGTGTACATCGACGAGCACATAGTCTTCGCCGATCTCGTCTATGGTGCCTTTCAGCTT
Source organism: Rhizobium sp. N324 (assembly GCF_001664485.1). NCBI lineage: Bacteria > Pseudomonadati > Pseudomonadota > Alphaproteobacteria > Hyphomicrobiales > Rhizobiaceae > Rhizobium > Rhizobium sp. N324. The sequence continues at coordinate 3,865,788 of NZ_CP013630.1, read as the reverse complement.
GCCAATCATGGGGCGCGGTCTCTCAAGGGTGCGTTTCGGGCGTGATAAGTTCAACGGAGGGGAAATACGATCGGTATCCGCCGGGGTCGCGGGTCAAAATCTTGTAGCCCCTAATCGCCGCATGGGCGCCGATGAGGAAGTCTGGCAATATCCGTTGGCGTCCTCCGCCGGCGCGACGGTAAAGCCGGGAGGCTTGAGCCGCGGCGAAGACAGCCGGCCAAGGCAGGTTCTCGCGGCGGAATTCATCCTGCGGAAGCAGTTGGTCGACTTCGTCCATATCATCGTAGCGAACGGAAAATTCGGAATAGATGATCGGATTTATGAGGACCGGGCCATCTCTGAAGACGTCGAGCATTTTCCGACGCGACCAACCGTGCCAGTACGAACCGGTCACAGCCAGGTCGACGAGTATGCTTGTATCGACAAGCGTTGCCATCAGCGATCACGGGTCATCGACATGAGGTCTTCGGCATTGATCGCCTGATCGCCGGTTCCTTCCAGACGGCGGATCGTCTGCAGGAAACGGTCGAGCCGCCCCCGATCCTCGATCTCCTGCTTGCCGTTCTTCGGCGAGAGAACCAGCTTGCCGTTCTCGATCGAGAAGATGACCTCGCTGTTGGGCTCGATGCCCGCAAGTTCTCTGAGATCGCGAGGAATGGTCACCTGGCCTTTGGACGTGACGCGCATCTTGCTGCTCCTTCGAAGTAAGAATTATCCTTACTATCGGAACAAGTCAAGAACAGATTAGCCGGCCAGTGCTTGCCGCATCCGGTTGCTCCCGCGGTTGTGGGCGTGGCAGATGGCGATCGCCAGGGCGTCGGCGGCATCGTCGCCCTTGAATTCGACTTTCGGCATCAGGATCTTCAACATCATGTGAATCTGATGTTTTTCACCATGGCCGACGCCGATGACCGCCTTCTTGACGGCATTCGGGGCGTATTCTGAGACGTGCAGCCCGGCGCGCGCCGGCACCAGCATGGCGATGCCGCGGGCTTGGCCAAGCTTCAGGGTCGCCACCGCATCCTTATTGACGAAGGTCTGTTCGACGGCGGCTTCATCCGGCTTGTAAGTATGGACGACCTCCGCCAGGCCGTCATGCAGCTGGCAGAGGCGGGAGGCGAGATCCATGTCGCCATCGGAGGTCACGGTTCCGGAGGCCACAAACCGCAGGGAATTGCCCAGCGTGTCGATGATTCCCCAGCCGGTGCGACGAAGGCCGGGATCGATGCCGATGATGCGAATCGTATTTTGCATGGTTCAACCTATAGCGACTGCGAAATAACTGCCATCGATATGTGAACAAAACAAAAACATTCTCGGATTTAAGAGCCTCCATTTACCGCGAATTAAAACAGATGCTTGAATTCTAGTGTCAAATACGAAGGGGTTCTCGTGTCGCAAGGAGATAAGCCCCCGATGTTCTGTTCAAAGATCGGTCGATCAGGCATGCGCTGCGTGCCCACGCCGGCAGGTGCGTCAGAGGGGTTCGTCGTACATGGCTCAGAGATTTCAGTCCCTGTCCTTCAAGGTCATTGCCACATTCATTCTGCTGACTGTGCTGTCGATTGCCGTGATCGACGTGCTTGCCTATTTTGCCAGCAGCCGGATCTCCGACGAGCAGGCGCTGAAGGCCAAGGAGAGCGTGCTGATCTTTCGCGGCGACATGCTGCAGGATCAGCTGGCGCAGCTCGAGAACCAGGCGAATTCCATCGCGCGCATCGAAGCGCTGCAGATGTCGATCACCAGCCTGAAGAGCGGCTGGAAGACGATCGAGAAGACCTCGGGCGACGCCCGCGCCGAATTGAAGAAGGTTTTCATTGCGGGCAATCCCAACCCGGCTGACCAGCGCGAGAAGCTGATGAAGCCGGAAGGGCCGAGCGGCTTTTATTATTCGAACCATGAGAAGACGCAGGGCGAAGTCGCCCGCGATCTGGAGGATACCGCCTTCAGCGACCTGCTGATCGCCGATCTCGACGGCACCGTGCTTTATTCCTACAAGAAGCAGGACGACTTCGCCGAGAACCTGAAGTCGGACGCCTGGAAGGCAACCGGCGCCGGTATCGCCTTCGGCAAGGCAATCGAGAATACCGCCAAGGCGACCGACGACGCCGCGCCGACAGGTTTTTCCGGCCTCCGCGTCGATGCCGCCAGCGGCAAATCGGCAATCTTCTATGCCGTGCCGATCGTCAAACTCGGGGCGGCCAAGGGCATCTTCCTCTTCAAGGTGCGCGACGACATCGTCACCAGCATCCTTGGCAAGGGTATCGTCCAGGACAGCACGGCGCGGGCGGCGATCGTTTCCGGTGACGGCTCGGCAGTCGGCCTCGACCCGAGCGGCAAGCTCGCGACGCTCGATGCGACCCCTTTCACCTTCATCAAGGACGCGCTTGCCAGTTCGGCGATGACGGTTGCCGATTTCGACAGGGCGGACGGGCCGGCCCGCGCCTATGTCCGCGGCATCGACTACCGCGGCGACCGCTTCCTCGTTGTCGAAAGCGTGCTCTTGAGTGAACTCAATGCCGGCTCGATCGAGATCGCCACGCTGCTGACGATGATCGGCATCGGCGTGCTCGTCGTCATGGCGGTGGCCACCGGCCTCGTCACCAATTTTCTGTTTTCGCCGCTTGCGCGGCTTGCCGGCGTCACCCGCGATGTTGCCGACGGCAAGCTCGATAGCGAGATCGGCAGCCTCAACCGCAAGGACGAGATCGGCACGATGGCGAACGCGCTTGCCCGTTTCCGCCAGTCGCTGATCGAAAGCCGCGAACTCGAAGCCGCCAGCGAAGAGACGCGTCTGCAGGCCGATCGCGACCGCCAGCAGAATCTGGCCGAGCGCGAAGCCGAGGCGAAGACGCTGCAGCAGGTGGTCGAAGCGATCGATGAGGGCCTGCACCATCTGGCGGCTGGCGATCTTGCCTACCAGATCGACACCCGCTTCCCGAACGAGCTCGAAAGCCTGCGCGTCAATTTCAACGAGGCACTGGCGACGCTGAGTGAAACCATGACGGCCATCGGCGGCAACTCGATGGCGGTGCGCGCCGGCTCCGAGGAGATGCGCACCGGCGCCGACGAGCTTGCCGGCCGCACCGAGCGCCAGGCCGGCTCGATCACCGAGACGGCGAATGCGATCAGCGCCATCACCCAGTCCGTCCGCCAGCAGATCGAGCGGGCCGAACAGGCCGAGCGCATCGCCCGCGACGCCAAGAAGGAGACGACCGGCTCCGGCCAGATCATGCGCGAGACGATCGCGGCGATGGAGGCGATCCAGGCCTCCTCGCGCCAGATCAACACGATCATCTCGGTCATCGACGACATCGCCTTCCAGACCAACCTCCTGGCGCTCAACGCCGGCGTCGAGGCGGCGCGCGCCGGTGAATCGGGCAAGGGCTTCGCCGTTGTCGCCATGGAAGTGCGCGAACTCGCCCAGCGCTCGTCGAGTGCGGCCAAGGAAATCTCCAGCCTGCTGCAGAAATCGACGCATGAGGTCGAAAGCGGCGTGTCGCTTGTGGAAAAAGCGGGCGTTGCGCTGACCGGTATCGGTGCCCGTGTCGAGGCGATCAACGCACAGATCAACGACATCATGGGTGCGACGCGCGAGGAAGCCAATACGCTGCGGGAGATCAACAGCGCTGTCGCCGAACTCGACGCGATGACGCAGCAGAATGCCTCGATGGTCGAAGAGACCACGGCTGCGATCCACAGGCTGGCGACGGAAGCCCTGGAAATGGACCGCCAGCTCGGCAATTTCACGCTGCCGCCTGACCACCACACGCCGAGCGCCGAGGTGCATGTGCTCCGCCGCCATCGCTAGCCATCATTTCCACTAATGCAAAAAAAGGGGTCGCGCTCGCGCGGCCCTTTTGATTGCGCGCATGGTTTGGAATGGCGCGGGCGCGAACCTACATAGGCTGCATCCTTCACTTGCCCGGCAGGTTTCCCATGGTTCCCTTTTCCATACTCGACCTCTCCCCCGTTGCCGATGGCAGCACCGTCAGCCAGTCTCTCGAGAGTTCGGCGCGGATGGCTCGCAAGGCCGAGGAATTCGGCTACAAGCGCTTCTGGCTCGCCGAGCATCACGGCATGCCGGGGATCGCCAGTGCGGCCACGTCAGTCGTCATCGGTCATGTCGGGGCGGCGACGAAGAGTATCCGCATCGGCTCCGGCGGCATCATGCTGCCCAATCATTCGCCGCTCGTCATCGCCGAGCAGTTCGGCACGCTGGAGGCGCTCTTCCCCGGCCGCGTCGATCTCGGCCTCGGGCGCGCGCCGGGGACGGATATGCGCACGGCACAGGCGCTACGGCGCAATCTCGAGGCCGGCGCCAATAGCTTTCCGAACGACGTGGTCGAACTGCAGCAGCTGCTCGGCACGCCGGTCGACAACCAGGCGATCCTCGCCGTTCCCGGCAATGGCTCGCACATCCCGATCTGGCTGCTCGGCTCCAGCCTCTACAGCGCCCAGCTCGCCGCCATGCTCGGGCTTCCCTATGCCTTCGCCTCGCATTTCGCGCCCGACATGCTGCTCGATGCGATTGCGATCTACCGCGACCGCTTCCAGCCCTCGGCAACGCTCGACAAGCCCTATGTGATGGTTGGCGTCATGGGCGCTGTGGCGGCGACGGACGAGGAGGCACGCTACCATTTCACCTCGGCCGAGCAGCAATTCGTCAACCTGCGCCGCAATGTCCGCGGCCCGTTCCCGCGCCCGGTGGCCGATATGGAAAATTTCTGGTCGCCGATGGAGAAGACGAACGTCGAGCATACGCTGCGCTACGCAGTGGTCGGGTCGCCGAAGACGGCGGAGGCGAAGCTGACCGAGTTTCTCAAGGAAACGCAGGCCGACGAGGTGATCATCTCGATGCCGATCCACGATATCGAAACCCGGCTGAGATCGGTGGAATTGTTTGCCGGCTTGGGAAGCTTCATGCGGGCGGCCGCTTAGGGTTCGTAACGAGCGTCTTTAAGAGTAGAACATCATGTGCGAGGCGAGGAGCTACCCGTCAGAAGAAGTCCGGCATCACCACCGGGTTCAAGGCGGCCAACCACTCTTTCGTCATACTCGGGTTTGTCCCGAGCATCTGATGTGGTTGCAGCAGATCCTCGGCACAAGGCCGAGGATGACGGCGAGTAAAGAGCAAGGTTTGTCAACAAACTGAACCCGGCATCACAGCCGGGTTTTCTATTCGGATGTCTGAAAAATCAGGCCGAGAGCTTGGCCAGAACTTCTTCGGAGACCTCGAAGTTGGAATAGACGTTCTGCACGTCGTCATCGTCTTCCAGGCTGTCGATGAGCTTCATCAGCGACTGGGCCTTTTCTTCATCCACCGGCACGTTGTTCTGAGCGCGCCAGACGGCCTTGACGGTTTCGGCTTCGCCGAGGCTTGCTTCCAGCGCCTTTGCCACTTCGCCGAGAGCTTCGAAACCGCAGGTGATGTAGTGGCCTTCCTCGTCGGTCTCGACATCGTCGGCGCCGGCTTCGATCGCGGCTTCCATCATCTTGTCGGCATCGCCGACGGAGAGCTTGTAAGTGATTTCGCCGACATGGTCGAAGGAGAAGGAGACCGAACCGGTTTCGCCAAGCGCTCCGCCGGCCTTGGTGAAGATCGAGCGGACATTGGAGGCGGTGCGGTTGCGGTTGTCGGTCAGGGCTTCGACGATGATCGCCGTGCCGCCGGGGCCGTAACCCTCGTAGCGGACTTCATCGTAGTTTTCGCCGTCGGCGCCGGCTGCCTTCTTGATGGCGCGGTCGATGTTGTCTTTCGGCATGGACTGGGCCTTGGCGTTCTGGATCGCCAGGCGAAGACGGGCGTTCATCATCGGGTCGGGCAGGCCGGCCTTGGCGGCTACGGTGATTTCGCGCGCAAGCTTGGAGAACATTTTCGACCGCACGGCATCCTGACGGCCCTTGCGGTGCATGATGTTTTTAAACTGTGAATGGCCAGCCATGGCACCCCTGTTCACGTCTCATTGTTCGGAATGGGCCGCCTTATAAGAGCGAAACGGCACCCGTTCAAGGAAAAAGCGGTGGATTTGCCGTACGATGCGCACGCCCGTCGCCCGTCTCAGTCAACCGTCAATCGCTTGCGGCTGGCCAAGAAACCATGTCCGTCCCGACGTTGGCAACGCAGTCCCTCCGTGTCGGAGGTGCAGGAATAGGGTCCGCCCCTCCAGCTATCGCCATAGTCGAGAATATGGTCATCGCTGCAGCAGGCGGTATCGCCTTCCATCTCGAAGATAAAGGCCTTGCCGCTTGCCGACAGGATAAGGCGGACGTAGAGCGGCTCTTTGCGTTCGCAGGCAAGCTCCGGACCGCCGTCTTCGGGAACATACATTTCAACGCCGCCCTTTGGCGTATAGACGCAGCCGATATTCCTTGTCGGGGTGACGAAGACGACCTGGCCATTCTCGTCGGGCTTGAAGGTCTTTTCTGCCGCAAGGACTGTTGGCGCAAAAGCTGCGCAAAAAACCAAAGCCAGAATCGAATGTTTTGTTCGCATGGTGATCTTTTCTCGTTCGGGCGCACTATCGCATATTCCCGCACGCTGAAAAGACCGCGTCGTCCCGCTGCCTCTGCGGGGAACAAAGGCGAGGGGATGACGTTTCAAGAACTCCATTCAACGGAAAGGAACGGTCATGGCAAGTCTCAGCGATGCGCAGGAGCAGCCAGCACGTCAGCTCTGGGATCAGGTCAACGATGTTCATGCCGGCATGCTCGGAATTTCCGGGCTGGATATGCACATGCAACCGATGGCGCCGCATGCCGATCCCACCACCAACACGATCTGGTTCTACACCAAGACCGATGCCGACATCGTGCGCGCCATCAAGCCAGGCAGCCGCGCGCATTTCTGCGTCATCGGCAAGGATCACGACTATCATGCCTGCCTAGCCGGTGTGATCGACGTGCGTCCCGACCCTGCCAAGATCGAGGAATATTGGAGTTCGATCGTCGCGGCCTGGTATGACGGCGGCAAGAAGGACCCCAGGCTCACCATGTTGTCCCTGCATGTCGACGATGCCGCGATCTGGGTTTCCACAGGCAGCACGCTGAAGTTCGGCTGGGAGATCGCCAAGGCCAATCTCGACGACGACAAGACGCCTGACATCGGCATCAGGCGCCATCTGCAGTTCGCTTGATTGCACTGGCCCGGATGCTTCCGGGCCTCTTTTACTGCACACCTTTCAGCACATAGATCAGCGGCTTCTTCGGCAGCGTGCGCATGGAGACGGTGATACTGTCATCGGGCGCATTGGCGACGTCGAAATCCTTGCCGAACATCGAGACGAAGGCTTCGACCGGCGGGCCGCGCCGGTGCATCGGCAAAATCAACGACGAGCGCAGCCGCTTGATGACGCGGCTCATGCTGTCGGCGCCCATGGTCAGGCCGCCATCGACCGGGACCATGACGACGTCGAGGCGGCCGATCTCGGTGTAATGGGCATCCGTCAATTCATAGTGCAGGTGGCCAAGATGGCCGATGCAGAGGCCGGCGATCTCGAAGATGAAGATGGAGTTGCCATTCTCATGCGCTCCGCCGAGGCCGTAGCTGAAGCGGATATCCGTGGGGACATTGCGGATATAGGCATCGCCGACAACGAGATTGATGTTGGCCTTCTCGCCCGGAATATCGCTCCAGCCATGCAGTACATGTTTGATGCCTGGATCGGGCGCCAAGGTGAAGTGGGTCGTATGCGCCTTGTTCATGGTCACGACATCCGGCATCGTGGCCGGCCTGTACCAGCCATTATAGTCTGTCGCGATGACGATGCCGCCAGGCGTGTCGATCTCGAAGGTGGAATGGCCGAGATACGTGAGCTTGACCTCTTCGCCCTCGGAAACGGCAGGCGCCAGCGACGCGGCGCCGGAAAAGCTGGCGAAAATTACCTTCGGGATATTCTCAGCGATCGCCTGGCACTGGCTGACGGGCGTTCGCTGTTCCTGCGCCCCGGCAGGACCGGCCGCGGCGAAGACCGCAAGGCATGCGATAGCGAGGACGAGATATTGCGGCTTCATGCCAGCCCTCCGGCGCTCTACCACTTTGAATTGGCGGCGGGAGGATGCGGCATGAGGTCGCAGCGGTCCAGACTAGGAATGCTCACGATTGCGTGTTGGCTACACGTAGAGGCTAGCGCCAGAACTCCGGCATCGTCTCGGCCAGCCGCGGTCCGAGCCGGAGCGGCGCGATCTTTTCGGCCAAGCCCGTGCTGTCGGAAATTTCCACGCCGACGCCGCAGATCGTCGCCGGCCCGCTCGCCGCTTCCATGCGGCCCTTCGGCATCTTGGAAATGAAGCGGTTGAGCGGCTCTTCCTTATCCATGCCGAGGGAGGAGTCGTAGTCGCCGCACATGCCGGCATCCGACATATAGGCGGTGCCGCCGTTCAGGATCTGCGCGTCGGCTGTCGGCACATGCGTGTGGGTGCCGACGACGAAACTGGCGCGGCCGTCGACGAAATGGCCGAAGCACTGCTTCTCGCTGGTCGCTTCCGCATGAAAATCGAAGATGATCGCATCGGCCTGCTCCTTCAGCGGGCAGGCGTCGAGAATCACTTCCGCCGATTTGAAGGGGTCGTCGAGTTCCGGATGCATGAAGACCCGGCCCATGACGTTGGCAACGAGCACGCGCGCGCCGTTCCTGGCATAGAACAGCCCGGAGCCGCGGCCGGGCGTGCCTTGCGGATAGTTGGCCGGCCGCAGGAATTGATCGTGCCGCCCGGCAAAAGCGACGGCTTCCTTCTGGTCCCAGACGTGATTGCCCGTCGTCACCACATCGGCGCCGGCATTGATCGTTTCCAGAAAGATGTCCTCGGTGATGCCGAAGCCGCCTGCGGCATTCTCGCCGTTGACGACGACGAAATCGAGTTTGAGGTCGGAGATCAGGCCGGGCAGGCGGTCCCAGACCGCCGTGCGTCCCGTCTTGCCGACCATGTCACCCAGAAAAAGCAGCCGCATTCCCTATCCAATCCAAGAGGCAAAAAAGCGAAGGCCGCTTTCTGTCAGGATGGCATCCAGGCTTATGTCATGCGGCTCGTCCGGCACATGTGCCACTTCCTGGCAGTCGAATGCAATGCCGATCAGCTTGGGATGCAAGCCTTTTTGCCTCAGCCGGCTGATGGCGCGGTCGTAATGGCCGGCGCCGTAGCCGATGCGGTGGCCGCGGGCATCGAAGGCTGAAAGCGGCACCAGCATGATTTCCGGATCGAGTATGGCGGCATCGTCGCCCGGGCCGACCGTGCCGAAACCGGTATCGACAAGCGGGGCACCCTCCGCCAGCTCGCGGAAGACGATGGTCTGCCGGTCGAGGATCGCCGGCACGCAGAGCCGCGCACCGCGCACGGCAAAGCGCGCCATCAGCGGCCGGAGATCGGCTTCCGAACGGATCGGCAGGAAGCCGGAGACGATCGTGCCCAGCGCAAAACCAACCGCCTCGCCGGCATGATCGGCCATCGCAAGGCTTTTGGCGGCGCGTTTCTCAGGAGAAATGGCGTCGCGCGCCGACAGTCGTTCATTTCGCAGCTGCGTTTTCAGTTCTTTCACGGTCATTCGATCCGACGGATAGGGAAAATTTCAAATGAGCATAGACGGCTGGATGTCCGATGCAAATGCCGGATGCGACAGCGCTGCGCCCGTTTCACGCCTGTCGGGGGATGCGGCCGAAGATCAGACGACGATGCTTGTCGGTATTGTCGCGGTGGCGATGGAGAAACCTGCCGCATCAGGAATGGCGTTCACCCCGGTTTGCCGGTTCTGCTGGCGCAGGTCGTGCATCGCCTTTTCGAGCAATTGCTTGAGATCGCGCACGACCGCCTTGAACTCTTCCATCGTTTCTCGATCATCGACCGAGATGCCCGAGAATCGTGGGGCGTCTTCGGCCACGCTCTGATAGGCCTTGCGGGCGCTGGCGGCGGCGTCCGGTTCCTGTGCGCCGGCTTCTTCAACCGCGGTTTTTCCTGAGGCATCCGTCAGGGCAGCCTCAGTCGTCGCGGCCGTTGCATCCGTGGTTGCGTCCACCGAAGCGACGGCGGCCGGGCTGTCGGCCGCGACTGATGATGCGAATTCGGAGGCGGCGGTACCGACCTTGCGCGCCAGTTCGGCAGCCAGACGGGCAACCACCTCGGGCGGCATGCTGGAACTGCGCAGCATCTCCAGTTGCTGCTTTGCCTCTTCCAGCTTGCGTTGTGCCTTCGTCTTGGCTTCGTCTTCGGAATTCGCCGAGGTCTGCCGCATCTGCTGCAGCGTCTGGGTGCTGCGCTGCAGTTTTAGCACACCCTGATCGGTGTCGTCTAAGGCGGCGGATATGGCTGTCGTCGAAGACGTGCCGCGCAAGATGATGGAGGCAGACGTGGTTGCGACCTGCATGGACAATCCCCCGATAATTCGGGTCCCCGATTGCAATTCGGCGTATCCTGCAACGTCAGACTTGTGTGGACCTGTGTTCCGGTGGTGCCGGCAGCGATGCCGCGAGCCGGCGCATCGCCTCCTCGAACAGCGCGACTCCGCCCGGCGTCCAGCCGAGCGCACCGATTTTCGCCGTGCTCATGGGATTGAGCGCCGTCCTGTCGGCGGGGGGCGGCAGCACGTGCCGACAGCCGGTCTCGCGCCGGATAGGCGAAAGGATATCGCGCGTGTCGACCGATATGTCCGAGACGTTGAAGACCTCGCCGGAGATGCGGGTGCTGTCCGTCTCCAGCATCAGCCGTACCGCACGCCCGAGGTCGCGGCCGTGAACTTCCGTTCCCGCACGCGCAACAACCGGCCGGCCGGCGAGATAGTCGGCGATGAGGCCGTCCCATTTGTTGGGCGAGAGATCGCCGTAGACGCCGGTCGCCCTCAGGCTTACGCCGGCAAAACCCGGGGTGGAGAGGTGGGTCAGCGCGCGTTCGGCATCGAGTTTGACTTGGCCGTAGAGCGTTTCGGGCTTGGCCAGCATCGTTTCCGCAAGCTCGGTTCCGGCAGGATGCTCGCCATAGGCGGCGCGGCTTGAGATGAAGACGCAGCGGCGCGTGCCGGCGCGTTTGGCGGCGTCGAAAAGCCGGACGCTGCCGTCGAGATTCAGCCTGTGAAAACTCTTCGGATCGTCGCCCTCGCCGCCGCGGTATTTGCCGGTGATATGGCTGAAGGCTGCGTGGACGAAGAAATAGGCGTCGTCGAAGATATCGATCTGATCCTTGTCGGGATCGAGCGAAAGCGCTGCGAACTCGACCGGGCGGGAGAACAGGCGGGGTGGCGGCGCCCGGCGGCCGCCGACGATCACCTGATATCCGGCAGCCAGCAGTTCCTCGACGACATACCGGCCGACGAGACCCGTTCCGCCAGATACCAATACCTTCATGCTGCCCCTTCCGGATTGTCCAGCGTTGCGATCTCGGGCACCTCGCCGTTGTCGTGAAAACGGTGCCACAAATCGATCAAAGGTTGTAGCCGCGCTGCCTTGGCATGATTCTTTTCCCACGGTTTTTCATACTGGTAGTGCAGGATCGAAATGCTCTTCCAGTCCCAAAGCGCCGGCATGGTGAACCATACATATTGCAGCATGTTGAAATAGACCGGCAGGCCGTGCCAGTCCGGGAAGAACGTCTGGAGAAAGGTCTGATCGGTGCGCCGCCAGAAGGTGTCCGGCCTGTCGAGGCTTTCGAGCATGTGCCGGAATGTGTCATGCGAGGGAGAGGCGATGAAGACGCCGGAGTTCATGCGGCGGAAGTCGGCAAGGCTTTCATAGACATTGGGCGCAGCTGAGAATTCCGGATAGAGGAAAAGCCTGTCGACGTTCTTCAGCACCAGGGCATCGGCGTCGATAAAGACGCAGCGCTCGTATTCGACGAGCTGCCACAGCCTGAGCTTGCAGAAATTGTCGAGCGGCGAATGGAAATCCGGCTTGCGGCCCTTGGTGAAGGGGGCTGCCGAATAGAGATGGCCGCGCGCATGGCGCTCGTTGAAGGCGGCTGACAGCGGCAGGTGCTCGACTTCGATCAGCCGGCAGCCGAGGGTTGCGAGCGGGGCGAGAGTGGCTGCATCGACGCCGCCGGTGTGAAGGACGACGATGTCGGCGGTGGTGCCGGTGCGACGCAGGGAATGGGCCAGAGCGGTCGCTCCCATCGCGTAGTCGGGGTTGGTGACGAGGGTGACGTAGGCGAATACGGACGAGCGGTTCATCGGGTTCGACTGCCTCGATATGTCTTGCTCCGGCGGAGGAGAGACGGCAAGGCGTTGCTGCATGTCTCTTCTCCCCAGCGGGGAGAAGGTGCCGGCAGGCGGATGAGGGGGCGAGCGCCGACAGGAGCGAGTGCGCCGAGCGCGAGCGAAGGGCAATGAAGGGCGTGCCGTGTGGCCCCCTCATCCGACCCTCCGGGCCACCTTCTCCCCGCTGGGGAGAAGAGGGAGCAAGCCGCGGCCTTTCTAGCCTTCGTCATCGCTCAGCACTCATGACACCGACTTCAGCCGCTTGCCTTCCGGATCGTGGTTGATCGTCGCGGCGATATCCCTGGTCCAGGCGGAGACGGCCGGCACGCGCGAGCGGTCGACGCGATAGGCGAATTTCTTTGCGACGTCGACGATCTCGCCGAGCAGGCCTGTTTCCAGCGTGATCGGCTCGAGGCCGAGATTGCGGAATTTCTCGTTCCGGACGATCAACTCGTTCTCGGCGGCTTCCTTGCGCGGATTGGGCAGCCAGGCGATGTCGGCGCCGCTGATCCCCGCGATCATCTGCGCAAGATCGCGCACCCGATGGGTTTCCGTCATCTGGTTGAAAATTTCGACGCGGGCGCCGCGGGCGGGCGGATTTCTCAAAGCCAATTCGATGCAGCGCACCGAATCCTGGATATGGATGAAGGCGCGGGTCTGGCCGCCGGTGCCGTGCACCGTCAGCGGATAGCCGATCGCCGCCTGGATCAGGAAACGGTTCAGCACCGTGCCGTAATCGCCGTCGTAGTCGAAGCGGTTGATCAGCTGCGCATGGCGGCGCGTCTGCTCGGTATGCGTGCCCCAGACGATGCCCTGGTGCAGGTCGGTGATCCTCAACCCGTCGTTCTTGGCGTAGAACTGGAAGAGAAGCTGATCCAGGCACTTGGTCATGTGGTAGATCGAGCCGGGATTGGATGGATAGAGGATCTCCCGGCTGACCGTCGCGCCGGCGGCGGTTTCGATGCCGACCGGAAGATAACCTTCGGGGATCGCCGCGCCGACAGTCGAATAGCCGTAGACGCCCATCGTGCCGAGGTGGATGAGATGGGCGTCGAGATTGAGTTCGGTCAGCGCGTTCAAGAGGTTGTGCGTGGCGCTGACGTTGTTGTTGACAGTGTAATTCTTGTGGCGGTCGCTTTTCATCGAATAGGGCGCGGCCCGCTGCTCGGCGAAATGGATGACGGCATCCGGGCGGTGTTCGGAAAGCCAGTTCTTCAGCAGTTCGTAATCCTTGGCGAGATCGATCAGATTGAAGTGGATGCGGCGCCCGGTTTCGGCATGCCAGATGCGGGTCCGCTCCTGGATCGAATCCATCGGCGTCAACGACTGAACGCCAAGTTCCGTATCGATCCAGCGGCGTGAGAGATTGTCGAGGATATGAATGTCATGCCCGGCATCGGAGAGATGCAGCGACGTCGGCCAGCCAATGAAACCGTCTCCGCCCATAACCGCAATCTTCATCACATCGTCTCCTGATCTGTCGCTCAATACCGGGATAGTTAGGAATTATGACAGGCATTCAATGCCTGCCGGTCGGGGCATTGAATGCTTGCCTGTGGGCAAGCGTTGCGCCAAAGAGGGCACTTCAGTTTGGAGAAAATTATGACGGAGCGCCCTTTTTCCATTTCGGGAGAGCTGACCGAGGCCGGACACCGCCTCGTCCAGCGGGTCTATTATGAAGATACGGATTTCTCCGGCCTGGTCTATCACGCCCGCTACCTGCATTTCCTCGAGCGCGGCCGGACCGATTATCTGCGCTGCCTCGGCGTCGAGCAGCGCGAACTGGTCAGCGCCGACGAGGAGGGCCTCGTCTTCGTCGTCCACCGCATGGAGATCGATTTCAAGAGCCCGGCGCGCATGGACGACGTGCTGACGATCCTGACCCACACGGAAAAAGCCGGCGGTGCCAAGATGGTGCTCAATCAGCAGATCCGCTCGGGCGAGACGCTGCTGATATCAGCCAAGGTGATCATCGCCGTCATCAACGCCAGGGGGCGGCCAAGGCGGCTGCCGGAAACACTGGCGGCGAAATTCCTGGAAGGCAGCACGCCGCTATAGCCGCGAATCACCCGGAATTCAGGCTTGTCAAAACTTGAACTTTATGTGAAGGAATACCCGCGCCGCAGGATGAGCGCTCTTTCGGCAGCCGGATCTTGCTCCGGTCAAGTAAACCATGGAACGAGATCTTCCAGACACAGGCTTACTGTCACAGTTCGTCACTAACGATCTATTAACCATAATAGTGTCTTACTGGGAAAGTCGGAGTTTGTGCGGTGCACGCCTTCCTTTGACCAAATTTGACGGCAAGAAGGCGGAAGATGAGCTTGGAAGCTTGACCAGGGCTTTGGGCGGCGGCCACCGGACACTTCTTGCGAGATCAATTTGTGCCGCCCGGTCCAGCACCGGGCGTTTGGATTCGGGGATTTTGGATCAATGGAACAAGTAGGATTGGCAGCAGCAACGACGGACGTCAGCCTCTGGTCGCTTTTCATGCAGGCCGGTATCGTCGTCAAGCTCGTTATGCTCGGGCTTATCGCAGCCTCGGTATGGACCTGGGCGATCGTCATCGACAAATACCTGGCCTATGGCCGCGCACGGCGCCAGTTCGACAAGTTCGAGCAGGTCTTCTGGTCCGGCCAGTCGCTGGAAGAACTCTACCGCTCACTGTCGGAACGCAACAATACCGGCCTGGCAGCGATTTTCGTGGCCGCCATGCGCGAATGGAAAAAATCCTTCGAGCGCGGCGCCCGTTCGCCCATCGGCCTGCAGATGCGTATCGACCGGGCGATGGATGTGACGCTGTCACGCGAATCGGAATTTCTCGGCGCCCGTCTCGGGTCGCTGGCAACGATCGGTTCGGCCGGTCCGTTCATCGGTCTCTTCGGCACCGTCGTCGGCATCATGACCTCGTTCCAGGCAATCGCCGGTTCGAAGTCGACCAACCTTGCCGTCGTCGCGCCTGGTATCGCCGAAGCGCTGCTTGCCACCGCAATCGGCCTCGTCGCCGCTATTCCGGCGGTTATCGCCTACAACAAGTTCTCTGCCGATGCCGGTAAGCTCTCGGGCCGCATGGAAGGTTTCGCGGATGAATTCTCCGCCATACTTTCGCGCCAGATCGACGAGAAGCTGCAGCCGCGCGCTGCAGCTCAGTAACCAGCGGAGTATACTGACATGGGTATGGCTGTTGGAGGCAATGGCGGCGGGGGCGGCGGACGCCGCCGTCGCGGCGGTCGGAACAAGGCCGTAATTTCCGAAATCAACGTGACGCCGCTCGTCGACGTCATGCTTGTGCTTTTGATCATCTTCATGGTCGCGGCACCGATGATGACCGTCGGCGTGCCGATCGACCTGCCGGAAACGCAGGCCAAGGCGCTGAATTCCGAGACGCAGCCGATCACCATCTCCGTCAAGAACGACGGCGAAGTGTTCTTGCAGGAAACGCCGATCCCGGCCGCCGAGATCGCCGCCAAGCTCGAGGCGATCGCCACTACCGGTTATAACGAACGGATCTTCGTGCGCGGCGACGCGACGGCGCCTTATGGCGTCATCGCCGATGTCATGGCCCGTATTCAGGGCGCAGGCTTCAAGAATATCGGCCTGGTGACGCAGCAGAAGAAGGACCAATAGCGTTCAAGATGAAGACCAGCGTCGTCACATCTGCTGTTCTGCACTGTCTGGTGCTTACCTGGGCGATGGTATCGCTCAGCGCGCCTGAATCCTTCAAGGTAGAGGATTTCGAGGCGATGCCGGTCGATCTCGTGCCGGTGGAATCCATCACCCAGATGCAGCAGGGCGACAAGAAGGCTCCGAAGAAGGAGACATCAGCGCCGGTGCCGACGACACGTCCGCCGATCGCGCAGCCGGCCGAAAATGCCGGCGACAACAATGCCGACCTGAAGACGCCGCCGGTCCCGAACGCCAAGCCCAGCAACAGCGAGGCTGCGGCGGCGAATTCGAGCGAGAAGCCGTTGCCGACGATCGATCCCAAGCCGAACGACGTCAAGGAAGTCAATAAGGAAGAGACCGAGGTCGAACAGCCGAAGGAGGTCGCCTCCATTCCGACGCCGAAGCCCGTCGAAGTGACGCCGCCGAAGCCGGAGGAAAAGCCGCCGGAAGAGCAGGCCAAGCCTGAAGAGCCGCCGAAGCCGGATGCCGAGGCGCTGCCTGACAAGGTGCCGACCCCTGTCGCCAAGCCGCAGGTGAAGCCGCCGGAGCCACAGAAGCCGGCCGAAAAGCCGCCAGAAAAGACTCAGGACCAACCGAAAGCTGCGGAAGCGCCGACGGACAAGAAGAAGGCCGACAAGAAGCAGGAAGTGGCGAAATCGGCCTCCTCGATGAAAAGCGATTTCAACGCCGACGAGATCTCGGCCTTGCTGAACAAGACCGACCCTTCCGCTGGGGGGGCGAAACGCTCGACGCAGGAAGCGTCGCTTGGCAACAAGAAGAGTAATGGTGGTGCTTCACTCAGCCAGAGCGAGATTGATGCTGTACGTGGTCAGATCTCCGGTAATTGGTCGGTTGTTTCGGGGCTGGCAGGCGCCAACGAGGTTCAGCTTAAGGTTCGTGTTCAACTCGATCAGGCCGGCAATGTCGTTGGCGACCCCGAGGTCATTGCTTCAGGGGGGCCGGATTCAACACGCCAAGCGCTCAAGAGCAGTGTCTACCGCGCTGTTATGAAATCATCTCCTCTCAAAAATTTGCCTGCAGACAAATATGAGGGAGAAAACGGCTGGAACGAGCTGGATCTCACCTTCGATGCTAGCGACTTGGGGATTTAAGTGTCGAAGAACTTGTTCCATTTCGCGAAGGTTTTCCGGATATGCGTGGTGCTGACAGGGTTGATCCTTGGCCTCGCATTTCCCTTCAATGCAAATGCGGGGACGACCGTTCGCCGAAACAGCGACGCAAATTCGCCGGTTCTCAGCGTGGCTGAAGTTGCGGCGCTGAGAAACGCGATCGAACGTCAATTCATCGTCGACAGCCGCCTGAAAGACATCGGCAGCATGCTTTTGACGGTCCACATAAAGCTAGCCATAGACGGGCAGATCGTCGGCAATCCTGATGTGCAGGTCACCGGTGGCAGTGAGCGTGCGCAGAAAAGTCTTACCGATGCCGGCCTTCGCGCAGTTCGTCGCGCAACTCCCTTTACGATGCTTCCGAAAGATAAATACGATGTCTGGAAGGAAGTTGTTTTCAACTTCGACACCAGCACTCTTACCCATTAGATGCTGAAAGGCTTGTTTGATATGGTCAAATGTTCCCTCATCCGCGCGCTGGTGGTCGCCGTCGGCATGACCGCTGCCGCTGTCGTCTCCTCTCCGGCAAATGCGCGTGTCGAAATCAACATCAACAAGGGCAATATCCAACCGCTTCCGATCGCGGTGACCGACTTCCAGGGCGACATGGGCGCGCAGGTCTCGCAAGTCATCGCCGCCGACTTGCAGCGGTCCGGTCTCTTCGCACCCATCAACAAAACTGCCTTCATCGAAAAGATTTCTAATCCCGACGCTTCGCCTCGTTTCGAGGACTGGAAGGTCATCAATGCACAGGCGTTGGTCACCGGCCGGGTTACCAAGGAAGCGGATGGCCGTCTTCGCGCCGAATTCCGCCTGTGGGATACTTTTGCCGGGCAGCAGATGACCGGTCAGCAGTTCTATACGCAGCCGGAGAACTGGCGCCGTGTGGCCCACATCATCGCCGATGCGATCTACAAGCAGATCACCGGCGAAGAGGGCTATTTCGACACTCGTGTCGTCTTTGTCTCCGAAACCGGCACCAAGCAGCAGCGCAAGCGTCAGCTGGCGATCATGGATCAGGACGGCTTCAATGTGCGCATGCTGACGGATGGCAGCGACCTCGTGCTGACGCCGCGCTTCTCGCCGAGCCGGCAGGAAGTTACCTACATGTCCTTTGCCAACCAGCAGCCGCGGGTCTATCTGCTGCAGCTCGAAACCGGGCAGCGTGAGGTGGTCGGCAATTTTCCCGGCATGACCTTCTCGCCGCGTTTTTCGCCGGACGGTCAGAAGGTGATCATGAGCCTGCAGCAGGACGCCAATTCCAACATCTATACGATGGACCTGCGCTCACGCACGACGACGCGCCTGACCTCGACGGCTGCGATCGACACTTCGCCTTCCTATTCGCCTGACGGCGCGCGCGTCAGCTTCGAAAGCGACCGTGGCGGAAAGCCGCAAATCTACGTGATGAACGCCGACGGCTCGGGCCAGACCCGTATTTCCTTTGGTGACGGCTCCTATTCGACGCCGGTCTGGTCGCCGCGCGGCGATCTCATCGCCTTCACCAAGCAGGCCGGCGGCAAGTTTTCGATCGGCGTGATGAAACCGGATGGTTCCGGCGAGCGCATTCTGACGACCGGCTTCCACAATGAGGGCCCGACCTGGGCGCCGAACGGCCGCGTGCTGATGTTCTTCCGCCAGGCGGCAGGCTCAGGCGGTCCGCAGCTCTACTCGATCGATCTGACCGGTTACAACGAGCAGCTCGTGAAGACGCCGAGCTACGGTTCCGACCCGGCCTGGTCGCCGCTGATGGAGTAGGCGATGCGCTGCTGCCTTCATGTCGTCCCAAAGTCATGGAATCGAGCGACCAAGGGACAAATCAGTAATTCGTTAACCATGATTTTTGAGGGGCGGTTAACCGAGTGCGGTTACTGTCCGGAAACCCTGATGAACCCGCAAGGAGACCGGCCATGAGCCGAATTCATACCCCGGCAATGAGCCGCATGCAGAATTTCGCCCGCAACCCCGTCATGATCGCGCTTGTCGCCGGCCTCGCCCTTGCGAGCTGCGCCAAGAAGCCGCCGAACAGCGCCGGCGATCTCGGCCTCGGCGCGGGCGGCGCCGGTGGCTCCGCGACGCCGGGCTCAGCCCAGGATTTCACGGTCAATGTCGGCGACCGCATCTTCTTCGATACCGACTCCTCGTCGATCCGCGCCGATGCTTCGCAGACGCTCGACCGTCAGGCGCAGTGGCTCGCCCGCTACCCGAACTACCAGATCACCGTCGAAGGCCATGCCGACGAACGCGGCACGCGCGAATATAACCTTGCGCTTGGTGCCCGCCGCGCGGCTGCCGCCAAGGATTATCTCGCTTCGCGAGGCGTTCCGGCGCAGCGCCTGAAGACGATTTCCTACGGCAAGGAACGTCCGGTTGCCGTGTGCGACGATATTTCCTGCTGGTCGCAGAACCGCCGCGCGGTCACGGTTCTCGGTGGCGCCGGCATGTAATCTGCCGATTTCGTTTGCTTTCGGAAAGGCGGTCCTCTCGGGGGCCGCCTTTCTTTTTGACCACACTTTGGCCAGACTCCGTTGCTTTTTGACAGCAATTGGAAAAATCTCCTGTTCGTGCCATCGAGGTGCGAAGAATCACTGGGACAGGACGATACATATGAAGAAACTTGTCGTGGCAGGCATGCTGTGCCTCGCGGCTGTGACCGGGAGCGAACGGGCGGCCTATTCTGCCTCGTTCTTTGGGCTGCATCTCGGTGGCCGGTCCGCGGAAAACCAGTCGGCGCCGCCTGTTGTCAAGGTGCAGAGCGGCGATGCCGAGGTTCGCGTGCAGCAGCTCGAAGAGCAGCTGCGGCAGCTGAACGGCCGGATCGAGGAGATGAGCTTCCAGCTGCTGCAGATGCAGGAGACGATCCGCAAGCAACAGGAAGACAATGAATTCCGCTTCCAGCAGCTGGAGAAAACCGGCGGCGCCGGCGGCGGTGCAAAAGCTCCTGTCAAAAAGAGCGAGACCGATACCGCCCCGGCGGCTTCCGGCGGCGACGACGTTGCCAGAGTGATCCAAGCACCGCAGGGAGCCGAAACGGCTCCCTCCACCAATGTGCCCAGCAATAGCGGCCTCGGCCAGCCACCGAAGGAGCTCGGCTCGATCGATTTCGATCAGAATGGCAATCCGGTCGGCGGAACCGTCGATAAAAATGCGGGCGTGGGCTCCGGCCCTGTCCCCGATGCCAATCCCGGCGCGCCGCAACAGACTGCCTCGCTCGGCGGCGAGGCCGATCAGTACAAGGCTGCCTATGGCCACGTCTTGTCAGGCGATTACAGCACGGCCGAACAGGAATTCACCCAGTACATCACCCGCTACCCGAGCAGCGCGCGGGCCGCGGACGCCAATTTCTGGCTCGGCGAAGCACTCTATTCGCAAGGCAAGTACAATGAGGCGGCCAAAACCTTCCTCAATGCACATCAGAAATACGGCACATCGGAAAAGGCGCCCGAGATGCTGCTGAAACTCGGCATGTCGCTTGCCGCGCTAGACAATACCGAAACCGCCTGTGCGACGCTGCGCGAGGTGTCGAAGCGTTATCCGAAGGCATCGCGTGCCGTCATAAGCAAGGTTGCGAGCGAACAGAAGCGCCTCGCCTGCTAAGGTCTTCCGGCATGTCTCCGGAAGGCTTATCGCCGCCAGAGGCGATCCTCCAGTTTCTCACGTCGCTTCAAAGCCCCGCACGCATTCTCGTCGCGATATCGGGCGGCAGCGATTCCACCGGCCTGCTTCTCCTTCTCGATGAAGCCGTGAAGGCCGTGCCGCATCTCAAAATCTCCTTATGCGCTGCGACCATCGACCATGCGTTGCGCGCCGGCTCCGCAGACGAGGCGCGAGACGTCGCAGCCCTCTGCACGTCGCTTGGCATTGCCCACACCATTATGACCTGGCGAGGCGACAAGCCGAAAACCGGCATCATGGCCGCGGCACGCGAGGCGCGTTACGGCTTGCTCGCCGAAGCGGCGGAAGCGTTTGGCGCCGATCTCATCGTCACCGGACACACACACGACGACCAGCGCGAAACACTTGCCATGCGCGGCGTGCGAACGGAGCAGGTTTCATCAGGCATTGCCGATGCGGTGCTCTTCGACCGGCGTTTCTGGATTTTGCGGCCGCTCCTCTTTTCCAGCCGGGCCGATATCCGTGCTTTCCTCAAGGAGCGGGGTGTGGGGTGGATCGACGATCCGAGCAATGAAGATGTGAAGTACGAGCGTGTGCGGGTGCGACGGCAGCTGTCGGCAGATGCAGATGCGGAGACGAATATTCGTGCCATCTGGGAAGAGCGGCTGGCTCTTTCGGCCGAGGGAGCGGAATGGCTGGATCGTCATTTCAGGCTTCACGGCCGCCTGCTCGGGCAAGTGATGCCTGACGGGTTGCGCCAGGATCGCGCCGTTCTCGACTATGCGCTCGGCCGCCTGACAGCGGTTTTCGGCGGACAGCCGTTTGCGCCGGGGAGGGTACAGATGGAGCGCCTTCTCTCCTTTGCCACCGGCGGGGAGCTGGGGCGGATGACCGCGGGAAGGGTGGTATTCGATCTCAGGCGAGACGGGCTTTATCTCACGCGCGAGAGCCGGGGGAATGTGCCGCTGGTGGTGAAGCCGGGAGAGGCGGGCGTGTGGGACGGGAGGTTTGAGGCGGTAAACAACTCGAGAGCGACCATAGGGATAGAGGCGCAGGCCGCGCGCTCCTCCCTCATTCCTGTGCTTGTCACAGGAATCCAGCCACGGCGCGTCCGCGCCGTGAATGACCCGGTCAGGGGAGAGTCTTCCGCGCCCAAGGACTTGGGCGCACTGGATTCCTGTGACGAGCACAGGAATGAGGGAGGAGAGGGCAGGGGCCTGCCCAAGGCCGCATGGAAACGCGCCATTGCCTCGGCGCCGGTTTTATCGGCAGAGGGAGTCCCTCTATCCCCAGAATCCGCCCGTCGGATCGACCTAACGCCCTATTTCGCACCCTTCGACCGCTTTTTGACACGATTTGATTTCATCTTTGCCAACAAGCTTTCGGCGGTTTTCGCGACGGCGCCCTATGCGAGGCCGCCTTTAAGAAGTATTGACGGAAAAACCATCTGACCTGGGGGATCGCCTTGGCAATCGCACGGCGCAACCCTATGTTAGAGAAGAATAAGACGGTCGCCATGAGGCGGCTGTTCCAGTGCTGGGGAGTTCAATGAACCCTAACTTACGTAACTTCGCCTTGTGGGCGATCATAGCGCTTCTGCTGATCGCCCTTTTCAGTATGTTTCAGACGGCGCCGGCGCAGACGGGCTCCCGCGAAATCCCTTATTCGCAGTTCCTGCGTGAGGTCGATGCGGGCCGCGTGAAGGATGTCGTCGTCACCGGCAATCGGCTGAGCGGAACTTATCTGGAGAACAACAACAACTTCCAGACCTATTCGCCCGTCATCGACGACAGCTTGCTCGATCGCCTGCAGGCCAAAAACGTTGCCGTCACTGCGCGTCCGGAGACCGATGGGTCCTCCGGCTTTCTGAGCTACCTCGGAACGCTGCTGCCGATGCTGCTCATCCTCGGTGTCTGGCTGTTCTTCATGCGGCAGATGCAGGGCGGCTCGCGCGGCGCGATGGGCTTCGGCAAGTCGAAGGCCAAGCTTCTCACCGAAGCGCATGGTCGTGTCACCTTCGAAGACGTCGCCGGTGTCGACGAGGCCAAGCAGGATCTCGAAGAAATCGTCGAATTCCTGCGGGATCCGCAGAAGTTCCAGCGTCTCGGCGGCAAGATCCCGCGAGGCGTGCTGCTCGTCGGTCCTCCGGGCACCGGTAAGACGCTGCTCGCCCGCTCGGTTGCCGGCGAAGCCAACGTGCCCTTCTTCACCATTTCCGGTTCCGACTTCGTCGAAATGTTCGTCGGCGTCGGCGCTAGCCGTGTGCGCGATATGTTCGAGCAGGCGAAGAAGAATGCGCCCTGCATCATCTTCATCGACGAAATCGATGCCGTCGGCCGTCATCGCGGCGCCGGTCTCGGCGGCGGCAATGACGAACGTGAGCAGACGCTGAACCAGCTGCTGGTCGAGATGGATGGCTTCGAGGCGAATGAAGGCGTGATCCTGATCGCCGCCACCAACCGCCCCGACGTGCTCGACCCGGCGCTGCTGCGTCCCGGCCGTTTCGACCGTCAGGTCGTCGTGCCGAACCCCGATATCGTCGGCCGCGAGCGCATCCTCAAGGTGCATGCCCGCAACGTTCCGCTGGCGCCGAATGTCGATCTCAAGGTTCTTGCCCGCGGCACGCCCGGCTTCTCCGGCGCCGATCTGATGAACCTCGTCAACGAAGCCGCCCTGATGGCCGCTCGCCGCAACAAGCGCGTCGTCACCATGCAGGAATTCGAAGACGCCAAGGACAAGATCATGATGGGCGCCGAGCGCCGCTCCTCGGCCATGACCGAGGCGGAAAAGAAGCTCACCGCTTACCATGAGGCCGGTCACGCCATCACCGCGCTGAACGTCGCCGTCGCCGATCCGCTGCACAAGGCGACGATCATTCCGCGCGGCCGTGCACTCGGCATGGTCATGCAGCTTCCCGAGGGCGACCGCTACTCGATGAGCTACAAGTGGATGGTTTCGCGCCTCTGCATCATGATGGGCGGCCGTGTCGCTGAAGAACTCACCTTCGGCAAGGAGAACATCACCTCGGGTGCGTCCTCCGACATCGAGCAGGCGACTAAGCTTGCCCGCGCCATGGTGACGCAATGGGGCTTCTCCGACCAGCTCGGTCAGGTTGCCTATGGCGAGAACCAGCAGGAAGTCTTCCTCGGCCACTCGGTTTCGCAGTCGAAGAATGTTTCGGAAGCCACCGCGCAGAAGATCGATAACGAAGTGCGCCGCCTGATCGACGAAGCCTATACGCAGGCGCGCACGATCCTGACTGATAAGCACGACGAATTCGTCGCGCTTGCCGAAGGTCTGCTCGAATACGAGACGCTGACCGGTGAAGAGATCAAGGCGCTGATCCGCGGCGAGAAGCCGTCCCGTGATCTCGGCGATGATTCGCCGCCGAGCCGCGGCTCGGCCGTTCCGAAGGCCGGCGCGCGGCCTGCCGCCAAGGGCGACGAGCCCGAAGCCGGCCTCGAACCGCAGCCGCATTGAGCGGCTGGCATCATCTTGAACAAGGCCGGATTTCCCCAGCGGGAGATCCGGCCTTTTCTATTGGTAACGGGATATAATCATTTTTCTTGCTAATTTACGTGCCGATCGCCGCATTTTGTGGCATTCCGCTGAATTGAGGCAAGCGTGAATCACGCTCCTGGATTGACGACATTCCATGGAAGCCGGATTCGCTTGGAACGGTGCGCTGCCTTGAATGGCGCGCGGAAAGCGCAGGAGTGCAGATGAAGAGACGCTATTTCGGAACCGACGGCATTCGCGGCCAATCCAACGTCTTCCCGATGACGCCGGATCTCGCCATGCGGGTCGGCATTGCCGCCGGTACGATCTTCCGCCGCGGCAACCACCGCCACCGCGTCGTCATCGGCAAGGATACGCGCCTTTCCGGTTATATGCTTGAGAACGCCATGGTCGCAGGCTTTACGGCCGCCGGCCTCGACGCCTTCATTCTCGGCCCGATCCCGACACCTGCCGTCGCCATGCTGACGCGCTCGCTGCGCTGCGATATCGGCGTGATGATCTCGGCTTCGCATAATCCTTACGAGGATAACGGCATCAAGCTTTTCGGTCCTGATGGTTACAAGCTTTCCGACGACCTCGAGGCCGAGATCGAGGATCTGCTCGAAAAGGACCTGAACGCCCAGCTTGCCAAATCCGATGACATCGGCCGCGCCAAGCGCGTCGACGGTGTGCATGACCGCTATATCGAACATGCCAAGCGCACGCTGCCGCGCGACGTGACGCTGCAGGGTCTGAGGATCGCCATCGACTGCGCCAATGGCGCCGCTTACAAAGTGGCGCCGGCCGTGCTCTGGGAGCTCGGCGCCGAGGTCGTTACCATCGGCAACGAGCCGAACGGCACCAACATCAATCTCAATTGCGGCTCCACCAGCCCGGTCGCGCTGCAGAAGAAGGTCGACGAGGTGCGCGCCGATATCGGCATCGCGCTCGATGGCGATGCGGACCGCGTCATCATCGTCGATGAAAATGGCTCGATCGTCGACGGCGACCAGCTGATGGCCGTCATCGCCGAGAGCTGGGCCGAGATCCAGCAGCTGCGCGGCAACGGCATCGTCGCCACCGTGATGTCCAATCTCGGCCTCGAGCGCTTCCTCGACGAACGCGGCATGGCGCTTGCCCGTACGCGGGTCGGCGACCGCTATGTCGTCGAGCATATGCGCCAGCACAATTACAATGTCGGCGGCGAGCAGTCGGGCCACATCGTGCTTTCGGACTACGGCACGACCGGCGACGGTCTGGTCGCAGCGCTGCAGATCCTGGCCGCGGTCAAGCGGACCGGCCGGACTGTCAGCGAGGTCTGCCGCCGCTTCGAGCCGGTGCCGCAGCTCCTGCGCAACGTCCGCATCAGCGGCGGCAAGCCGCTGGAGGATATCCAGGTGCAGAAGGCGATCGCCGATGCCGAAGCCGAGCTCGCCAAAAACGGCCGCCTCGTCATCCGCCCCTCGGGCACCGAGCCGCTGATCCGCGTCATGGCCGAAGGCGACGACCGCGCCCAGATCGAACGCATCGTCAACGAGCTGATCGGCACGATCTCGAACGTGCGGACTGCTGCCTGATTCTTTGAAGACAGATCGGGCTCGGCGACAAGCTTGGCGGGTCTCGGAGGATGGGCGACGTCCTCTCTCCGTCCTCATCCTGAGGCGCCCCGAAGGGGCCTCTAAGGACGAGGCCGGCCACTGGTGTACTATCCAATAATTCGGATGGCTGTGACTGCGCAGCCAACCGCCCCCCGTCGTTCGAGGCCCCTACGGGGCGCCTCAGGATGAGGGCTGATCGTGCCGTGTGGCTAATGGGCGTGCTTTGCTCGTGAGGTTTCGTTCGACGCCATGCTCTACGGCAGAAGATCTAGCGCAAGGATCAACCCAGCCCACCCCTCATCAATTTATCACCCGCCGGATGACGATTGTATGTCGTGACGCGGCCAGATGAAGATCACGGGAAGAGTTGGTTCGTTATCCAGCCAAGGTCTCGTCAGGGCGTCTTCTCAAAGACTTACCGCAGCAATCCATGTTTCCTCTACCTGAAGCTTCAAGATCTACGGTAAATAATCGTGGTTAAGCAGCTTTTAACGTTTCCCATTCATTATCCATCCGAAGCGTATCAGTCTGGCAGCGACTTGAAGCCTGCCGACCCAACGGATTTTGGAGTGGGATCCATGAAAAGAAGCTTGTCCGGCATCTTCGCCGCATTGTTGATCGCGACACATGCCTATTCCGCGGACCTCGCCCCCGCTGAGCCTATCCCGGAGCAGCCGCCCGAAGTGGCGGTCAGCGAAGCGACCGGCTGGTACCTGCGCGGCGATGTCGGCTATGCCTTTACCGATCTGCGCGGCGCCCGGTATTTCCAGGGCAGCAACGCCACCGAGGTCGATTTCGACGACGCTGACCTCGACGACGCATGGACGATCGGCGGCGGTGTCGGTTATCAGATCAATAGCTATCTGCGCACCGATCTGACCTTCGACTATCTGACGCAGGCTGATTTCAAGGGCTCGACGGTCGGGCAGTGCGGCTTCCCGCTGGTGGATTGCACGTCGAGCGACCGCTCTTCGCTGACGGCTTATACGCTGCTTGCCAACGCCTATGTCGATCTCGGCACCTATGGCTACGTTACGCCTTATGTCGGCGCCGGTATCGGTGGCTCCTACGTCAAGTGGAAGAACCTGCGCAACGTCGCCTGCGCCGATGACGGCAGCTTCTGCGACGATCAGGTCACCCATGGCGGCAAGGGCAACTGGCGCTTTACTTACGCCCTCATGGCCGGCGCCTCGGTCGACGTGACCTGCAACTTCAAGGCCGATGTCGGCTACCGATACCTGCATGTCGACGGCGGCAACATGTTCGGCTATGCCGAAAATGGCGGTCCGGGCCGCGACAAGGGGCTCAGCGCCCATGAAGTCCGCGTCGGTGGCCGCTATCTCTTCGGCGGATGCGCCCAGACGAGCTACGAACCGCCGCCGGAAATTCCGCTGCAGCCGGCGGTCTACAAGTAAGCTCAATTCGCGCCCATCAGAAAGCCGCCCGCCCGGGCGGCTTTTTGCTGCGTCAAGCGTGCCTGCGTCAAAATATCCTCTCTCTGCGACACTTCGATCTTGACTATGACGCCTGCTATCCATACACACGGCGGCGGGACACCCTTCCCCAACGAAGGGCTTTCTATCTGAGAGGATAGCATCATGGCGAAGACCGCAAAGCCGGACATCCGTCCGAATAATACTCATTTCTCTTCTGGCCCCTGCTCGAAGCGCCCCGGTTGGTCGCTCGACGCTCTTTCCGACGCGGCCCTTGGCCGTTCGCACCGCGCGAAGGTCGGCAAGAGCAAGCTCAAGCAGGCCATCGACCTTACCCGTGAAATTCTCGACGTGCCGCCGGATTATCGCATCGGCATCGTTCCGGCATCCGATACCGGCGCCGTCGAAATGGCGCTCTGGTCGCTGCTCGGCGAACGCGGCGTCGATATGCTCGCCTGGGAAAGCTTCGGCGCCGGCTGGGTCACCGATGTCGTCAAGCAGCTGAAGCTCAAGGACGTGCGCAGGCTCGAAGCCGGTTACGGCGAGCTTCCCGATCTCTCCGCCGTCGATTTCGACCGCGACGTCGTCTTCACCTGGAACGGCACGACTTCGGGTGTGCGCGTGCCGAACGCCGATTTCATTCCCGCCGACCGCAAGGGTCTGACGATCTGCGATGCCACGTCGGCCGCTTTCGCGCAGGAACTCGATTTCGCCAAGCTCGACGTCGTCACCTTCTCCTGGCAGAAGGTCCTGGGCGGCGAGGGCGCGCATGGCGTCATCATTCTTTCGCCGCGCGCCGTCGAGCGCCTAGTCACCTATACGCCCGCCTGGCCGCTGCCGAAGATCTTCCGCATGACCTCTGGCGGCAAGCTGACGGAAGGCATCTTCCAGGGCGAGACGATCAACACGCCGTCGATGCTCTGCGTCGAGGATTATATCGATGCGCTGGTCTGGGCCAAGGGCCTCGGCGGCCTGAAGGCGCTGATCGCGCGTGCCGATGCCAATGCCAAGGTCATCCACGATTTCGTCGCGGCCAACGACTGGATCGCCAATCTCGCCGTCAACGCGGAAACGGCCTCCAACACCTCAGTCTGCCTGAAGATCGTCGACAAGGACATCACGGCGCTGGATGACGTCGGCCAGGCGGCTTTCGCCAAGGGTCTGGTCGGCCTGCTGGAAAAGGAAGGCGTCGCCTATGACGTCGGCCATTACCGCGATGCGCCGTCCGGCCTGCGCATCTGGGCCGGCGCCACGATCGAGGCATCCGACATGCAGAAGCTGATGCCCTGGCTTTCCTGGGCCTTCGAAACACAGAAGGCGCAGCTCGCTCAGGCGGCAGCCTGACGTGATCGCATCCGGCTCCGCCATAGGGCGGAGCCTCGCATCTCTATTCATTCATCGCTGAACACTTTTGAAGGAGGCCACAATGGCACCTCGCGTTCTCGTATCCGACGAATTGTCGGAAACCGCCGTCCAGATTTTCCGTGACCGCGGCGTCGAAGTCGATTTCGAACCGCAACTCGGCAAGGACAAGGACCGTCTGCTCGACGTCATCGGCAAATATGACGGTCTCGCCATCCGCTCCGCCACCAAGGTGACCGAAAAGATCATCGAAGGGGCGAAGAACCTCAAGGTCGTCGGCCGCGCCGGCATCGGCGTCGACAATGTCGATATCCCGGCCGCTTCGCGCCGCGGCATCATCGTCATGAATACGCCCTTCGGCAATTCGATCACCACGGCCGAACACGCGATCGCGTTGATGTTCGCCGTCGCCCGCCAGCTTCCGGCAGCCGATACCTCGACGCAGGCCGGCAAGTGGGAGAAGTCGAAATTCATGGGCGTCGAGATCACCGGCAAGACGCTCGGCGTCATCGGCGCCGGCAATATCGGCTCGATCGTCTGCGCCCGCGCCATCGGCCTGAAGATGCATGTCGTCGCCTACGATCCGTTCCTCTCCAAGGAGCGCGCCGAGGAGATGGGCGTCACCAAGGTCGAGCTGGACGAGCTTTTCGCCCGGGCCGATTTCATCACGCTGCATGTGCCGATGACCGACAAGACGCGCGGCATCCTCAACAAGGAAGCGCTGGCAAAGACCAAGCCGGGCGTGCGCATCATCAACTGCGCCCGCGGCGGCCTGGTCGATGAAGCGGCTCTCGCCGAAGCGATCAAGTCCGGCCATGTCGCCGGTGCTGCCTTCGACGTCTTCGAGGTCGAGCCGGCCAAGGAAAGCCCGCTCTTCGGCCTGCCGAACGTCGTCTGCACGCCGCATCTCGGTGCCTCGACCACCGAGGCGCAGGAAAACGTCGCTCTCCAGGTGGCCGAGCAGATGGCGGATTACCTCGTCAAGGGTGCGGTCTCCAACGCCATCAACATGCCGTCGATCACCGCTGAAGAAGCGCCGATCCTGAAGCCTTTCATCCGCCTTGCCGATGTTCTCGGCGCCTTCGTGGGCCAGGTCACCGAGGAGCCGATCAAGGAAATCGAGATCCTCTACGACGGCATCACCGCCAACATGAACACACGGGCGTTGACGAGCGCGGTGCTTGCCGGCCTCATCCGCCCGCAGGTCGCCGACGTCAACATGGTTTCGGCGCCGATCATGGTCAAGGAAAAGGGCGTCGTGCTTTCCGAGGTCAAGCGCGACAAGACGGGCGTGTTCGACGGCTATATCAAGCTGACGGTGACGACCGAGAGCATGACGCGCTCGGTCGCCGGCACGGTGTTTTCGGATGGCAAGCCGCGCTTCATCCAGATCAAGGGCATCAACCTTGATGCCGATGTCGGCTCGCACATGATCTACATCACCAACACCGACGTTCCCGGCATGATCGGTTTCATCGGCACGACGCTCGGCGCTGCCAACGTCAACATCGCCAACTTCCAGCTCGGCCGCGACAAGCAGGGCGGTGACGCCATCGCGCTGCTCTATGTCGACGGCGAGGTGGATGAGGGCGTGCTCGCGCGGTTGACGGCCCACCAGGCGATCCGGCAGGCGAAGCTGCTTACCTTCAATATCGACTAATTCATGTCGCCGGGAAGTGTGCAGCGGTTCCCGGATAACGACATGCATAAACAAAGAGCTAAAGCGCGTCGCATGAATCAAGTTAACCGCGACGCGCTTTAAGTTTCTTCCTTCCAAGGAAAACAGCAAAACCCGGCGCTGGAAACGGCGCCGGGTTTTTGCTGCTGAGGAATGGAAGAACTCAGTGGTGCTTGCGTCGGCGGACGATCCGGCCGAGGCGGGCGGCGTCGTCCTGCGCCTTGGTGCGATGAAGAAAAGCGAGCCGGCTGCCGTCTAACCCCTGGAAGAATTCGTCCCAGGAAATCTCCTCCATCGGTTTCGAGGAGAAATCGACGCCGACGGTTTCGCTATCCCGGGCATCCTTGATCCGGGCGGGGTGGCCGCCGCGCTCCTCGATCCAGTGTCTGATCCTCGTATAATCCGCTGTCGTTCCGAACCTGGCCATCAAACCCTCCACAGTAATTCGATTGCGACATTCACGACCTGCAACGCATGATCGAGCGAAACGTTCCACAGCGGGTAAAATATTTTATCGAATGATTTCCGGCGAGCCGGTTCCCCGCTCAAGCATTCGTCATTTTGAAAATGGCGGCCGAACCGGCATAATTCACCTGGGCTGGAAGGAGGATGTTTATGAAAAGCTATTCATTCTCGATAATCGGACTGGCGCTCTTGACCGCCATCATCGCCAATCCGGGCATCGCATTCGCCTGCAACAAGCTGATCGGCACCTGAGCCGCACCCCCGCTTCCAAGGCGTGGCTACCGCTGCGCCTTGCTTTGCCAGGAACTCCAAAAACCGCTATCCGCGGCCGCCTCTTGCGTCCCGATGCAATCCTTTCTATATCGGTTCCTCATCGAGAAGGCGGCCGATCCCGCCTGATATCGGCAAATCCGCCGCAATTGCAGCGCAAGGGCGGATCGTGACCCACGCAGAATTTGGCACCACCGTTGAACACACTGGATTTTGACAAGCAGCCGGAAGAGACCCGTGTCGTCGTCGCCATGTCGGGCGGCGTCGATTCATCCGTCGTCGCCGGCCTTCTCAAACAGCAGGGTTACGACGTGCTCGGCATTACGCTGCAGCTATACGACCATGGCGCCGCTGTTCACCGCGCCGGCTCGTGCTGCGCCGGCCAGGATATCGACGATGCCCGCCGCGTCTGCGAAACGCTCGGCATCCCGCATTACGTGCTCGATTACGAGAAGCGCTTTCGCGAGACGGTGATCAATCCCTTCGCCGAAAGTTATGTTGCCGGCGAAACGCCGATCCCCTGTGTCTCCTGCAATCAGACCGTCAAGTTCGCCGATCTTCTGGCGACCGCCAAGGAACTCGGCGCCGATGCGCTGGCGACCGGCCACTATATCCGCTCGCGGCCGAACCCGTCGCCCGAGCATCCCGGCCGCCGCGCGCTGTATCGCCCGGCCGATGCCGATCGTGACCAGAGCTATTTCCTGTTCGCCACGACACAGGAACAGATCGACTATCTGCGCTTTCCGCTCGGCGGCCTGCCGAAGGCCGAGACCCGCAGGCTGGCCGAAGAGATGGGCCTCGTCGTCGCTAAGAAGGCCGACAGCCAGGACATCTGCTTCGTGCCGCAGGGCAAATATTCTGACATCATCACTAAGCTGAAGCCGAATGCGGCGCTCGCCGGTGAGATCGTCCATCTCGACGGTCGGATCCTTGGAACTCATGAGGGCATCTTACACTTCACCATCGGCCAGCGCCGCGGCATCGGCATCGCCACCGGCGAGCCGCTCTACGTCGTCTTTCTCGACGCCCGCTCGCGCCGCGTCATTGTCGGACCGAAGGAGGCGCTGGAAACGCACCGCGTTCATCTGCGTGACGTCAATTGGCTGGGCGACGAGACCCTTGCTCAGGCTGCCGGCGGTGACGGGTTTGCCTGCTACGCCAAGGTCCGCTCGACACGGGCGCCGGCACCCGCCGTGCTGCATGTCGACGCCACGGGCGCCTATGTCGATCTGACAGTCGGCGAGGCGGGCATCGCCCCCGGCCAGGCCTGCGCGCTTTATTCCGCACCCGGCGACGACGCCCGGGTCTTCGGCGGCGGCTTCATCGAGCGCTCCGAGCGCGAACCCTCGGCCGAGGCCTCGCTGAAGGCCCTGCTGGCCAGCCCCGTCGTCGCCTGAATCCAATAGGAGAGGGCGGGCGGCAAAGCGCACCGTTTTTCTCGATCATGCGCTTGACACAAAGCCGAAGCGCACCTTATAAGCCGCTCATCCCACGAGCCCGCAGCGCTTCGCGAGCAGGTATCGTTTGACCAGTGGCGGAGTAGCTCAGTAGGTCAGAGCAGAGGAATCATAATCCTTGTGTCGGGGGTTCAAATCCCTCCTCCGCTACCACACGTCCCCCCAACATTTCGGCCCGATCTCCAATCAATGCGGATAGGTGGCCGATCACCTCGGCTTCTACGCGGCCATCCGGCCGATCTCTGATGACGACGCTGTGGACGAGTTCGCGGAATGAGGTGAAGACCTCGGCGCCGGTGATGTCGTCGAGGTCGTTCAGTCTGGCCGCCAGATTTTCCACGGTTCGCTTATATTGGCCGAAGGCCTGCGGATGTAATTCGATGGCTGGAGACTGTGACACCGTTGCGAGCTGCGACTTGATGCGATCGCGCTCGCCCTCGAGCGGCTTATATTGCGCCTCTATGACTTCAATCGGCAGGACGCCACGGGTCAAAGCCTGCATCAGGCGATCGAGCTGGCCGTTCAGGTCGAGCAGTTTACGTTCCAGTGCCGCCCTATCCCGGACCGCGTCGGCGATCTCTGCGCGCCTTTCCTCCCGATAGACCCTCACATATTCGGCCAGCAGCTCGGGATGGGCCAGTTGTTCTTTGAGGCCGGAGATGACGGCGGCCTCGATCTTGTCGAGCCTGTAGCGGCGCTCATTGGTGCAGGCGCCGCTTTCGGTCGCGCGGCTGCAGCGGATCCTGATAGCGCCGCTATCCTTATGCCTGTCATGGATCGACATGCCGCCGCCGCAGTGTTCGCACCGCAGGATGCCGGAGAGCAGCCGCTTCGGCCGGCGCGTGTTGGAGATGCCGCCCTGCCTTGTGGCGCGGCCTTCGATGATAGCCAATGCGGTTTCGTAGGTTTCGTTATCAACCAGGGCCAGATGCGGCGCGTCGGCCTCCCGCCATTCTTCCTGCGGGTTCGGGCGGCTGACCCGCTTCCCGGTCTCAGGATCTCGCACCATGCGAATCCGGTTCCAGATGATCCGTCCGGTATACAGCGGGTTGCGTATAATGCCGTTCCCCCGCTGTGCCGATCCGCAGATCGTACTTGAATTCCAGGTGGCGCCTCGAGGCGGTGTTACTAGGTCGCGGTTCAAGGCGCCGGCGATCTCCCGAGAGTTCCGGCCGGCGATGACTTCCGCATAGATGCGCCTGACGATCTCAGCTTCGGGTTCATGGATTTGCATGACACCGGGCTGGCCAGGTGTCGGCCGATAGCCATAAGCCCGGCCGCCGGCATGACGGCCGTCCTTGATGACGCCAGTCATGCCGCGCCGGATCTTGTTCTTGAGGTCGGCCAGAAACAGGGTGGAAACGAGGCCGCGGATGCCGATCTGAATGGCGTCTGCGGCGCCATCATGCACGGCGATGATCTCGACGCCGGCATGCGTCAGCCGCTTGTAAATGCCGGGGAGATCCTCCTGGTCGCGCGAGAGGCGATCTAGAGCTTCGACGACGACGACGTCGAAGGCGTTGGCCTTGGCATCGTCCATGAGACTGAGTAATCCGTCTCGTCCGAAAATCGACGCGCCCGTGCGCGCTTTGTCGAAATAGGTTCTGGCGACGACGAAGCCGCTTTTGGCTGCGAATTCGCGGCAGAGATCGATCTGGTCGTCGACGGATCTGTCGTTCTGGAGATCGGTAGAGAAACGGGCATAGATTGCCGCTCGCTTGGACTGCATTCTTTTTCCTCGTTCTGCCGTCTGGCCGCCGCGCTGTCGCGCCGCGCGTCAGCTTTCGCCAAAGCGCGGACGAAATCAAGCAGCAGCGGATCCGGAGGCATCATCTCCCGCGCCTCCATTGTTCAAACGCGCTGCGGAAATCTCTCCAGCGGCCGGCCGCAGCCTGGTCGGTGTCGAGATCGTTCAGCGATTCAATGCGCAGGATGAAATGCATCTTCGTCTTGATGCGCTCGAAATCGGTGGCATCGGGCAGAGCGTGGCGCTCGATCAGGTATTGGCGGAAGGCCTGGTCGTTCTTGCACTTCATCGCGCATTCGGCGGCGTAGCGCTTCGGCTTCGGCTGGCTGCCGGCAAGCTCGTGATAGGCGCGGCGGCAGCGATCGAGGAGATCGAGCGTCAGTGCCGTCGCGTCGGCCGCGGCGACGATGAAGGTGATGAAGGCGGCCGGCGCATCGGCCGCGAAGGTGGCGATCGGCCGCGGCAGGTCGTCGGTCGGATCGCGCACCATCAGGCGGGTGGCCTCGCCGTCTGCCTCGGCCCACCAGTCGCGGCCGACCATTTCCAGCGAAAGCCGGATCTGCTCGAGCTTGCGCTTTTCCGCCTCGGTGGCCATCAGCAGTTCGCTGCCTCCGATGCGATGGTTACTGTCTTTAGCTTGAAGAAATCATCAGCGGCGACGGTCGCGTTGCCAAGGCAACTGGCCAGAGTCATGATGTTTTGGTCTGCGGATTTTCCCGAGTAGACAGCCATGAGGTGAGCGGCCGCAGTCAGGAGCATCATGACGCCTTCGGCTGGATCTTGGCCGGTTTCTTGGCAAATCGCCTTCGTCACGGCCTCGATCGCCAGGACCCGGTCTCGCGGGTCGGCGGTCACCTTCCCCTTTATTTCAATCTCCATGGCTCACCTCCGCTGCGGTGGCGAGGGCGTCGAGCACCAGGCGAGCCGACTGGTCAGCGCGGTCCTTAATGGTCATGTCCGATGAGAAAAGCGCGAACTTAAGTTCCTCGACAACCTTGCGCATGGCATCGCGCTCGATCCGCATGCTATCTGCGGCTGCCCGAGCAGCGTCACGGCTGCCCTCGGCTTCGCGACGGGCATGCCAGCACTCGTCGCGATCCTTCTTCATCCGCCCGATTTGTTCGAGGCGCGCATGCATGTCGCGATCGTGCTGAGCTTGAAGCTCGAAGACGCCGTTTTTTCGGTCGTCATCCCGGCGATTGAGTGCAACCGCGCCCCATCCCATACCGCCACGGCGGATATAAACGCAGGTGTTACCGAACCTGTCGTGGATGGCCTCAAGCTGACTGATCAGTTCCTCGATCTGGATCATGTGATCGTCGTCGCCCCCAGGTGATGGGGTGCCGAGAGCGTCAACCATGCCCTGCATGTCCTCGCCAAGGCTCTCGAACGAGTAGCCAGCATTCTGCTGCTTGATCCAATTCGCCATGTGTTCGATGTGATCGAGGGCAGTGCGAAGAGCGCGGCGCGGCGCCTCGGGATACACCCGTGCAATGCGTTCGTCGCGCTGGTGGATCATCATCGCGAGATTGGCAACGTCCAGGGCGTCGCCCTTTTCGACGTGGTCGCGCAAAAGCTGCGACAGATGCTCGTTCGAGCACTGGGCCTTGTCTTCCCAGCCGCCGCGTCCCTGCTCGCGTTTCCGTGCAAGTTTGCGCTTCATGAAGCCGGCGAACCTATCGACGGCCAGGTCGTCAGGATGAGCTTCAGGAACAATACCAGCCAGCGCATTTACCAGAGCAGCGATCAACCGGAATTCATCCCACGTGCCGATCGTGCCATAGGCGATCAGGCTGCTGCGGCCATAGAGCAACGGTTTTCCACGCTCCCCTTCGACGCGCCACTCTTGCGCCATTCCGAGAGGGGATGCAGCAAGCTTCTGATAGAGTTCCACTGCCGTGTCAGACAGGGCCACTACCACTTGATTGTCCTTTGTGTCGGTGCGGTTCATGCGATCTCCCTCGCGCTCTGGAACAGGATCGGCTGCTGGTCGCGCGGGATGCGGTGCTGGCCGCGGGCCATCGGGTGTTTCGGGAAGCCGTCCTTCGTCAGGCCGAGGCAGACGAGGTCGACGAGTTGCTGGCGGGCGCGGGACGTCAGCCATTTGTCACGGCCGCGGTAATCGCCGCCGGCGCCCCAGGCGGCCAGCATCGGCGTGTTCTGGTGGCGGGCGATGATGAAGGCGCGGTCGATATAGTCGTTGCAGCGCGGGCCGATGGAATCCGCAGCCTTCATCATCTCCGCCGGCGACGAGGAGCGCCATGCGTGCAGGTTGACGATCAGGATGCCGCCATAGCCCCAGAGTTTTGCAAACCAGATCAGCGCCAGCACGGTCGGGTCGTTGCGGGTGTGATCGGCATCCGATGGGTTGAGCATGCAGACGGTCAGGATCGGCCTCGCCGCATCCCAGACGCGGCGCAGCTCGTCGCGGTAAAGCGTGCAATCGGAGATGACGGCGCTCATCTGCATTGTGTGGAAAAGGTCGAGGGTCATTCGCGTTCCTTCCCGGTGATGACGAAGACGGCGCCGCTTTGCATGTGCAGCTCGACCTCGTCGCCGCGTTCGATCCTGGTGAAGATCGCCTCGAGGTCGCGCTCGGCGCTGTCGAGATAGGTTTCCAGCGTCGAAATCTTGGCGCGCAGCTCGGCGATGGTCACCGCCTTCTCCCGGCGCTCGGCCCTGCGGTCCGGATGATGGATGTTGACGTGGTCAGGCATCGCTTGCGGCCTCCTCGCTCGAAAGGAAGGTCTGGCTGTTCAGCGGCAGGCCGAAGAGGCTGTCGCCGGCTTCGACGATCGCGCCGTCGGACGAAGCGAGTAGCTTCATCGCCAGCTTGTCCGGAATGACCTGGTGCGGCTGCTCGAACCACCAGACGCGCCGTCCGTCGGTGAACTGCATATGGAGTTCGTCGCCGGCGCGGATCCGCGCGATCACCTGCTCGGGCTTCATCATCGGGCCTGCCTCGTCTTGTTCGCTACGATCGCCCGTTTGACGGCCGCCCGGGCGGCGATCAGCTGGCGCAGGTTTTCGGCGGCCTGGCGGATGGATTTGCGGGCGCGGAGCTGCGCCAGGCGGATGCGGTTCGGCTTGATCTCAAACCAGCCGCGCGCGGCATACATGAGGGTATCGAATTCCGGTTGGAGCGGTTGCGAGTCCCAGATCGGGAGCGGCCCCATCATCACCATGGCGCCGTGGCACCACAGATCGCGGAACATCTCCAGCACGGTGCACTGAACCGGATCTTGGCCCGAGCTGTAATAGTCTGGCTTATCCGGGCAGTTGAAACCGAAGAAGCAGATCAGGCCGGCCTGATGGTTCCACATCGACGGATGGTTCAGGGTTCCGTTCCAGGTGCCGCCATGCGTCCAGAGGGTGACGTCGGCAAGCTCGCCGAGCAGCTCGGGGATGCCGGGAACGACCTTGAGGAGGTCAGTGTCGAAGTCGTCGCACCACATGGGGCGCAGGGCGGGGCTCTGGTCCATCAGTTCGACCTCGCCTTGCGATATGCTGCCACCTCGGTAGCGTGGGCCGCGACCTGCGCCGGCAGCTGCTCGATTGTGATCTCCAGCGCCTCGGCGTGGTTTTCCAGGGGCATCATGGTGGCGATGATCGCGGCGCAGGCGCCCGAGCATGCGGCCATGGCCTCGACCTGGGTCAAGACGCCGGTGCGGACGCCGTTTGCCATCATTTCGACGATCAGGTCTCGGATCTGGATCTGGGCTTCCCTGCTCATATCAGCGATCCCCTGTTTGTGATTGGCGGCAGGACGGGCAGAAGTGCTGCCAGGCGCCGGCGTGGCGCTCGATCAGCCAGCGGGCGATCTTGGCGACGCGGGACGGCCTTATCGCGGGCGGCGCGCGGATCGGCGTCCATCACTGATTCCATCGCTGTCCGGCAGCTGTCGCAGGTGATGCGGGCCGTGCCGGCGGTGACGTCGGTCTTCAGCATCGGCCTTGCTCCCTGAGTGCGGCGACGAACATGCTGATAGCCGGAAGCGAAAACGGGCGATCGGCGACGCCGCCGTGATCGCCGGCGACGACGCGCCGGATGGTGACGATCTTGCCGGGCAGGGCGATCTTGCGCTGGCGCTGGGCAGTCAGCAGGGGGCGGCCGGCGAGCTTTCTGACATGGATGGTCATTGGCCGCTCCAGTTCCAAAGGCCCTGCAGGCCGCGCGCCGGGACGGGCGGTTCAAGCAGCTCGATGTCGAGCATCGGCCAGCCCCAATTGAAGGTGCCTTCGCGGTCGCTGTCATTGCCGGCGTCGTCGCCGAACTCGCGGGCGCATTCCTCGCCCGACTTCGGCTCGCCGACGGTGACCGTGCAGAGCACGTGGGCGAGCGGCAGGAAGGTCGGGACGGCGCTCTTCGGCTGCTCGAGGATGCGGTCGAGGAGGGGAATGGCGAGATCCGGCAACAGGCAGGCCCTCGGATTGCGCACGGTTTTCGTCAGGGCGATGCGCAGCGCCAGGACCTCGGCGCGCCGCATCGGCCGAGCGCCGGCGTGGATGGCGAGGCGCTGGCCGATCAGCGATTCCGGCGGGCGCCAGCCGCGAAATTCGTAGGGCTTTGCGCCGATCGCGATCAGCGACGTCCATGGCTGCCAGACCGTGAGGGCTTTCATCATCATCGGGAAACAACCTCCTGCAGCGGCGCGTTGGCGATCTCCAGCAGGATATCGGCATGGCAGGGCTCGCCCGGCTTGCACCAGCAGGCGAGGTTGAAGCCGCGCAGCGCCTTGGCGATATCGACGGGCGTCGGTACCGGATAGAGATAGCGGGTGTTATGCGGCCCGGTGGCCGATACCTCGGCCTTGTGGCAGGCGATGGCGAAATCGCGCGCTTCCTGCTTCGACGGGCAGCTCTTGACGATGGTGCGGTGGCTGCCGAAGACATCCCAGAGCGCTGGCTTGGCGATCGGATCCTTGCTGAAGGCATAATGATTGCCGAAAGGCGAGGTGCGATCGACCTTGATCGCGTCAAGGCCGTTGGCGGCCCTCGATGCGGCTTGCAGGTTGAAGCCTTTTTGGCGGGACAGCTGGATGCGGACGGGCGCGGTCATTGAACCACTCCCACCCGCGTCAACTGGCCTTTGCCATCGACGATCCTGAAGGTGAAGACGGTTTCGGCCTCCGACCACCAGCAGGCGTCTATGGCGTGAATGCCGGGTTCCAGGCCGCCGTCGTCGTTGACGACCAGCTCGCGCAGGCTCGGCTGCAGCGTGTCAGTGTCGTGATCGACGCGGAAGCAATTGGCTTTGGTCGGGATTTCTCGATCGGTTTCGAAGCTGCCGTCTTCGCGGACAACAAGCTCGAAGTCGCCGTAATATATCGATGCGCTGAACCTCACCACCTGACCGTCGACCAAGTGAAGGATGCCGAAACCCTCGTCCAGATCCTCATCCTGCTCCTCGACCGGCCGTAGCATCCAGCCGAGTTCGGCGTGGCGGCAGACGAAGGCGTTGGGATCTGTCTGCAGCGCCGGAAGCTCTTCATCCAGCCAATCGGAAGGGATCCATTTCATCTCGTCGCTCATTGGCCGAGGCTCCCTTCGCCGCGCTGCAGGCGTGCGGCTGCGAACATGCTGATCGGCGGCAGGCTGATAGCGACCCGGACGGTGCGGGCGGAGCCGCTTTTATCGGTGGCGGTGGCGGTGATGCCGACGATGATCTTGTCGTCGCGGATCTCGGTATCGGGAATTTCGGGAATGAGCCCGTGGCTGCGGCAGAAGACCCATGCGCAGCCGACCGTCCGGCCGTAGTGCCGATCGATGTCGGAATAGCTCATGCCGCTGCGCAGGAATTGCGCGACTGCCTCGACCGAGAACGGCTTGCGCTGCCCGGGCTCCGGCGCCACGGCGTCGACCAGGCCGAGCTCCGTCAGCTTTTCGCCAAGCGTCGTGCGGTGGACCTGGTAGCGCTTGACGATCTCGGAGCGCGTCAGGCCTTCGGCGACCAGCCGGCGCAGGGTCTCATCATCCGGAAGCTTCTTCGGTTTCGTCATTCTGCGGCCTCCTTGGCGAAATGGGCGGGTAGGGGCGGGTAGCCGTTGTGTTCGATGCCTGACAGCAGCCGGCCGGCGCGGGATTTGGTGACGCGGAACATGCCGATCGGCTCGCGCATGCCGTCGCAGCTGGGCTTCGCCTGGCGGCCGTCGACGTCGAGCCAGATGGCGTCGTTCGTCACCATGCTGCTTTCGGTGTGGCCGTTGTCATGGCTCGCAATGATCCAGTTGCCCCATTGCTTGAAGAGGAAGGGGGTATCGGAGATCTCGCACTGGTCGCGCAATGCGTATTGCCAATGCGGGTGCATCGGCCGGCAGCCTGAACCGCTTTCGCCGCCGCCAACCATCCAGCCGATGCGCTGGATTTCGTCGCAGGCGGTGAACTGGTGGCAGTTGCAGCAGGAGACATCGTAATCTCCCGTGTCGGCGATCTGGCTGGTGTGCTGAAGTTCGGACGAGCCTATCCAGCCGCAGTGCTCGCATTTCGTCATGAAGTATTCCGGCGCGATGAACTCATGGCCCTGCGGGCTTCGTGCGCGCCGGCCCGTGGGCAGCCATCGTTTCCAGTCGATCGGGCCGAGTGACGGCTCATTCGACACCCAGAGCAGGGCGGCCGGGATTTCGTGAAGGATAGGCAGGCGCTCGTCGGCGCGCTTCTGATCTTCGACCGAAACGCCGAGCCAGACGTTTGGCAGCGGCAAGTGGGGCCATATGCCCGGCGAAGGAACCGGCTCGGGCAGGTCGAGCTGGGCGGCGGAAATCTTGTATTGGCGCATGGGCGTCGTCAGATATTCTCGCATGCGCTCGGGCCGCTTGGTTAGAACCTGGAAGACGTGCTGGGGCGCCAGCGCCATGACGGCGAAGACCTTGTCGATCCACTCGTCCGGCACGCCCTCGGCGAAGAGATCGCCATGGGCGCAAACGAAGATCATCCGCGGACGCGACCAGGTGAGCGGCTGGGTCAGCCACTGCTCATTGAAGCGCACTTCGCCGGTCCAGACCGGGCCGGCCTTGCTGTCGCGGGTGAGGCCGGCGCGGCTGGGGTGATGCTGCAGGCGCGTTCCCGCCAGCTTCATGGCGTAGCAGTTGGTGCAGCCGGGGGAGACGATCGCGCAGCCGGTGATCGGGTTCCAGGTGGCGTCGGTCCATTCGATCTTGGTGCCGTCAGACATGGGCGCCGCGCTCCTTCTTGTTCTCCTCGCGGTAATGCGCG
Source organism: Rhizobium sp. N324 (assembly GCF_001664485.1). Lineage (NCBI taxonomy): Bacteria > Pseudomonadati > Pseudomonadota > Alphaproteobacteria > Hyphomicrobiales > Rhizobiaceae > Rhizobium > Rhizobium sp. N324. The sequence goes on along the minus strand of NZ_CP013630.1, from coordinate 3,824,480 downwards.
AGCAGCTGATCGCCGGCGGCGGCGTCGATGTGATCGAGATTGCGGAGCGCCCAGTTCAGACCATTGGCGAAGCCGCGAGCTTCGGCGCGCTGGTGATCAGCGATCTGGCGGCTGGTTGCCTTGATCTGCCGATCTTCGACAGCGGTCGTTACGGTGACGGCGAAAGCGCCGCGGGATTTCGGTTCGGCGGGGCAATATTGCACCATGCCAGGCTCGCCGGTGACCGGCACGGTGCGCCACCATTCCTGCCGGATGCTGCTGGTCTCGCTGACGTAGCGCTCGTCATATATGGCGTCGGCGCCGTTGTAGTAATTCGCCGCCTCCTTAAAATGATGTAGCGCGTAGTGGCCCCGCGCCCAATATCCCATCAGATCCCCGTCGAGGCCCCGGAGTTCTTCGATCTGAATGCCGTGGGTTCTCTCTTCGGCCCATTTAAAGCTGGCGAGATGAAGGTATTTGGTCAGCTCCTCACGCGTGATAAGGCGCATGTCAGGATGATCGGCTGGCGTTCGGCGTTCCTTGTCTGTCAATTCCTGCCAGAGGCGGTTGGCGAGCGTGTCAGTCATTACCATTCTCTTTCTGAAGCAGCGAGCCGGCAGCACGGACATGCCCAACAGTCAGTTTTGACTGAATGACTTTCGTCGCCAACTTTACCTTGATCTGGTAATCGTCAGGCGCTTCAGCGGTCCAAGTCGCGGCTTCACGGGCAAACGGGCGGATCACTTCCAGCGCCTCAGCGAGCTTGCGTTCGGCCGCCAGCGCACGTTCAAGCTGGTTCTCGGCAATCGAAAGGTTCTCCTGCGCCTCGTCTTTCCAGCTCACGCGCCATAACGGCGCAGCGCAATTTGGGCATTTGTCGCCGGGCGTATCCCGAGCTGTGACCGTTCCATCCGCCGCGTTGAGATTGGATTGCAGGAGGCGGAAGTTGCACTTTGGGCAGCGCCAGGCGCCGGGAACGAACTCTGAACGCAACCGACTGCCCGCTTGTGGCGTCACACTGGCGCGGCGCCGTTCGACCATGTCCGCGACTGCATCGAGGTCGTCACCCGTCATGCAGAAGTCCGCCGTCGGCTTGTCCGGGAAGCGAACGAGAACGGTAATCTTGGCGTCCGGTTTGAAGTTTTTGAGGATGGCGTCCATGTGTTCCTGGACGTTCTCGGCGACGCGCTGGAGCAGATCGGTCATGCTGCGCTCCTGTCGAAACGGACATGGCTGCCATCGGGGCAAACCATTTCAAGTTCATGGGGGGCGCGGCGGCATTCGGCTTCAGCCTCGGCGCGGGTGTATTTGCCGGCAGCAATGCGGTCGGTGGTATAGCCGGCATATTGCGAACGGTAATAGGACCTGTTGCCGCGCGACCAGATCATGAAGGTCTGCTCGCCGCCGAAGATGATCTGCTTCAGCCCCTGGGCGCGCTTGAAATCCATACGCTCGACGGCGATCGACAGCTCGCGCTCAAGAGCCTTCCGGCGATCGCGCTCATTGCCTTTTGTCCGAAGATCATTGGGCTGTGTGACGAACAACTCGATGCTGGATCTGTTGAAGAGCTCACCGCCGGCCACGACCCACCACATGTTATTGATATGGTAGTAAGCCGTGCCGCGGATGATCCGTCCCTTGTGGTCGGGCAACCATACGGTCTGGCCGTGCTGAAGCAGGCGGCCATCCTTGGTCTTGGCGTTATAATCGTATTTGCAGACGGGGCGGCCGAGATCCTTGTCGCTATGCCAGCTCTCTGCATAGCTTTTCTCGATCCGCTCCATGGGTGCCAGGTCCCGCTCGTCGCGCAACGAGACCTTCACCGGCGCGATCGTTTTCAACCAGGTGGTGACGCGTTTGAATTCGAGCCCGACGCGCAGTCTGTCGAGATAGGCCATGCGCTTGAGCTTATCGAAGTCATAGCGCCGGCCATTCTGGTTCGATTGCTTCGATGTCATGGACCAGAACTCAACCTCGATGGCGCGTCCGCTCAGTGAGATGGCGCAGCGCAACGTACCGCGTGCGCCGTCGCGGAAATTTGCGCTAATGCAGCGATGGCGCCTGTGCGTTTCCGGATTGCGCCTGATCGACCAGCCGCGAGCGCGCATATGCCGGATGAGCACCGCGTAAATCTCGGTCCGGAACGAAGCGTCTTGTGCGTTGTCCTGCCAGATCCCGACATGGGCATCATGAATGCGGACGTCGATGGGCGGTCTCATCAGCCGTTCCCCTTCACGCGTTTGACCTTCTTGATGATGCCGTCGTGCTGGTCGCCGGCGGTTTTGGTGGCGGCCTTGGTGTCGGCGGCAGTGACGTCGAGCTTGGTGCCGTCCTCGAAGTGTACGCGGAAGAGCGTGTCAGCCATGGGCGGCCTCCGGCAGGTAGCCGGCGTGGACGTTGATGGCGAGCAGCATCAACTCGGCGATGTCGGTGACCTCGGCGTCGGAGCGCTCGTGGTGCATGTCGACGACGAAGACCATGTTGCCGTCGGCATCGACGATCGTGCCGCAGTGGGTGGTGTCGTGGCGGAGCGGCGGGCGGATTTTGAGCGCGGCAAGCGCGCCGGAGAAGAGCGTCGAGGCGGTGACGGCTGCGCGCGGCAGCTGGGCGAGGGCGCTAGTGGCCATGGTGGCTGCCCTCCCGCTCGGAGATCGTCTTGGCGGCGGCATTGCGCAGCGGCCGGTCATCGGTGCGGCAGCCCCTGGCGTCGATGACCGAGATCAGAGCGTGGCACATGCTGATGATGACCTCATCGCTGACGAGGTCTGATGTGTCGCCCTGATCGAGCAGGATGACATTGGCGGCGTTCAGCTCCAGATTGGCGGAGGCCATGTTCTCCAGCGCCTTGGCGATGTAGTCGCGGCACTTCGCGTTCATCTCTGCCGTCACCATGTCGTCGATATCGCTGACGAGGCGCAGCGCCGGGCGCGGGCCGCGTGCGGGGAAATGCACGATCTCTGCCATGTCAAAAGCCCTCCAGGGCGTGAAACTGGGCGCGGTATTCGGCCCATTCGGGATAGTCGCGTTTGAGGGTGGCATCCTCGCCATCGACGAAGAGGCGAAGGAAGTTTCTCTGCCGGAAGAGATTGAGGCCGAGCGCGAACTCGATCGCGGCGGTGATATCCTTGTGGCGGCCGTTGTCCCGGCGGACGAGCCAGAAGAGCACGGCGATGATGACGGCGCCCTCCGCGATGGCGGCGATCAGTGCGGCATAGAGCCAGGTCATGGTTACACCCGCGCCGCGAAGCAGAAGGCGAACACGAAGGCGGTGAGGAGCAGCAGCACCGCTTCGGCGCGGCGCTGGGTCTTCACGCGCATGCGCATGCTGTCCAGCATCCGCTCTTCGAGATTGCGGCAGCTGTCATCGGAGGTCAGCATGTCGGCCAGGCTTATGCGGGCCGGCAGGAATGGTGTGAAATGGTTCATGGGAGTGCCCTTTGCATCCGTTTGGGAAACCGCCCCGTTTCCTGGTCGGGGCGGAGACCGAAACCGGATCCTCGGTTCAAGACCGAGGACTGGCTCAAGGCCGGGGACTCAGGCGGCGGCCGCGAAGTCTTCGGTGCGCAGCTGCTCGGCGACGGCGGGCGCCAGCGTTTCGATCTGCTCTTTGGTGAAGCCGGCGCGGATGAGATCGGTTTCGGTCTGGGCGCCGCGCTCGCGGTAGAGATCCAGCATCTCCGCCTTGATGTTGCGGACAGGCGCGGCTGGTGTCTTGGACTTGGATTTGCTTCTCATGATCTTCTCCTTGGGTCTCCCTTCTCCTGCGCCGCCCGCCGCCGGCCGCCAGGGTGCGGACCGGCGGCGTCTCTTGCGCGCCATCCAAGTGAGGGAGGATCACCGGACGAGATGGAAATTAAATCTACATTCGAACCGCGTCAATAGGCAGATAGAAATAAAATCTATGTTACTGATTCGACTCGACTCGTGGCGCGTTCTCAGGATTAATAAGAACCAAAGGAGAACGGCATGCAACTTTTGATCAGTGAGATATCACGGGAATTTGAGCTGCAGATCAGATGCGAGAACTGCAGGCGTGAGAGCACGAAGCTGGTTTGCGTGCCTCGAATTGATGACGCGCCCAGCGATGTAGAGGAACTACTGGAAAGCGGGCTGCTGGGAAATCTGCGCTTCTCATGCATTAAATGTGACAGCGCCATCGGACTGCTCGTTAGCGCGTCCCTCTGTCGTGTGCATGATGCCGGTGCTGACCGATCCTAAAAGGGCAGGTCGTTTACGACCCTTCTAACAAGGCCGATGATCTCGACAATAGTGCCTGTGTCGGCGGTTGGATCGCGCGGAACGACTATGGGTTTGTGCTTCGGGTTCGTCGATCGTGGGTGAAATTCTGTCCTGTCCTGGTAAAGCTCAATCTGCTTCACGGACCATTCGCGCGTCTGCCCTCCATCGCGTGTTCTCTCCACCACCACCACCATGCCGTCGCGCAATGGGGCTTCATGGGCAACATCTTCATAGGAAACGCAAACGACGCGATCTCCCGGCAGGATCGGCCGAGGCCGCAGCTCGTTCATTGAATCACCAGAGACGTCGAACGCCATCAGTCGAGCGCTCGGAAACCGATCGTCGGCCGGCAAGGATAGCAGTTCTCTTTCTGATTGGTCCATATCGTCAACTTCGCGGAATGTGCCCGCTTCGACCTTTCCGACGACGGCGACCGGCAGCAGTCGGCCTTCAATGGGGGCGGCCTCGACATCGCTGAGTTCAAGCCCGTCCCGCAACCACAGCGCTGATTTGCCAATCGCCGATGCGAGCTTCTGCATTTCTTCGCCGCGTGGCTGCTCAATCTTGCCGTTCAGATATTTGTTTATGTTCGCATAGGGAATACCCGCGCGCCGTGCAAGTTCCGCACCGCTCCAGCCGAGTTCCTGTCGCCGCTGATCAAGTCGCTTCCACCAAGTCATGAAACGCATATTAAATCCGGAATTATTTTCTGGTGTAGATTTCCCATGGCTTGAAGCTAGATTTAAAATCTAGTACAGGTGCAAACATGGAAGCGGAAATCACTGTCACAAAAATCATCAAAGAGGCGGGCGGCGTGGCTGCGGTCGAGCGAGCCTGCATCGATGCCGGCGTGGCTATCACCCGTGACGCGATCTACAAATGGCGCCTGACCGGCATTCCGGATCGGCATTGGCGCGTCCTGATTCCGCTGACGCCGTTCGGACCGGAGGAGTTCTACCGGGCCAATTGTGTGGCCCGTGACATTCCCTATCCCGAAGCGAACGAGGCCGCGGAATGATGCAGCGGCCAGAAACTCTTTCCCTGCGCTGCGAAGATAGCCATCGCCGCGCCGCCTCGCGCCGGACGGGCGGACCCCTGACGTCCGGCGCGCCTTCTCTTTGCGGCTTTGCCGCTTTGTACCAGTCGCACATCCAGTCATGCGGTCCCCCGTGATCTCTTGACGGCCTGAGTTCTCACATTTCCGAAGCGTTCCCGCCACGGGAATAACCCGCCGGAATTCCCGGCGCGGGAAACTGTTTTTGTTTTTTGGAGTCAAGGACATGGACGCATTTCTCTACCGCATCAAAGCGGCCCAGAGGGACCTGATCGAGCGCTGCGGCGGCATCATGCGCGTCGTCGAAAAGTCCGGCTATTCGAAGAGCGAAGTTGGTCGCTGGAACAACGGCTCGGAGCCCGACCTGATGCCCGTCGGCGCGATCGCCATGTTGGAGCGCGATTGCGGCCAGGCGCTGGTGACGGCGGTGCTCGCCGAAACCAACGGTCGCCGGCTGACGGATCCGGACGAGGCGCGGAAGGCCGAAATCAATGTGCTCACAAGCCATGCCGAGCTGATGCGGCATTCCGCCGAGGTCGCCAACGCGATTGCGATGGCGATCAGCGACGGCCAGGTGACGCCGGCCGAGGCGACGACGGTCGACCGGCTGGCGAGGGGTCTCGAGCAGGCAGCTTCTGATCTGAGGCAGGCACTAGCCGTGATCAAGGCTTCGGGCGGCGCGAAGGCCGGCCTGAAGATTGTGGGCGGCGAATGATGCGAGTGACCGAACCGGGGCTCAATCGCGACGGCCGCGTCCTGCTCTATCGGGCCGCGCGGTTTTTCGCGCGCCACGGTCGCGCCTTTCCGCTGACGCTCGACCGAGACAGGCACGGCGTCGAGACGGCGCTCGCCGGCGGCTATGTCGAGCGCCTTCCCGGCGACCCGCAGTTTGTGACCGTGACCGAGAAGGGTCGCGGCTATCTCGACGCTTTGATGAGGGCTGAATGATGAATGCTTCTGCTGCCATTTCTCCCGCTGTCGCGCTGCGCACCATAACGGCGCTCGACTTTCCCGATCTGCCGCGGGCCGATGTGCCCGAATGGATGCCGGAGGTTCGCCATGTCGATCCAGCCGAGCTCGTCGTCGACGAAGGTTATCAGCGCGGCCTGTCGGACCGCTCCATCCGGCTGATCCGCAAGATCGTTTCCGAATGGAGCTGGCTCGCCTTCAAGCCGCCGATCACCGTCGAGGTCGAGGGCAGGCTGCATGTGATCGACGGCCAGCATACGGCGATCGGCGCCGTCACCCACCGCGGCATTCCGCTGATACCGGTTCTCGTGGTCCGAGCCGAGGCTGTGGCGCAGCGCGCCTCGGCCTTCGTGCGCCACAACCGCGACCGCATCCAGGTGACCGCGACGCAGCTGCACGCCGCACTCGTCGCGGCCGGCGACGAGGATGCGCTGACGATGGCGCAGGTCTGCGAGCGCGCCGGCGTGACGCTGCTGAAGAACCCGCCGCCCTTCGCCAAGTTCAAGCCGGGCGACAGCATGGCGGTCTCGACGATCGCCTCGGTTATTTCGCGCCGTCATGCCAAGGGCGCCCGTGAGATCCTGGAGATCTGCGTCAAGGGGCGCGCGGCTCCCGTCAGCGCCATTCTGATCCGCGCCGTCGAGCACCTGCTGTTTGCCGGTGAATACAAGGGGCAGATCGAGCCTGACCGGATCTCGGCGCTGCTGCAGGCAATGCCCGCGCAGCTGGAAACCGAAGCCAAGCGATTCGCCGCCGAGCGCAAGATGCCGCTATGGCGCGCCACCGCCTCCGTGATCTTCATGAACCGGAGAAAAGCGCGTGGATGAGCTGGTCGATATCCTGCGGGCGGAGAACGAGACGCTGCGCGAGCGTATTCGGCAGCTCGAGGCTTTGCTGCTGCCCGAGGATATCGCCATCCCGCTGGAATGGGGGCTGCGCAATGCCGAGCGGCGGCTCTTTGCCGCCCTTACCACGCGAGAGATCGCCAACAAGGACCTGCTTTATGAGGCCCTCTACGGCGATCGGCGGGACCTTGATGACGAGATTGATGCCAACGTCGTCGAAAGCCACATGAGCAGACTGCGCAAGAAGGTGAAGCCCTTCGGCGTTGTGATCTCCGGCGAGCGCTTCGTGGGCTATCGGCCGCTCGATCGGCAGAAATACGGCCATACCCCCCCTGTTCCCGTAGCGATGAGGGTGGCGCGGCATGGATGACCTCGTCGACCTCCAGCGCGACCGCATCGAATTCCTCGAAGAGCGTATCCGCCAGCTCGAGGAGGCATTGATGCCTGCGAGCATTCCGGTGCCCGTCGAATATCAGCTGACTGCCAACGAGGCGCGCGTCTACGCCCATCTCGCCAGCCGCGATTTCGGGACGAGGCAATCGATCATGACTGCGCTTTACAGTGACCGGCTGGAAGAACCGGAGATGAAGATCGTCGACGTCTTCGTCTGCAAGATGCGCCGCAAGCTGAAGCCCTTCGGCGTGCGGATTGAGACGGTTTGGGGGCAGGGGTATCGGCTCGCGCGGCCGGAAATTTCAGAGGTGACGGCGTGAGCGACGATATGCCGATCACTATTTCCGTTTCCGGCGGTCCGTCGATCGAGACGACGCTTGGTGGCCTGAAGGCTGCGGCCGCGGCGCCGGCCACGGGGCTGATGCCGGTCGGCCGCGTCGACGCCTCGGATCTCGTCGCGACGGTCGAGCGCGCGCGGCAGCTGCTCGACGATGGCGACGTCATGGCGGCGCGGATGATTGCGTCGGCCGCTTACGACGAGGCCAAGGCGGCGGCGGGTTTCGCCAAGCGCTTCGATGCGGCCGAGCACCTGGTCGCGAAGGCGCGTCGACTGCAGGCCGACGCGCTGCTGATCGAGGCGCGCGCCAAGATCGGTTTGGCGAACGAGTGGGACGCAGCCAAGGAAAGCGGGCACACCCTGAAAGGGCGACCGAAAAGCGTTCCAGACGAGAACGCTTTTTCGGCTGAGGATGCCGGGCTAAGCCGGAAGGAAATCCATGAAGCCCGCAAGCTGCGCGACGCCGAGGCAAAGCAGCCGGGTCTCGTCGAGCGCGCGATCGAATCGCGCCTGGCGCAGGGCTTCGAACCCAGTCGCGCCAATTTGCGCGCCGCCGTCGGCACGGCCTCGGCCAGCAAGGAAGATCGCGGCGACAATTTCTATCAGACCCCTGTCCAGGCGACGCGGACGCTGCTTGCCTATGAAAGCTTCTCCGGCACGGTCTGGGAACCGTCCTGCGGGCACGGCGCGATTTCGCGGGTGCTGGAAGCTGCCGGTTACGAGGTGGTGATCTCCGACCTCGTCGACCGCGGCACGGTGACCCAGCATGGCGAGCTGCAGACGGTCGGTGATTTCCTTGCCACGGCGCCTGAAGAAGAAGGCGAGGGGCCTGATATCTTCAGCAACCCGCCCTATGGCGAGGTGCTGAACGATTATGTTGCGCATGCGCTGCGCGTGCACAAGCCGCGCAAGATGGCGCTGCTGCTCAATCTCAATTTCCTCTGCGGCTTTGCCGACGACGATCGCAACTTCGTCATGGACGAAAACCCGCCGGCGCGCGTCTACGTGTTCAAGCGCCGCCTGCCGATGATGCATCGCGAGGGCTATGAGGGGCCGAAGGCCTCGAGCCGGATGAACACCGCCTGGTTCGTCTGGGAGCGGCAGGATGACGGCAGCTATGGCGACACGACCGTCATCAAACGGGTCGACTGGAAGGAATTCGAGGAGGCGCAAGCTCTGCAGCCCGGCGCCGGCGGCAATATCGGCGATATCAACTTCGACGAGTTCAAGCGCGATACGCCGCGCAAGACGCTCGACGAGCGGGTCGAGGAAGAATTCGCCCGGGCCGTGACCTGGATGAAGCATATGGAGCCGTTCGACGTCGTGTCGTTCCGGCGCGGGGTCGGACTTCGGCCAAGCGTCGCCGAGGCGCTGATCGATGCCTTCTCCGCAAACGGCCTGATCGAACCTGCCGGCGACGGCGAATGGATGCCGACGGGCAAGGGCCTCAACCTGATCGCCACCGTCGGCGCCGTCGAGGCGGTGAAGCGCCTCAAGGCCGGTGAGCCATTGGCGGAGGTGCTGGCGTGAAGACAGTATCGATCCTCCCGCTCGTTTCTGACGCGCTGCGCGATGACGCTCCCGTTGCGATCGGGGTTTCTGGAGGCAAGGATAGCCAAGCTGCTGCCCTGGCGACATTTCGCTACCTCGACACAATCCGCCATAGCGGGACACGTATCCTCGTCCATAGCGACCTCGGCGTCGTCGAGTGGGACGATAGCCTGCGGACCTGCGAGGCGCTGGCGACATATCTTGGCGTCGAGCTGCTGGTGGTGCGCCGCAATGCCGGCGACCTGATGGAACGTTGGCAAGCAAGGTGGCGCTCCAGCGTCGAGCGCTACGAGCGGCTGAGCACGGTGACGCTGGTGCCGTGCTGGTCAACGCCTTCCATGCGGTTCTGCACCTCGGAGCTGAAAACCCATGTCATCCGCGCCGCTCTCAAGAAACTCTACGGCGGACGGCTAGTCATCAACGTGACCGGCGTCCGCCGGGATGAAAGCGCTGCGCGTTCCCGGTCGACCATCGCCGATAGAGAGGCGGAGCACCCGATTATCAATTGGCGACCAATCGTCGACTGGTCTGTTCAGGATGTCTTTTCAGCGATCGATGCCAGCGGCCTCGCGCCGCACCCCGCTTATCGCAATTTCGGAATGAGCCGTGTCTCATGCCGCTTCTGCATCATGTCGAATATTGCCGATCTGACGGCGGCTGCGGCCCAGCCGGAAAGCCACGATCTTTACCGGCGTATGGTGGCGCTGGAAACAGTCAGCAGCTTCGCATTCCAGGGCGCGCGGTGGCTTGGCGATATCGCGCCGCAGCTTCTGGATCCTTCAGCTGTGCGCGATCTCGCCGAAGCGAAGGTCAAGGCTGCCGAGCGCGTGCGCTTCGAGAAGTTCATTACCCCTGAGATGCTTTACGTGAAGGGCTGGCCGACACGGATGCTGACCGATTCAGAAGCGGACATCCTCGCGACGACGCGGCAGGCCATCAGTGGGATCTTCGGGTTCCGCTCCCAGCACCTCGATCGCGCCGGCATCCATGGGCGCTACGCCGAGCTTATTGCCGACAAGGCTGCTCGCGACGCGCGCAAACGGAAGGCGGTGCTTCATGACGCCTGATTTCTCCCCGGCCATGCTCAAGACGTTTCTCGCCATGCGCGTTGCAATGATGGTGCGGCTCGACTTCCCGTCGCTGCCGCGCAACGGCGAGAAGGCGGCGCTTGCCGATCTGCGCAAGCGCTCGCGGCTGACGCGTGACGAGTTCGAGCTTGCCTGCGACGGCCGGCTGAAGGCAGGCGTGGCGCGGGCGAAGATTTGGGCGGCACTCTGGATCGACCCCGCGAGCCTCGGCATTCGCCTGACGGACGACGGCAGACAGGAGGGCGGCGATGCAGCCTGAGATCGACCGTGCCCGCCTTGCCCGCGATGTTCGCCAGTGGCTTGCCGACAATCGCCTGACGACGCGGAGCGCGCCGCAGATCTATGCCGGGCTCAACCCGGCGATGATCTCGCGGGCCTGCAGAGAAAGCGTGCTTTCGGCGGCGAGCATGCTGGCGCTCTGCGCGGCAATGAAGCGCGATCCGACGGCCTACCTGACCTTCCTCGATAAGCGAAATCAAGCTGTTACAGCAAGTGTTCACCGTGAAACAAGAGGTGCGGCATGACCGTCGAACTGGGCAACTGGGTTCTGCCGCTCGGCGTGACTGTCGTCGCCTTCGGCTTCGCATTGGCGCTGGTGAAGGTGGCCGACGTTCCGGGATATGGCAGAACGGTCAACTATCTTTTCAATCTGCTGATCTTGTCGCTGGCGTTGATCGCCTCGCTCTCTTCCTGGCTGGTCTGGGCGGTGGTGATCCGATGAGCGATGTGCTGCCGATCATCGAAGGGTCGCTGGGTGCCGGGCCGTCCGACTGGGCGTCTTGGCTGCAGCGCTGCCCGCTCGGCATCATCCACCGCGAGCAGTCGACGATCCGCGCCATCCTGCAGCGGCACGGCTTTGGCCCTGGCATCGAGTACCTCGACGCCTTGCTCGCCTTTTCCAACGCAACACGACTTGCCGACGGCGGTTTTCCGCCGACGGTCGTCATGCCCGTGCACATGGCGGCCGGCGCAATGAGGGAAGCGGCGCGCGCCGCCCAGGGGGAAGTGTGAGATGAGGTTGGTTATTCTAGAAAGCCCCTATGCCGGCGACGTGCAGGCGAATGAAGCCTATGCGCGCGCCTGTGTGCGCGACAGCCTATCTCGTGGTGAGGCGCCAATCGCGTCACACCTGCTCTATACCCAGCCCGGGATTCTAAACGATCTTATTCCCGACGAGCGCGTTTGGGGAATCAACGCCGGCCTCGCTTGGGGCCGCGTCGCCGACGCCACCGTAGTCTACATCGATCGAGGCATATCCAGGGGTATGCAATTCGGGATCGACAGGGCGGCGGCGGAAGGGCGACCTGTTGAGCGGCGAAGCCTCGGAGGTGGCGCGATATGACGCCATGGAAGCGCAAAGAGGTGATCGGGGATTGCACACTATATCTCGGGGACAGCCGAGAAATCATACCCTTGATTGGAAACGTTACGGCGGTTTTGAGTGATCCGCCGTATGGCATCGCCTTTGTTCATGGGGGTAACGACAACACCGGCATCGGTTCCGGGCGATACGCGACAAAGTTCGCGAAGGTTGCAATCGAAGGAGATGATGCGCCATTCGATCCATCCCACCTTTTGTCTGTTGCTGACGAGTTCATCTTATGGGGTGGAAACCACTTCGCAGATAAGTTGCCGGCTTCCAGCCGGTGGCTGATATGGGACAAGCGCGCGGCTTCAGGGCACTCCAACGATTTTGCTGATTGCGAGATTGCGTGGACAAACATAAAGGGCGTCGCCCGTGTCTTCAGGCATCATTGGGATGGGATGATGAAGGCCTCAGAAAGAGGCCAGCCACGCGTCCACCCCACCCAAAAGCCAATCGCGCTCATGTCGTGGTGCCTCTCGTTCGTAGCGGGGGGGGGGCATTGTCATGGATCCCTATATGGGCTCTGGATCGACAGGCGTCGCCTGCGCCCAGCTGGGACGCCATTTCGTCGGGATGGAAATCGACGAAGGTTATTTCGAAATAGCGTGCGATCGAATTCGCGACGCATATCGGCAATCGGACATCTTCGGATGCATCCGGCCAGAAATCCAAGAGGCCCTGCCACTTCACCAAACTTCGCTATTCGGGGACGGTGAGCCGTGATCATCGAGCTACGCCCCGAACCCGACGACGGCCCGATTTCTTCCTATGCGCAAGGGCAGGGCACGCGGCTGCTGCTTGCGGCATTGGAGGCTCAATGAAGACGGCGGCAACCAGCGAACTGCAATGGCGTGACGAGATCTACCGGCAGCTCGCAAAGAGCGGCTCGGTCGATATCGGCGCCGTTTATCCGCCGCGCGCGCCTGGGCGGCTCTGGCGTTGGAGCGTCTGGGTGACGGAAAGCGGCACGGCCGCGAAGGGCACGGAACTGCGGGAGGACGCGGCGCGGCGCCGGGTCGTCGAGCGATTCCAGGGATTTCTGACAGCGGCGGGGCTGGCGCCGAAAAATCACCAGCCGGAATGAGACGAGGGCAATGACAATGGGAATTTTGACGCGCATGGCGGGATGCGCGGGATATGGCGGCGGCACATGAGCGGCGAGGCCACCATCCGCCGGGGCGTGCGCAATGCCCGCTATGCGGCGATACCAAACCATGTGTTCGAAGACGCGCGGCTATCGATGGAAGCGCGGTGGCTGCTGGGCTACCTGCTGTCGAAGCCTGACAATTGGACCGTCGTCATCGGCGACATCATCAAGAAGGGCAATTGCGGGCGCGATAAGGCCCGCAAGATGATCGCCGAACTCGTCGAGCTCGGTTATGCGGAGCGCGAGCAGACGCGCGACGATGGCAAGTTTGCGGCTTCGGTGCTGGTCATTTTCGACGAGCCGAAGGTAGGAATAAATTCGGAAAATATCGCGCAGGATCAATGTGTTGCATCTTTGCCGCAGACTGAAATTCCGGCGACGGCTTCACCGTCGACGGATTTGCCGTCGCCGGTAAAATCGGCACCTAGTAATAACTCAGATTCAGCAAATACTGAATCCTACCAAGAGAGAGGGGGCGTGCGCGAGATTTCGGAAGATGATCCGAAGTCCCTCCGAAAGCGGTTCCAGGCCCTCATTGTCGGCCGGCACAACAATCCTTGGCCCGATGTGCTCTCGTCGGCTCCGGAATGGGCGTTCCAACAGTTTGTAAGGCTCTCGCCGGAAGAGCGGCTGCGGGCTGAAGAACGCCGAGACGCTTACTTGGCGGCATGCCCGAAGCTGGCGTCTGGCGAGCACAAAGGAAATCCGAAGGCCGCGGCGCTTGGCGTTTATCTCCGGGACCGGATGTTCGACCTCGTCGACGCCATCGCGCCGCAGGTTGTCAGCCGGCAGGCCGAAAAGCGGCGGCAGGAGGAAAGTATTCCGGTCGCGCCGTTCGGGCCGATCTGGGCGGGGAAGCGTGCCCTGGCGTTGCTGAGCGGCGCGATTGATATCGATCTGCCAGCAAACCTGCTTGAGCTTGCAGTAGAAACCTACAATCGCCTGCAGCGCAGCAATGTATCGACCAAGGCTTGGCTCGATCATCGGGGCATCATCGTCGATGGGAACGAGCTTGTTTTCCCGGATGGCTATCGCGAGCAGGAGCGTCGGCGCCGGGAATGTGACGGCGGCTATCCGGAAGCGCATGCGCTCGACAAGCTCGCCAAGGAACGCGGTAGGGGCGCGGCCGATGCCCGCTTCACCATCCTCGCCGATCTCTGCGAGGCCGTGCCGGTCGGCTCGGAAACCTACGAGCGGTGGCGCTCCTATCACCAGCAGATGAACTGGCCGTTCGTTCCGGATCCGGGTGGCATGCGGGTGGTCTACTTCCCCAAGGGCGGGCCGGAGGGCCTGAGAGAATTCGAGATAGCCGCACGGGCGGCGCTGGGCATGGAGCGGGGCGATGACGATGCAGTTTAGGCGGGGTGATCTCGGTGGCGTGCTCGTCGTGAGCGCCGAAGTTTGGCTGAAGCGGAATAAGGTCGCAGGCGCAAATAGGCTGCATATCGATCACCTGAACATGGCTTCGAGGGGCGCGGTGATTCGGCTTGCAGGTACCCCGGAAGTGCCTAAGCCAGGCTGGTTCTGCCTGAGGGTTGCGACAGGACGCGAGATGGCTGTGGAAAAGGTATTGACGGCGGCCGATGTGGAATCACTAGTTGTGATGACGAACGAGGACAAGGTGGTGAAGCGTGGCCGCGTCTGCATCGTTCCTCCACGCCCTGTCATCCTCGGTTATGTGCTCGTTCATTGCTGCCCGATCGCCCAGGCGATGATGGGTCTGCTGCACGTAAAGGATGTCATTGACGTGGTAGGCGGTGCTATTCGTCCATACCGAGCCGATGCGGATTCGATCAGCCGATTCAAGAAGATGGCGGCAGACGGTAAGTACGATGCTAGCGCTCGGAAAGAGCGCAAGTTCGAGCTGAAGGAACAGGTGCGGATCACCGATGGACCATTCGCATCGTTCCCCGGGATCGTCGTGTCGATCGACAATGAGAAGGGTTATGTATCACTCGACGTGGACATCTTCGGCCGCCCGACTCCCGTGCAATTGATGCTTGATCAGATCGAAAAGATGTGATCAGAGTCCGAGCCGTGGACGATCCTAGATCCCAGCGTGGGCTTTGAGTCGGTGACCTGATCACCGGCAAACGATGCGAAAGCTTCGGAGCTGCTTACCGGTAGGACCCCGCTTTGACAGCCTCCTGATGAGGCATCGAGTCAAGGCCAGTGCCACTGCTATGAGATGTTGATGGGCGACCTTCGGGTCGCCTTTTGCGTTCTTGAGTATGGGGAAGATTCGCACGATCAGCACCACGCTCCGCACCATCGACACGCGCACCGTCATCCCTGAAAGCAAGAAGGCCGATGCCTTCTATCTGTCGCCGGAGTGGCGGGCACTGATGGCTGCGATCATCAAGGATCGTGGCAGGATCTGTGAGGATCCGCGCTGCGACGGCCGAACCCACAAGCCTAGCATGCGTGTCTTCGGCGATCACGTCGTCGAGCTCAAGGACGGCGGCGCACCTCTCGACCCGCGCAACGTCATGCTCCGATGTGGGGCATCCCATACCCGCAAGACCGCCGCGGCAAGGGCGAAGCGCCTCGCCGAGCGGTTCTGACCCCTCCCCATGGCCGCCGAGGCAGAGGGGGTAGGGGGTTTGAAAGTCCAGACCCCCTTTAGGCCCCTAACCGCATTGGTCCCATTCGCATCTTTTTTTTCTGATGGCTGACGATTTAGACCTCTTTGGCAACCCTTACCACTCAGCCGGTCGCGGGCAGGGAAGGCCGGAGCACGTCCCCACGGAAGAAAACATCATAAATGTCATGGTGTTACTGGCTTCCGGCATGAAGAACGGCGAAGTCGCAAAGATAGTCGGCCTCTCTACGCCGACTTTGCGCAAACATTATTTTCATTTGCTGAAGCAGCGCGACGTGATGGCTGCCCGGTTGAAGGGGCGCCTCCGGACGGCTCAGATCCAGCAGGGTCTCGGCGGAAACGCAGCCGCCCTCTCCGGTGCGCTCAAAATGTTGGACGCGGTGACTGCCGAAAAGGTGAACCGCGACATGCAGAGCAAGGCGGCCAACAAGCCGGTCGCGAAGGGCTATGTCTCGAAGAAAGAGCAGCGGCTTGACAATGCGCGAGCGATCAGTGGCGGGGGCCGTTATGCGGTGCCGGCCGGGCCGCGGCTGATCGCCAACAACGGCCAGCCGGTCGCGAGCGGCGACGAGACCTAAGGTGCAGTCCCAACACTAAGCGGGAGGCCGGACGTTCGATCCTCCCTCCGCAACCATTTCACAGAGGGGCCAAGGGCAAGCCGGTGATGACCGGTCGCTTCCGTGGCAAAGGCGGCACAAGGTGCCTGGCCCCGTTCCCCAAGAGCCGATCGCCGGCGCGCCATGAAGCCGGAAGGAAGTGCAGCGGAAAGCTAACCGCTCGCGCGAGGCACCAGAGCACCCAAGCCCGCTGTAAGCTCTCGGGGCCAAACGAGAGGCGGAGGTTTGCAAGCCTCCAAAACCCTCAAGAGGAAACAGAATGCGCATGATCCGAAGTCTCTTTTGCGCTGGCCTTGCCGTGATGGCGATCGGTCTCTGCGCAGCGATGCCTGCAGCCGCCGCGGTGCCGGTCGAGGTCAACGCGATTGTTCAGCCCCTCACGGCCAAGGAATATCCGGCCCCGAACATCGCCTTCGTTCACCAAGATGTCGCAGTGCTGCCGAGCGTCGTCACGCAGGCAACCTCAGGCGAAGGCTCCAGCCAAAGTTCCATCTTCGGCGCCAGCCATTCGTTTACAAAGTCCGCCATCGTCGAACCCTACAAGCACATCGACCCCGATATTGCCGGCTGAAAAATAGCAGGAGGCGAGACCCACCACGGCCTCGCCTCCGCCCACCTCGATGTTCATTTCTGCTTCCTCTGCCCGAGGGCGAAGATATCAACATCCTTGGGAGAGCGACATGGAAGCCGATGTGGAAGAGGCGCTTGAGGTCGCTGCAGGGCTTCGCCTGAAGTCCGAGGCCTTCTCTCGTCAAACTCCCGGCCGCCACGATGTCGCGGTCACCCGGAAAACCATCCTTCTCTTCCTCGAAAGCCTTGATGCGGAGCTTACCGTCGGCGAGCTGCGCGAACACCTTGATCAATAGGAGATCATCATGACCACGAAAATGCGTTGCAAAGTCCGTGTCGGGTCCTGCTTCCCCTACCGGGATGCCGAAGGCAAGACCGTCAATGAAACCGTGCAGTTTCATGGCGTCGCGAAGAGTGACGGCTATCCTGCCGACGGAAGCGATGAGAACAACACCTTCTCGAAATGGTCGCCCAGCGTGGGTATCCAGATTACCATCGCCAATCCGGCACTGTTCGAAAAGCTGGTACCTGGCGAAGAGTATTACGTCGACTTCACGCCGGCCAATTGACGCCGATGCACCGCCCGATGATTGCCCTGGCTGTTCTGATCGCCACAACATGCTGCTCGCTGGGCCTGTTAGTCAGACAGGGAACGGCGAAGCAGGTGGCGGACAGGCCGGCCATCAGCGAGAAAAAGGCGATCATCTCGCAAGCGCAATGCGTGGGGACTGGTCCGATCGAGCGGCGGATATTTTGGATTGTTCGCCGGGCTGATGGGAGTGTGAAGGCCTTCGGATCGGTCACCATCCGGAAGTGCAGCTGGTAGACCATGCGGTATTCGACGGCTTGCCTTGACTGGGAGCGGCGGATTGTTGCGGGTGAGAGCCTGATCCCGATCGCGCCGCTCTTTCCCGACGAGGCGGAGGCGGCGCTTGAGGTTTTCAAGTCGCTCCAGATCACCGACCTGCCGCAGGTCTATGATCGCAAGACGGGGCAACACCGTCACCCGACATTCGGCGAGTCCTGCGAACCTTTCGTGTTCGATTTCGTGGCGGCCGTCTTCGGGGCCTATGACGAGGGGTCGGCTCGACGGCTGATCGAGGAGTTCTTCCTGCTGATCAGCAAGAAGAACGGCAAGTCGACCATCGTTGCCGGCATCATGGTGACGGCGCTGATCCGCAACTGGCGTTCGCACCAGGAGCTGATGATCCTGGCGCCGACACGTGAAGTCGCTGAAAACTCGTTCGGGCCGGCCGCGGCAATGATCCGGGCGGATCCGGAGCTGGCCGTGCTCCTGCATGTGCAGGACAACATCAAGTCGATCACGCATACCGTCACAAAGGCCGTGCTGAAGATCGTCTCGGCGGATTCGGGAACGGCCGCCGGCAAGAAGGCTGGCTTTGTTCTGATCGACGAGCTCTGGCTGTTCGGCAAGAAGGCAGGCGCGGCAGGGATGCTGCAGGAAGCCACGGGCGGCTTGATTTCGAGGCCGGAGGGCTTCGTCGTCTACATCTCCACGCAGGCAGATGCGCCGCCGGCGGGTGTCTTCAAGGAAAAGCTGGACTACTTCCGAGACGTCCGGGACGGCAAGATCAACGATCCGCAAAGCCTGGCGGTGCTCTATGAGTTTCCCGAGGCGATGATCGCCAGTGAGGCGTATCTCGATCCGGAAAATTGGTACGTTACAAACCCCAATATCGGGCGGTCGGTTCGGCGTGAATGGCTCGAGCGGAAAATGCTCAATGTCCGATCGGGCGACGACCAGGAAGGCGACACCTATCAGAGCTTCCTGGCGAAGCACCTGAACGTCGAAATCGGCATGGGCCTTAGGGCCAACCGGTGGCCCGGCGCCAATCACTGGACGGCGGCCGTGGACGAAGAGCTTTCGGCTCTCGCGCCGTTCGATGCCCTGGAGCGAATGCTCGAGCGCTGCGAAGTCGCCGCGGTTGGTGCCGATGGCGGCGGCCTAGACGACTTGTTCGGTCTGACGATCGTCGGGCGCGAACCGGAAGAGTTCGAGGTGCGCGTCAAGGTGAATGGCCGCGAGACAGCGGTCTGGATGAAGCGGTGGCTATGCTGGTCGCATGCCTGGTGTCATCGGGAAGTGCTGAAGCGGCGTAAGAAGATCGCGCCGATCCTGCTCGATTTCGAGAAGGCGGGGCATCTGACGATTATCGACAATGCGCTCGAAGACATCGCGGCGATTGTCGACATCGTGAAGATGGTCAAGGATCGCGAGCTGCTGGCGGCGGTAGCGGTCGACCCCGCGGGCATTGGCGATTTCGTTGATGCGCTTGCGATGCCAGAGATCGACGTGACGCAGGAAAACGGGCTGCTTGTCGGCGTGCCCCAAGGCTATGCGCTGATGAACGCGATCAAGACCTCGGAGCGACGGCTGTCGAACAAGATGCTGCTCCACGCGGGCGGTCCGATGATGCCCTGGATCGTCTCCAATCTCAAAATAGAGCCGACGGCGACGGCGATCAGGGCGACGAAGCAAACGGCGGGCGACGCAAAGATCGACCCCATCATGGCGCTGTTCGATGCGGTGACCGTGATGGTGAAGAACCCGGAAGCGCAAAGTGCGGTCTCTGCTTACGAGCACCGCGATCTGATGGTGGTGTGATGGGCCTTTTAAGCTGGTTTTCCCGCAGTTCCGGCGATGCTGTCGAGAAATCGAGCGCCGGCGTTCCTGCGGCCGGCTATCTGCCGACGCTGGGCTCGACGCCTTCGGTGGCGGGCGTGCAGATCAGCCAGGGAACGGCTATCAGCGTTTCGACCATCTATGCCGCGACCATGCAGCGCTCGAAGGATTTCGCCCGGTGCACGCCGCGAGTCCTGTCGCTTGAGAAAGGCCGGGCAGGCGATGCAAACACAACCCATCCGGTTGCGAAGCTGTTCAAGCGGCCGAACTGGGTGCAGACCTGGTTCGAGTTCGCACTGCAGATGGAAATGGCGCTGATCCTGCGCAACAATGCCTATGCCGTCATCCTGCGCGATACGAAGGGCGATCCTCAGTATTTGATCCCGGTCAATCCCGATTGCGTGATGGTGCTCGAAGCTTCGGACGGACAGCTCTTCTACAACATCAACCGGCAAGGGATGTTTCAGATGGCGGCGCTTCGCGGGCTGCCAGTCGCGATCCCAGCGGAAGATGTCCTGCATTTTCGCGGCGTCGCCTTCAACATGCTCGTCGGTGTGTCGACCATCGGTGTCGCCCGCGATTCGATCGGCGTCGCCATGGCGCTTGAGCAGCAGGCGGCGCGCTGGATCAGTAATGGAGCGCGACCGGCTGGCGTTCTCCAGTCGGCCAAGAAGCTGACTGAGGAGACCGCGAAGCGCCTGCGCCAGCAGTGGGAAGACCTCCGGGCCGGCATTGCCAATGTCGGCAAGACCGCCATCCTCGAGGACGGCATCGAATGGAAGCCGATGAACCTGTCGTCTGTCGACATGCAGTTCATCGAGCAGCGCAAGCTCTCGGTCGAGGACGTCAGCCGCTGGTTCGGTGTGCCGCTTTACAAGCTCGGCGTCGCCGGCGAGCTGCGCAACATCAAGATTGACGACGCCGAGCAGCTCTATGTCAACGGCACGATCATGCCCGACTGCGAACTCTGGGAGCAGAAGTTCGAGCAGCATTTCGACCTGGCGAAGGACGGGCTGCAGGCGGATTTCGACGAGCGGAACCTGCTGCGGGCTTCCGAGGCCGTGCGCATCAACAACGGCCGCCTGAAGGTCATGTCTGGTCTCGGGACGTCGAACGAATGGCGCAAGGGCGAAGGCGAACCACCGCTTACCGGCGGCGATCAGCTGATGTTCCCTGTGAATACGGCGGCGCTCGGTTCCGACGCGTCGGGAACCTCGGCTGACAGTGCCGGCCGGCCCGAAAGCGGCACACTGGCGGACCCCGGGCCAGGCAGCAAGAAAGAGCAATGAGGGAGCTTCGACGAAGGACAGGATGGTCATGAACCTCATTCAGAAGGCATATAGTGCGAAATCCGAGGCCCTCGCCGACAAGCGCCAGGTGCGCGTAGTGGTGTCGACGAGCGACGTCGACCGCACCGGTGAGATCATCGTTCCCGACGGGATCAACTGGAAGGCTTATATGGCGACAGGTGCCGGTCCGGTGCTGTGGAACCATAATGCCAACATGCCGGTCGCGAAATGCATCGAGATCGAGCGGGCTGGCTCGGGCATCACGGCTCTCGTCCAGTTTCCGCCGGAAGGCGAGGATGCGGAGTCCGATAAGGTCTATGGGCGTGTCAAATTCGGTTCGGTTCCCGGCGTCTCGATCGGGTTCCGGCCGGTCGAAAGCGAGGCGCTCGACAAGGGCAATCCGACAAAGGGGCCGCAGCGCTACACCGTCTGCGACATGATGGAATTTTCATTCACGCCGGTTCCCTGCAATCCGTCGGCGCTGGTCGTCGACAAGTCTGCGAAAGGGTCCAATTGGAAGGTCGGAGCCTCCCGCAATTTGTCGCTCGACGAGGTGGCCGATTGGGATAGCGAGGCCGCTGCCAAGAGCATCTTCGATTTTGCCGATTTCGACAGTGACAGCCCGGACGCGACTTTCGCGCGCAAGGGCTTCCTTGTCTACGATGCGGGGGCTCCCGATCTGCGCAGCGCCTACAAGCTGCCCTTCGCCAAGATCATCGACGGCAGGCTGGTCGCCGTAAAGGCCGGCATTCGCGCGGCAGCTTCCGAGCTGCCGAACTCCCTGACCCCAGAGGATGCCGCCGCCAAAGCGCGCGCCGTGATCGACCATTACGAGGCCAAGATGGAAAAGACGTCCACCCCCACTCTGGTGAAGGCCGGGGCGAAGATCGAGGTGAAGAGCCTCTATAACGTTTCGGAACTCGCGCGGATCCTGAGCAACCTCGCCTGGCTGGATGACTGCATGGAATGGGATGCGCTCTATAATGACGACTCTGTCGTCGTTCCCGGTCTGCTCGGTGGTGCTCTGCAGGCGCTCGGCGAAGCGCTGATCTCCATGACGGAAGCCGAGGTTGCTGCGCTCCTCAAGGAAGAGGTGAGCGAAGAAACGAAGACACTCACGAAGGGCATCTGCGCCGACGGCGCGGCGCCGATCGTCAAGGTTATGATCGCCACTCACATCAAGGCCGGGCGTCGCTTCTCGGCCGCATCGATTTCCAACATGCAGGAAGCGTGCAAGGCCATAAAAGAGGGCCACGACACGCTCCAGTCCATGATGGATGAGCAGGAAACCTCCGACACGGGGGAGACCGAAAAGTCCGCCGAAGCCGACAGGGCAAAGGCGCTCGAAGCAACGAAGCAAAAAAGGCTTCGCGAGATCGAGGTCTTGCGGCTGGCACAGCCGCTCTGATCGCCGGCGACAGGCTGGTTTCCCTCAACTTCATTCGAGCGCGCGCGACGCGCCACGGAGAAATATGACATGCCGATTCATCAGAAAGTAGCGGATCTGCAGAAGAGCCGCGCCAAGGCAATGGAAGAACTCGAGGCGCTAGCCCTCGCCGACGGCACGACGCCCGACGACTTCGAGACCAAGAAGAAGGCGGTGACCGACATCGACGCCACGATTGCCCGCGTTAAGCAGGCGCAGGAACTCGCAGCGTCGACAGCGCAGCCCGCTGCAGGTCAGAGCCTGGTTCCGGCTGCAGCCGAGTCCGATCCCTACGTCAAGGAAAAATCCCTCATGCTCGGCGGTATCGCCAAAATGATGGGCATGGGCGTCGGAAACATCGATCTGGCCGTCAAGGCTGCCGAGCGCACCTATGGCGAAAGCCACCCGATCACAAAGGCGCTGATCGTTTCCACCGGCTCTGCCGGGGGCTTTATCGTTCCTCCCGATGTCATGAACGAAGTCATTCCGCTGCTGCGGGCGCAGGCTGTCGTTCGTGCCGCCGGGCCACGCAACCTCGCCATGCCGCGCGGCACGATGACGCTGCCAGGCCAGGCCTCCGCCGCAACGGCGACCTATGGGTCGGAAGTGCGGGCCATCACCAAGTCGCAGCAGAGCCTCAACCAGATCGTCGCCAGCTACAAGAAGCTGACCGCCCTGGTGCCGGTGTCAAACGACATGATGCGCTACGCGGATCCGTCCGTTGACGCCTTCGTTCGTGACGATCTCGTCAAGGTCATGGCTCTTCGCGAGGATCTTGCCTTCATCACCGGTGACGGCACGCAGGATACCCCGCGCGGTTATCTGTCCTTCGCCAATGCCTTCGGCACCACGCCCGGCGTATTCCTGTCGACGGGCAACTCCACTGCGGCCGCGGGCGGCAACTGGATCACCTCCACCTCGACCTACACGCTGGCCACAGTGGCGGCCGAGCTCGGCGGTGCTGTGAACAAGCTCGACACGGCGAACGTTCCCGACAGCAAGCGCTGCTGGTTCATGCACCCGCGTTCCTGGAACTACCTGAACAACGTGCAGAACTCGCTTGGCGTCTACGTCTACCGCGACGAGCTGTCGCGCGGCACGCTGCTCGGCTATCCGTTCAAGAAGACGACGCAGGTCCCGGTCAATCTGTACAATGCCGACGGCTCGCAGACGGATTGCTCCTTCGTCTTCCTGGTGGAGATGACCGAAGACATCATCCTGGATTCGATGCAGCTCGAATTGGCCGTCTTCCGCGAAGGGTCTTATGTCGACGAAAACGGCGCGACGATCTCGGCCGTCCAGAACGACCAGACGATCATTCGCGCGATCGCCGAGCACGATCACCAGATGCGCCACGACGCGGCCGTCGCTGTGATCCAGTTCGTCCGCTGGGCTCCGGCCATCAGCTAGGCGCGTCGGCGCCGGTGCATAGCGCGGCGGGCTTCGGCCCGCCGGGTTCCACCCCTCCATTCCAGAAGGAATTTCCTCAATGACTTCGACGATCGTCACGCAGCATAATATCGGGGAGCTTGGCTCTCTCCGTCGCTTGTCCGCAGCAGCTGCCGCCACGGCCGCCGGCGCGGGCGACTCCACCACCACGACCGGTATCACCATCGACCGTATGGGCTTTGTCGGCAGTTCAATGCCTGGCTCCGCCGTATTTGCTGTCCTCTGGGATGCGACGCTTGCCACGGGCAAGACTGTATCCTTCGGCTACGCCGTGCAGGATTCGGTCGACGGCACCAACTGGTCGGACTATGCCACCGCAACCTACGCCGTGGTCGGTACGGGCTCGACGGCTGCGTCGGCACTGGCAGGCCAGCTGCAGGCCAATATCGACCTCGGCAGTGCTCGCCGCTATGTCCGTTTCAACTTCGCGACGGATCTTTCGGCGACACAGACTGACACAGCCGTCGCCCGCGCCGCCGGCTTCTTCGGCGGCTTCGATCGCCTCCCGAACTAAGGTCTCACGATGCAAAGCCCCGAAGACTTGCATCCTGATGCCGCTGCGCGGATGGAGCGGGCGAAATCCCGCTCCCTCATGATCTGTACGCCCATCGCCCGCAACCCGGCTTGGGAATACACTGCCAGCATGCTTTCGACCGTCCTGACGCTGCGTGATCACGGTATCCGCTGCACTTTCCAGTTCGTCGTCGGCAGCTCGATCGTGCACAAGGCGCGCAATGAGCTCGTGGCCTACTTTCTGGCTTCCGACTACACGGACATGATTTTCATCGACGACGACATGGAGTGGTCGCCCACCGCCGTGCTGCGCCTGCTCGGTTCCGACAAGCCGCTGATTGGCGGCGTCGGACGTCAACGGGTCCAAAAGCCCAACAGCGATCCTCGCGTCTGGTGCATGCGCGTTCCGCCCGACATGGCGGATCCGTTGCGGACCGATGACATGGGCGCCGTCGAGGTCGGCGGGTTCGGTGCCGCGTTCATGTTGATCAACAAGATCGTCTTCGAACGATTGGTCGATGCTCATCCGGAATGGCAGCTTAAGGCGCCGTCCGATTGGTCGGATGATATCAGGCCGTTCTATTTCGAATTCTTCCGCCAGGGCCATCCTGGCGTTCCCGGCGACGAGACAGGCGAGGACTACGTCTTCTGCGACCGATGGCGCGCCATCGGTGAAGAGGTTTGGGTCGATCCGTCGATCGTGCTCGGGCATGTCGGTTCGTTCAATTACAGAGGTTCCGTGCAGGAGGTGCTCTCGTGAAAACCGTGACTTTGACGCAGGACATGCGGCCCTGGCGTGATGGCGACGACATCCATGTCGACGACAAGCTGGCGCGCAGCCTGGTGGAAAATGGCGAGGCCAAGGATCTTCGGCCCTTCAATCCGGCCGGTGAGAAATACGAAGATCGCTCGATGCGTGCCGGTGGCGGCAAGCAGGGCTACAAAACGAAGGGATCGCAGGCATGAACCTCTTCGGCCGTCAAATTGCAGCCGCTGCGTCGCTGGTATCCGATGTCGCCAAGTTCAACGGCGCGCCCAGCAACCTGGCTATCCAGGCGAAGTTCGCCTATGGCTCGGGCGGCACGTCCGTCGACGCCTATGTCCAGACTTCGCTTGATGGTGGCGCCACCTGGATCGATATCGCCGAATTCAATTTCACCACCAGCGCTGCGACGAAGATCTTCAATCTTTCTGCCCTGACAGCGAAAACAACCGCTGCTGTCCCGACCGATGGATCTCTGGCTGCAAACACCGCCGTCGACGGAATTCTCGGTTCGCAGTTCCGTCTCAAGGTCGTTTCGGTCGGCACTTATGCCGGCGCGACGCGGCTGGACGTCGACATCGCGACGGACCAGGCGGCCTGAACCATGGGCTTTCGTATCATCACAACCGTGCTGACTCCGGCCAGTAGCGCGGACCTCGTCACGCTGTCGGACGTGAAGGCCGAGCTCGGCCTCACCGGCGGTGGCGACGATGCAGTGCTCAAGCGTTATCTCGCGGGGGCCTCTCTGGCGATCGCGCAATATTGCAACCGGACCTTCGTGCAGGAGACGGTGAAGGATGAGATCTGGCCGGACCGTGAATTCTACGCCTTCCAGGTCGCCGGCTCGCTTTCCGATATCCAACTCTCTCGCTGGCCGCTGTCAGGGGATGTAACTGTGACCGAGAATGGGGATGCTCTGACGTCAGGCACCGATTTTCGCGTCGACGCGAAGACGGGCATCGCCACGCGCATCGATACGAATGCCTATCCAAGGGAATGGCAGGCATGGCCGCTCTCGTTCACCTATACCGCAGGCTATTCGTCGATACCCGCTGATGTGCAGGACGCGGCGATCCGCATGGTCAAGGCGCGGTATATGGCGCGCGGCCGCGACCCGTTCCTGCG
Organism: Rhizobium sp. N324; assembly: GCF_001664485.1. Lineage (NCBI taxonomy): Bacteria > Pseudomonadati > Pseudomonadota > Alphaproteobacteria > Hyphomicrobiales > Rhizobiaceae > Rhizobium > Rhizobium sp. N324. The sequence continues at coordinate 3,798,514 of NZ_CP013630.1, read as the reverse complement.
GTCGGAAAATATCCCAGGCGTGCGCGATGTCAGCTATTGGATCGCGACCGGAAGCGACGCCGGCAACATGCCGCCCGACGTTGCCGACATCCTCGACAACTATCGTCAACCGGTGGTGCAGTGATGGACAATCCGAACAGCTATACTCTTTTCGCAGGGCAGATCACGACGGCGCTCCCCAGTTTTGCTGGCGAGGCCATCGACAGTCTCGAGGGTATGCTCGCCTGCACGCTTGTCGCGCAGCTGCGGTGGGGGTCGGGGGGAACAAGCATATCCGCCGTCGTTCAGACCTCGTTTGACGGCGGCACGACCTGGTTCGATGTGGCGCGGTTCGATTTCGCCGCTGCGAGTGCAGTCAAATATGCCAACCTCTCCGGCCTCAGCGCCAAGGCTGCGGCGGCCTATGCGGCCCTCTCGGTCGAGGGCGTCAATGATGGACTTCTCGGGCCGAAGATGCGCGCCCAGTTGAGCAGTGTCGGCACCTATGCCGGCAATACCACGCTCGATTTGCGGATGGTGGCGCGGTGACGGCGGAAATCCTAGCGTTGGATAATGCACTTGTCCGCGCCGGCGAGGATATCGTGCTGCGCCGGACCGTCGGCAGTGGCGCGAACGTCATCAATATCGACGTGAAGTGCCGGGCAGCCGTGCGAGCAGTGTCGGCCGACGAGATCGTCGGAACGATCACGCAGCGCGATCTTGTTGTGATCATCTCGCCGACCCAGATCCTGGCAGCCCAGTGGCCGGGCGGCGCCTATGCCGGCGGCGTGACCAGCGACGTCGATCCCCGCATACCGAAGGAAACGGATTTTGCCCTTATCCAGGGGCGTCAACGGCAGGTGAGGGCATCCAAGCCGATCTTCGTCGCGAATGTCTGGGTGCGGACCGACATGGTGGTGGCCGGCTGATGGCTGGGGTCGATTTCTTCGATCGCGAGCTGAAGCTGGCGACGGCGGATCTGGAGCCGGCGGCGATCAATGCCATGCTCGCCAAATTTGCCAAGGATAGCGTGCGGGAGGTGATCTCCGGCGGGCGGGCGAGCGGGACCTATGAGCGCTATGTGAACGGCCGGCAGGGTGCGCCTGAAGAGACTGTCCAGGCGCCGGGACCGATCATTTATGAATTCTCGCTCTGGGAGCCGATCATCACCTTCGCACTCGACGAGCTGCGTCGCCGATCGCCGGTCAAGAGTGGACGGTTCCGCGGCAGCTTCATCGTGCTGGCGAACCAGCGCGAAGTTATCGACTACGATAGCATCGGCCCCGATGCCGAGGTCATCATCACCAATTTCCAGCCCTATGTCCGCAAGGCGGAAAACGGGCTGCTCGGCGCCAAGCGCTATTCGATCTTCGACGGGACGAAGCGGGCGCTCGCGTCACGCTTCGGCAATGAGGGGCGCAATTCGGCGGCCTTCGTGTTTGAGACGAAGTGGCTGGATGTCCGCGCCGGCGTGCATGCCGGCATGCCTTACGTTCTCAAGCGTGCCCAGGGGCGGCGGAAGGACCGGCAGGGCGGCATGCCGATCACTTATCCGGCCGTCGTAATCAACCAGAGTCTAAGCTGATGGCATCCGTCGAAGTCTATGACGCGTTCGAACTGCGGTTGCGCGACGCCTGGACGGCCACAGGGCTCGTCTTCGAAAACGAGTTCGCGCAGGGGCTGATCGATGCCGGCCTGCCGTTCGTCTATGTCGAGATCGTCGGCGACGTGCTCGACCAGGAGACTTTCGGCGCTCCGCAGGCAAATCAGTGGCTGGAGCGCGGGGCGACATATCTGCACGTCATGACGGCGTCGGGCGACGGCAGCCGCCAGGCGCGCAGCTGGGCGAAGGCTTTGACCAACCTGTTTCGCGAACAGCCGATCGTCGTCGACGCGGTCACCGGCGAGGCGCTGTTCATGCCGACCATGTCGCTCGGCGCCGGCGAGCCCGGGCGAGACTTCCCGAACTACTGGGCTTTCACCGCGACGATCGGCTGGTACCGGCGCGACTACACGAATTTGAGCCCCTAACATTCCGGCTTTGCCGGTCGCCTTACCCGTGCCTTGGGCAAGCACGCCGCCAACGTCTGATGACGTGGCAAATCCGCTATGGAGCCTTCAATGACGGTAGCTGACGGCAGTCAGGTGCGCCTTGCCGATGTCTCGGAAGTAACGATCGGCACGACGCCCGCAAGCCCTGTTTTCCAGATCATGCGTTACGTCTCGTCCGACGTGCGCATCTCGAAGCAGACAGACATTCCGAACGAGATCCGCGCCGACCGCAACGTGGCGTCGATCGTCGACGTCGGCCGGTCGGTGCAGGGGACGATCAACACGTTCCTTTCCTACGGCACTTTCGACACATGGCTGCAGCGCCTGCTCTGCTCGACCTGGTCGAGCGACGTGCTGAAGAACGGCATCCTGCAGCAGGCGGGAACCCTTGAATTTTTCTACGAGCAGGGCGCGACCGATACCTTCGTGCGCTTCCAGGCGGTCCGCCTGAATACCTTGGCCCTGACGCTCAGGGCGCGTCAGTCGGTGCAGGCGAACTGGGGCATCATGGGCATCCGTTCGCCGACGCCGACAAGCGCCATTCTGACCGGCGCGACCTATACGCCGGCGACGACGACGCCGGTACTGAATGCCGGCCTCAACGTGTCGGACCTCAGCTTCACCGGCCTCACCAATGCACCAAAGGTGCAGGCGATGACGCTCAACATCACCAACAACATCTATCAGAACGATGTTGTCGGCGCCTATGAGCCCTATTCGCACGGTCTCGGCCGCTTCGAGCTGACCGGCTCGCTGACGACATACTTCGAGAACATGGACGCCTATACCGCCATCCTCGACCATGACGATATCGGCATTTCCACGACGCTGCTCGACGAACTCGGCAACTCTTACGAGATCGCGCTCGCAAAGACCAAATTCCTCGACGGCGGCCCGGTCGTCGGCGGCAATGGCCAGGCGGTGATGATCGATATCCCATTCCAGTCCTATTTCGACGCGACGGCGGCCGGCTCGATCACCATCACGCGCGATCCTGCATAACCGAGATCGCCGGCGCTTCCTCCCTGCGCCGGCGGTATGGGCGGCGGACGAATTCGGGGCCGTCCGCCGCTCGCCTTTCCCGAAGCCCCCTGAATGGAGTCCCTATGTCTGTTGTGAAGCTCGCCTCGCTGAAGGCGGATCTGAAACGCGAGGCCGATGGTGACTGGATCCCATTCCCGGATTGGCCGGGTGTGGAATTCAACGTCTCTTCACTGCATCTGCCGGCCTACCAAGCGGCGCGCGACGACCTGCTGATGCGCATCGCGCGGCAGGCCAGCCAGGCAAAGCCGAAGCCGGGCGAGGCTGCCCCCGCCAAGCTGGATATGAAGGTGGAGCTGGGCAAGCTCTACGCCGAGCACCTGCTGCACGGCTGGCGCGGCCTCGATGTCGCCTATACCCCGGAAGCGGCGAGGGAAGTGCTCGGTGATCCTGAATACCGCAACATTGTCGCCGCGGTAGAGTGGTGCGCCGGCAAGATCTCCGAGGTGAATGTCGAGTTTGTCGAGGCCGAAGCAAAAAACTCCGGAAAGCCTTCCGCAGCCGCGTAAGCGGGCCGAAGGCTTCGCCAGAGATGCTCGAATGGCTGGAAGAGCTGTTCGAGCAAGAGCCGGACAAGGAATGGCTGCGGCCCCGCCGGTCTGCCGAGCATGGCAACTTCGAGCCTCAGGCCTGGCATGCCATGTATTTCGAGGCTTTCGATGCCCTGCAGTATGACCGGTTCTACGGTGCGATGGGCGGCGAGGGGCCGATCTACTATTCGGCCCTCAGCCAATACGCCCGCGATCACAGCATCGCAGGGGATCGGCTGAAGCGGTTCCACATCTTCATGAACGCGATCGACGGCGAGTGGCTGAAGATCCAGCGAGAACGCGCAGAGGCCGCCGAAGCCGAGCGCAAAAGCAAGGAAGCGCGGCGATAGGGCCGCGCTGCCATCCGCAAAGAGGCTTTCCCTTGGCTAATGTCGAAATCCGTACGCTGCGCGTCTCGGCAGAGATGGATGCGAGCAAATACACTGCTGGCGCCCAGCAGAAGGCTGCTGCCGACGACCGCATGAAGCAATCCGGCAAGGGCCTCGGTGACAGCTTCACGGAAAACGACCAGAAGATCAGCGCCGCCACCAACGTATTGGCGAAGCTATCTCGCCAGTATGTCGACGGCTATGCGACCACGCAGCGCTTCAATCAGGCGGTCAATCAGCTGACACGCGGCGTCGAACTCGGCAAGATCGAGATGACGCAGGCTTCGGCCATCCTCGATGGCATCTATCGCAAATATGGGATGATGGCCGATGCGGCCAAGGTCGCCGAACGTGGACAGCTTGAGCTTTCCAAGGCGGTGCAGGAGGCGAACACCCGCTTCGAGCAGCAGGCGAGGGTGGTGCCGGCTAACCAGAACAGGCCATCTCCCGGCGGCGCCAACGACAACCAAGCGCAATTCCGGCGGCAGAACCTTGGCGCGCAGGTTCAGGATATCGGTGTGTCGCTCTACGGTGGCATGCCGCTCACCACGGTTCTCCTGCAGCAGGGATCGCAGATTGTCGGCATCTATGGCGGCAATGGCGGCGTCAACGCCCTCCTCAAGGATCTCGGCGCGATCATAGCCGCGGCAACCCGCTATGTTCTTCCGTTCGCGGCAGCCGGCGCCCTGGCCTATGGTGCCTTCAAGCTGTTTGCCGCCAACACGGTCGAAGCCCGGTTGGCTGTCGACGAGACCACGAAATCCCTGGCGGCGCAGGCCGCGCCGATGGGCGCCGTTCAGTCGCAGCTCGGCGAGCTGCAGAAGCTCCAGTCCGAATATGCGCAGGCGTTGAACACGACTGCCCGCACGCAAAGTGCGGCGTCGGCCGCGATCGTTGCCGGCACCGAGCGGGAATATGAGGCCAAGCGCGCGCTGCTGGAGCTGGAGCTGAAGCGGCAGGAGGCTGCGCGGGCCGTTGCGCAGTCCGAGCTGGAGATCGCCTCGCTTCGCCTTAAGAGCGCGATCGCCCAGCAGGTGACGACGAATATGGACCTTGAGCGACAGGGCTTCTCGGATCCGCGCATCGGTCGCTTCACGCAAGTGCCAGACAGCATCACAGGCATTCAGAAAACCCGCGATCTCCTCGCCACCAATCCGCTCTCGGACAAGGTGAAGGAACTCAACGCCAACCTCAGCTTGACCGATATCGCGCTGCAGAAGCTGCGCGAAGGCCTTGGGCTGGTCGGGCCGGCGGCATCCGGCCAGATTGGCCAGATCAACGAACTCAGCAAGGCGCTCGAGGAGTTGCGCAAGGTCGGAGCCGCCGCGGCTTCGCCGGCCGACGAGGCGGCAGGGCGTGCCATGGCTGCAGTGCCCGTCGTCAACGGCGTCCTCGACGAGGAGTCACGTCGCCGCGTGCTGGCGGCCCAGCGTGAGGCGCAGCGCCGGCTGGATAACCAGAACCCGACCGTGATCAACGGTGATGGCGCCCGGGTCGGTGTGCCGGTTCCCCTGCAGCGGCCAAACGTCGAACTGGAAGGGCTGCCGGGCGAAGAGAAGGCCGGGAAATCGGCGGCGGAGGCTTATCGCGATCTGGTCAAGAGCGCCAACGATCGCATCGAGCAGATGAAGCTCGAGGCGGCGACCGCGGGCGAGGCGGGTATCGCGGCGCAGAAGATGCGGATGGAGCTCGAATTGCTCCAGCAGGCGCAGGACAAGGGCAGGACTGTCACCGCCGATCAGCGTGCCGAGATCGAGAAGCTTTCGGAGGCCTATGCCAGAGCGGCGACGGAAGCGGCCAAGGTGCGCCTCAATGCTGACCTTTCGTTCGAGCGTGAGCAGATCTTCCGTTCGTCCGGAGATCAGCAGATCGCCTCGCGGCAGCGCGGCGCCGGACTGCCGGTCGACCTGAATTCGCCGCTTGCGCTGCAGATGCGGCAGAACCAGCAGGCGTCCGAGATGAAGCAGGCGGTGACCGGCTTCGTCACCGATTTTCGGCAGCAACTGGTCAGCAGCGGCGGCAAGGTCGGCGAAGCTGCAGGTAAAGCTCTGCTGAATTCGTTCCTCAATGCCATAACCAAGGCCGGCGACCAGGCTTTCGAGCGGGTGATCAATATCATTTTCAGCAAGCTGTTCAGCGGCACGGGAACGGCGGGCGGCGCCAGTGGTCTCGCCGGCGCCGGCGTGGGTTTGGCTGGAAGTGTCCTCGGCGCGGCCAACGACAATATCGGCAAGGCACCTGTCGTTCCGGTAACGCGCGGTCCGCTCGGCGACGTCGGCTCCTACATCGCGCAGGCGGCCCTCAAGCGTGGCATCGACCCGGACACCGCTCTGAAGGTGGCGCGGTCCGAAGGTGGTCTGAACAGCTGGAACCTTCAGTCGAGTTACATGAAAAATGGCGTGCGCGAAGAGTCGTTCGGGCCTTACCAACTCTATATGAATGGCGGTCTGGGAAACCAGTTCATGGCAAAAACAGGTCTAGACCCAAGGCTTGCTGCCAACGGCCCTGCCGGAGTGGATTTCGCGCTAGACCACGCGGCTAAAAGCGGCTGGAGCTCCTGGTATGGCGCGGCCAAGGTCGGTGTCGGGAAGTGGGATGGCATCGGTACCGGCGGCAATATGGGCGGTGCCGCTGATGCCGTTAACAAGCTCGCAAGCTCGGCCGGCGCCGCAACGAAAGGTCTCGACACTTTCGGCGGAGGTATCGGCAAAATCGGCCAGTCGCTCTCGTCTTCGTTCTTTCCGGCCGCCCCGACAGCTTCGGCTGGTGGCGGAGGAGGCGGCCTGTTCGGTTTCCTCAGCGGCCTCTTCGGCGGCTTCAAGCCGGTTGGAGGCCAGGCTGCGCTTGCAGCCTCGGGCAAGATCACCGGTCTCTTTGCGGACGGCACGGAATTCGCGCCGGGCGGCCTCGCGATCGTTGGCGAGCGCGGGCGCGAGCTGGTGAACCTGCCGCGCGGCAGCCAGGTCGTTCCGAACCACAGGACGGAAAACATGATGGCAGCGAACGGAAACCGCGGCGGAAGCAGCCAGCGCGGGCCGGTTCCCCTGAACGTCAACATTCAGGGCGCCAATGGAGATGACCATGTTCGCACCCTTGTCGAGCAGGGGGTCGCCGCTGGGTTGGACAGCTACAACAAGGAGATGGAGCGCTCCGGCTTCGGCTCCCAGCAGCAGCATTATGCTTGGCGCAGGGCCTGACCGTGAGCTTCCTCAGTCTTCCCCTTCTGGATATCGATTTCCTGAAGCCGCAGCGCATGGCGTTCGACGTCGACGGCAATGCGATCGGCGGCGGCCGGAACGGCAATGGCCAGGAAAAAACGATGGAAATCTCGGGTGGCGGCTTCCTGACCGCCACCTATGGCGGCTGTTTCGTGCAGGCGCCCGAAGAGCATGAATATGTCACCTGGCTTGCGGCGCGGCTGAATGGTTCGTTCCGCTTCGTCGACGTGCCGCTCAAGACCGATTGGCAGGGGCCGTTTCCGACATTCGGGCGCTGGCCGCAGCCGATCATCGGCGGCATTCCGCATTCGGACGGCTCCCATTTCTCGGATACGTCAGGCTATAGCCAGGCGACGGTCTGGGGCGCGATCACGCAAGCGGCACCTCAGGGCGCCGGCGTGCTGCAGATGCGGGTCTACGGTGCCTCGCGCCGCCTTCGGTGGTCGGACTGGTTTTCGATCTATCACGCGACCGCCAAGGGTTGGCGTGCCTACCGCTATTGGGACGTCATCACGACATCCGGAGAAGGCAGCGAGACCATCGAGGGGACTGCCTTTGCCTACAGGGACTATCAACTCGCCATCGGTCCGGCGTTGCGTGAAGCCGTATCGGCTGGAACGCGTGTTGAATTCGCCCGGCCGCGCTTTGCCGCGAAACTCTCTCTAGGCACGAAGATCCTGTCTGATGTCGAGGGTTTCTGGCTGATGCGGCCGACGCTGACATTCGACGAGGCGTTCTGACATGGCTTATGACGTGAACTACGTGCCGTCGATGGTGTTGGAGCGGCTCCGATCGAGCGCGCTGCTGGGCCTCTTCATGCGAGTGGCGACGGACCCGTCATTGCACATCTGGTTCGGCGTGCATGACATCCCGGCCCGCTTCGACAGCATCGATACTGACGGGACTGTCTATCTCGGCGCTGGCCGGCTCGTCGGTCTGCCGTCGCTGGAAATCCTGCTGAACGGCACTTCGGATGCGGTGGAATTTACGATGTCGGGCGTCGACCCAGCGTCGGGTTCCCGGCTGATCGACTCCATCCCTGAGGTGCGCGGTGCGCTCGTGCACGTCGGGATCACGACGCTCGACGATTACTATCAGCCGATGACGGATATCATTCCGCTCTGGCAGGGGATTGCCGCCCGCACGGCCGAGTCCATGCCCGTCGTTTCCGGGCGCGAGCAGCCGACGCTTTCGCTTTCGCTTTCCGTTGTCGCTGGAGAGAACATGCGCAGCCGCCCATCTCGGGCCTTGTGGTCGTCGGCCCAGCAGCACGCCGTCTCGGCGACCGACGACTTCTGCAACAACACAATCCGATATTCGCGCGGCGTGCAGCCGGCGTGGCCGAACTTTTAGGGCGTAATGTTGATCAGGGATTATATCGAAAGGCGCGTCCGGTTCTGCTGGGGTGGCGTCGGCGGCGAAGACTGCACGACCTGGTGCGGCAGCTATGGGCTTGCGCTCACCGGCCGCGACCCGGCCGAAGCTTTCCGGGGCACCTATAACAGTGCTGAAGGGGCTCACGCTCTGATCGATGCGGCTGGCGGCCTTGCGTTGCTCGTAGGGCCAATCCTGACTGATCAGGGCTGGCGACGCGTCCAGCAGCCGACGACCGGCGACATGGCTGTGATCCGCACGCTGGTCGACTTCGAAGGCGAGGATCCGATCGAGCGCGATGTCTCCGCGCTCTGCTTCGGCCCGCTCTGGTCGGTTCTAGGTCCTGCCGGACCCGGCGGAATTGCCCATCGCAAGGCGCAACTCGTGGCCTGCTGGAGGTGGCCGCGGTGATTTCCGACGAACGCTTCTATTGCGCGAACTATGCATTGGCTTTCCAGCGAGACATCTGGGAAGGGCGGCTTCGCAACACGACGACGCATTATCCACTGGCGCGACGCGATCCGATTTTTACGCCGCTCTTCACGTCTTTTTTCACGGCGATCGGCTGGAGCGACGACTGCTGGTGTCCTCGGCAGCCTGACGACGGCGCTGGTTACCACGGCGATCACCGTCGGTATCCAGGCGGCCATGGCGCCGAAGCCGCCGAAGCCCGAAGACGGCAAGGCTCCGATGACACAGTCGGTTCCGCCGCGCCACTGGGTGATCGGTACGACGCGCATGGCAGGCGCATATATGCTTTGGGAAGCACTTGGCGCGGCTCTCTACGCCGTTCAGGCGATGGCGGGGCACCCAGTCCACTCCTATAATCGTTTCTACCTGCATGACGACGAGGTGACGCTCGACGTGTCCGGCTACGTGCAGGCGCTGGAAGGCGGCCGTTACGGTTCCAATCTGGTGCAGCTTTTGTCACGCCTCGGGGCAAACCCGGAGACGCCGTATTCGCCAATAGTAGACGCATTCGCCAGCTCCGGAATATGGACGAACAATCATCGAGGTGATGGCCAGGCGTCGATTGCAATGAAGGCCTTCACGCCGAAGGCAAAGGACTTCAGCACCGCTTTTCCCTTCAACATCCCGCGGCTATCCGTTGAAGTGAGCGGAGCGCATGTCTGGGATTTTCGCGACCCGGCCCAAGATCCAGACCTGCCGGGCACCTGGGGTTTTTCCAAGAATCCTGCGTTGCAGCTCGCCTGGCACTGGTGCTTCAGCGAGTTTGGCCACCGGCGGGACTATCGGAAAGCAATCCTGCCAGTGCTCGACATGTGGATCGAGGAAGCGAACGTATGTGACGAGCTCGTCACGATCGCGGGTGGCGGCGTCGAAAAGCGATACGAATGCAGTGGCTGGGACACGACGGAGAGAGAACCGAAGGTCGGGACCAATGCGATCCTGGCGACATGCGACGGCTGGCTCTGTGAGCGCGGCGACGGGGCATTATTATTCACGTCCGGAAAGTTCCGTGAAAGCCGTGTCGTTACGCTAACAGATGACGACATCGTCGGTCATCGCATCCAATACGACGTTCTCTTCGAGGAAGAGATCAACCGCCTCGTCCCGAAATTCAACTATCCCGACGTTGGTTATTCCACCTCGGACACTGACTTTTTCGAGGATGAAGATCGGCAGCTTCTTGCGGGGCGGGTTCTTGCGGAGGACGCTAACTATCAATGGGTGACGAACTGGCGACAGGCGCGTCGCCTCGGCTGGCGCGAATGGCAGCGTATCCTGCAAAAAGTGAGGGGGTCGCTGAATGTCAGCCTTTCCGGCATCAATGCCGTCTACAGCCGTTGGATCAGGTTGGAGACCCCGAACCGGCTGCCGAGGCTCGACGGCAAGATCATCGAAAACCGCCGCGCGGTTCTCGACCTCATGCGCGGGGGCTTCAGCCTCGAGGTGTTGCAACACCCGGACAACATCGACCAGTGGTCGACCGCACTGGAAGGTCAGAAACCGTCCGCTCCGCCAAAGCCGAACGCGGCGAACATCCCGACGCCGGTCATCAATTCGGCGGTAGCCGTCGCTTCCGGTGGATCTGTCTATCTGAACGTTTCGATCGTCGACCCCGGCGACAGCAGCCTGACGCCTGCTGTTCGCTACCGTGTGCAGGATACGGGTGGCGGGGGCGGCCCCGGAGGCTGGGTCGAGAAGACGATCGTCAACGTCGACGCATCCGGTGGATTCATCGTCTGTGCCACGGATGTCGTGCCCGGTGACCAGTGGCTTGACGTCCAGGCGGCGTTCATTTCCGCAAAAGGCAAATACTCCGACTGGTCGGCGACGGAAGCAGTCTTCTCGACCGTCAATCCGACCGCTCCGCCGGCACCCACGATCGGCGCTGTTATAACCGGCGTTCCCGGCGAAGTGACGATCAACTGGACCGCGCCAAACAGCAGCCTCTATGCAGCTGGGCGCGTCTATTACAATGCGGTCAACAACCCGGCGACCGCGACATTCAACAGCCCGACCTTGGCGGGCGCACCCAACGGAACCTATTCCCGAACAATCTCTCGGCCGGCCGGCACCTATTATGCCTGGGTCGCGTCAGTGAATGCTTCGGGCATCGAGGGTACGCGAACGCCAACGGGTGCTTTTACTGTTACTTGAGAAGGAAGCGTTTCAATGCCGATGAAGGCCGTGCAAATCTGGGCTGATGGCCCTTCGTCCAATCCGCTTCAGCCGGACAAGGAGCAAATTCGTGAATGGGGCACGTGGGTCGAGGGCTCGATCGACGCTTTCCTCGCCAGCGGTGGGAAGGTCTATGCAACGCGAGCGGCACTGTACGGAGATCTCTCGCAGCCACCTAATACGATGGCGTGGGTTATCGGCGATCCGACCGCTTCCTATAACGGAATCTACCGAAAGAATGGGGCGGCGAACTCGGGTTCGTGGACGTGGCTCGCAGACTTGCCCTATTCATTCATCGTTGCGACAGACATGGGGTCTGGGACACCGAACGCGATCCAAGCGGCAAGCAGCATCCCCGTCAGCCAGTCGGCATTGATCATCCTTGGCGTCTTCGAAGCGAACACGGGATCTCCGGTGACTGTGTCCTTCAATGGCGGCTCTTCGTTGACCGTGAAGACCAACAGCGGAAACGACGTGCTCGCCGGAGGGCTCATCGCCGGCATGCAACTCCTCGGCGTGATCTCGGGATCTACCTTCCGCCTTGTCAGTGATCAGGTGACGTCTGCCATCATCGCCGCTGCGGAAGATGCGGCCGATCGCGCGGAGGCTGCAGCGGCAGAAGCGGCAGACTGGGCGGACCTGGCAAAAAACAACTTCGTGCAAAACAGCTTCACGGGCGATGGCGCCACGACCGATTTCGAGCTTTCTGTTGACCCGGGCAGCGCCAACAACATGTTCGTCAACGTCGGCGGGGTGTGGCAGCCGATTTCCGCCTATACACTCCAGCACGTCAGCGGCGACCCCTATCTGAGAATTTCAGGCGCGCCAGTACCAAATGGCGTCGAGATTGACGTTCGTTTTGGCAACAAGGTGGATGTAGGAAGCCCAAGCGACGGCTCCGTGACCACAGTGAAACTTGGCGCGGACGCCGTCACGGCGGCGAAGATGTCGGCCGCCGATGCGGCGGCAATCCGGACGAAAATCGGGGCGGCGGCCAGTGGCGTCGCTATAACGAACGCGCAGATGCCCACTGGCTCCGTCGTCGATAGTGCCAGTGCCTCGTATGCCGCCAATGCCACGCTAACGACGGTTATCCCAAGAGACGACACGGCACCTCAAATCACTGAGGGAACGGAAATTCTCACACTTACCATCACGCCTAAATCGACAACCAATAAACTCCGGTGTCGCTTTAGAGGGCAGGTTTCGCGGAGTGCGGCCGGCACTGTGATAGCCGCGATATTCGCCACAGGAACAAGCATCAACGGAACGGCGGCCGATGCCCGAAACGCTGTAGGCGTTACCGTTGTGTCGGCAGATCAGGCGTTTATGTCGAGTGTCGAAGTTGATTTCGTTCCTGGCATCACGACCGCGGTGACAATCTCTGTTCGTGTCGGGCCGGATGCTGTGGCAGGGACCGCTCGTCTAAACGGCTCAACCGCTGGCCGCCTTTTGGGCGGCGTGTCTGCCGCAACCCTCGTTGTTGAAGAAATAAAGGCATAAACAATGGTCCAGAAGATCCCGCCGTCAATGACGCAGAGCGGCCTGCCTCCGCAATATCTTGTCGGTCTCGAGACGTCGCGAGATCCGACCGTTCCGACGAAACGAATTGTTATTGCGCCAGGGTCTTGTCGGTCGCAACTTGACGACGCCGACATAAAGTTAACGGCGGGCATGCTGAAGCGCCTTGATCAAAACTGGGCGGCCGGCAGTGGCAATGGCGCACTTGACCAAGGCGCGCTCGCGGCCAGCACATGGTACCACCTTCATGTGATGCAGAATCCGACGAGCGGGGCCGTCGATATTCTCGCCTCTGGGTCGCTCACGAACCCGGCATATCCGGCAGGGTGGGAGCTGGCGCCCAGCCGGCGCGTGTGGAGTGTTCTCACCGATAGCTCCGCCAACATCATCCCATACACACAGACAGAAGACTGGTGTGCGTGGGGTGTCATGGAGAATCAGTACAGCGGCAATCTTGGTGCATCTTCCACTGTCATCACCATGAAATCGCCGATCGGCTTCAAGTGCGAAGTTCAGGCGCTGATCCTGGTCAACACCGGCGGCGGCGAAATTGGCCTTATGGACCCCGATGGCGGAGATCCAAGCATGGGTCGCTTTTACACCATGGGGGTCAAGCCCGCCGCGGACACCCTGGGGTATCGTGGCATCGTCATGACAGACGTCAATGGCCGCGTCGTCGGCTATGCGGCGAGCAACATGAACAGCTCGGTCCAAACCGTCGGTTATTGGGATCGCAGGAGCAAAAGATGAGTAAGGAAATTCGCATCGCCACCTGCGGCACCAGCCTGACCTATCAAGGCGATTACTACAATCTCTGGCAGCGCCAGGTCGAGCGTGGATTGCGTGAGGGCAAGCAGTCGACCGCGCGCATCTATAATTTCGGAGAGAACGGGGCAGATAGCGCCATCGGACTAACGTTCCTCTATCGCGCCCTGCGAACGCGGCCGGAGATCGTCGTTCTAGAATACAACATGAATGATGCATATATCGTGCGCAGTATCTCGGTCGCGCAAGCGCAGGCAAACCATCTAAACATGATATCGCAGCTTCGGGCCAATGACCCGAACGTGAAAATCTGCCTGATGATCATGAACCAGCCGGTCGCCGGCGGCCTGTATCCGGTCTCTGATCGGGTGAATTGGGCCGCATACGCTCAGAACTATCGAGACATCTGCGCAGCCGACAGCCAGCTCACCCTCATCGATTTGGCGCCGGGATGGGTAGGGGCGACAACGACCGACATCCCTGATGGTGTCCATCCTACCAAAACGGCCGTCTCTACGAGATCCGTCCCAACGATGATTTCATCACTCCGTCCTCTTATAAGCTAGCCGCGGTAAAACGTCGTCGCAGATAGCGACGATGGCTCGCTTACCAATCCCTCAGGACCCCCCCCCATGCGCCTTGTAAAGCACAAGCGCCGCGTACTCACGTGGTCGCTGGCCCTTTGGCCTGTCTACATCGCCGGCCTCCTCGGTATCCTTCCGTACATCGTTCCCTTTTTGGACGGGTATCTTCCTCGGTGGCTGCTGATCCTCATCCTGGCGCTGTCGCCGTTTGGCCGGGTCGTGGAGCAGCGCAAACTCAAGGAAAATGACGATGCCGATCAATAAGATTGTCGCGACCAAACGCGGGAAGACTGCGATCGCGGCTGCTCTTATCGCTGCCGCAGCTGGCGGATGGCAGAGCACTAAGGATACCTCGCCGACCATTCACCCGCCGGCCGTCATCCTGGCGAAAGAGGCGCTGATCAGCACCTGGGAGGGCGTTGTGCTTGATGCCCATTGGGACCCTTACGCCAAGATCTACGACATCTGCTACGGCAAGACGAGGCTGAATGGAAAGCCGATCCAGAAGGGGATGAGGTTCAGCCGAAAGGAATGCGACGACTTCCTCGAGGCGGATCTGTTCAACGAATATTACCTGCCGCTGACCAAGCAGGTGCCGCAGTACGTCCATTTCCCCGTGAGCGTGCAGGCGGCGCAGCTTTCCGGTTCCTATAATTTCGGGGTTGGCGGCATGGTTCGTTCCAAGGCCATGGAGGCGGCAAAGCAGGGAAGGTGGCGGGAAGCTTGCGAGAGGCAGACGGCATGGAACCGAGCCGGCGGTCAGGTCGTGCAAGGCCTGGTGCGCCGGCGTGAGATGGGCGATGCCCAACGCATCGGCGAAGCCGAACTCTGCGTGAGCGGCATCTGATGTTCGGCCTGTCGAAACCCATCTCGATCGGCTTGGCTGCTCTCGCTCTGCTGCTCGCCATCTCCGGCCTCGTCTTCCTGTCCATCCGCGAAATCCGTTCCATGGTCGACGGCGCCGCATCCTCCGCCAAAGCGCTTTCCGACGCCGAGTGGACGGCGAAGATCGAAAAGGCCAATGCCGAGGCGAACAAGAAGATCGCCGACCAGGCGAACGCCGTCATCCAGATCCAGGCGGACGCGAGCGATCGCGTCAACGCCGCCTCCCAGCAGCTCGAGGAATTGAGGAAACGAAATGCGGCCCTTCCTGATGGTGGCGCTATTGGCCTTTCCCGCGATCGTGTCCGGATGCTCCCTGACTGACCGGCCGGCGCCCCTCGTCATCACCAAGGTGGTGAAGCCGGTGCTGCCGCCGGAATGCCGGAAGGAAACGCCGGCGCTTTCGCCGAAGCCAGACCGGGACATGTCGCAGCAGGAGATCTTCGACAACTGGTCTGAGGATCGCACGGCCCGGAACATCGGCGAGGCACGGCGTGCGGCGTGCGTAACCGCGGTCGACGCGGCGAACTGAAACTTTCGAGTGAACGAGATCCTGCGCCGCCGGGTGGCTGCGCAGCGATCCCCCATTGCCAGAGGAGATCCAGACATGGCCGATCTTTCCGCCTTCGCGCTCAAGAAGGCAAATCCCGGCGGGGAAAGCTCCGCCACCATCCTCGACCTCGAGCGTGCGATCGCCGGCGCCGATGCGAGCGGCATGGCCGGTACCGGCGCCGTATTCGCGGCCGTCGTGATGCTCAGCCAGGCGCAATACGACGCGCTGGCGACGAAGAACCCGGCAATCCTCTACGTCATCCCGGGGGCCTGATCCATGCCGGTCAAGATAGGCGACAAGGATGTCGCGAAACTTTATCTCGGCGAGCAGCTGCTTTCGTCGGTGCGGATCGGCAATGTACAGGTGAGTGCGGGTGGGGGCGGCCCTGTGCCCCTGCCAGGCCAATTCAATTTCAAAACCTCGCAGTTCAGCAAAACGAAACCGGCGCTCGCGCGCGTTGCCGGCGGGACTGGCCGGGGCAAGTTTGTTTGCGTCGGGGACAGCACGACGTTTGGCGAAGGCTCGGGCACGGGTGGCAACGGCCGGGTAGGTTGTATGCCGAAGGGCTGGCCGGCGAAACTCGCGGCGGCGCTGACCGGCCTTGGCAACCCGGCAATCAACGAAAATAAAGTCGGAAGCTCTGGCATAACCACAACCACGGTCACGATTACGGAAAACCGCAATTCGGTGAAGCCGGGCTTTAACCCTGCCTCGTCCGGCTGGATCTTGTCGACGTCCACGACGGCCGGCGGTGTCCTGTTCACCAACACAACTGACACCACAAGCGTTCTTAGCTACGCGCCGACCGTCCAGATTACGAAGTTTGAGCTGATCGAGTTGACGATCAGCACGGGCGGCTCAATCACCTACAACGTTGACGGCGGCGCTGAAACGGTTCTTGACCAGTCTGGGGCGAGCTCTATCCGGCGGACGATCATTGATTGCGGCGCGAAGGGCTTGCATACGCTGAACATCAAGCGGGTGTCGGGCAATGCCTTTGTCATCGGCGTTCGCGCATGGGACGATACGACGCCGGCCATTGACATCTGGAACCTCGGCAACTGCGTGTCGCAGACTTCCGATTGGATCGGCACGGCAAACCCCTGGTCAGCGCTGAATGCCGTCACGAACCACTGCGCCGACGCTGACCTTGTCTTCATTGACCTGACGATCAACAACGCGCTGCTGTCGCCGTCATCCTACAACACGACATACCCCACGCAGATGCAGTCGATCATCAACGCCGCCAAGGCAGGAGGCGCCGATGTATTGCTGATGACCGGCAACCCGTCGCGCGTGGACATCATCGCGGATTCGGTGCAGCAGCAGTTCCGCCAGGCGCTTCGCACCCTTGCCACCACAAACGATCTGCCCATGATCGACCAGTATGACAAATATACAGACTGGGTGACCTTGAACGCCTTGGGTTGGATGTTCAACGCCAACCATCCGAACGAACTGCAGTACACCGATCTGGGCACATTCCTGGCATCCTCACTTAAGGCCTGGGCTGTTTAGGTCGCCCCACCGCCCGATCATCAATTTATGGGGAAGGGTAAGTGGCTTAGCAGTCTCTAAAATCATCATCGAAGGCCTCTCCTCGGGGCGGATTTTTACTGTCCGAATGCCGGCTTGGGCCTGGCGGTTGAACGACGCGAATTACACAGCAGGACGAGCTATCGATGACATCCAATGACGATATCCTGCGCGCTCTCGGGCGCGTCGAAGGCAGACTGACAGGCATAGAGGAGAATGTCAGCCTCCTGCGCAACGAGGTGAATGACGAGAAGGAAAATGCTCACAAAAGCCGATCTGTCATCCATCGGCGGCTCGATGAGCAGATGAGGCAGATCAATCTCCTGGATAAGGTCGTCGAGATCAGCAGTGGCGTGGACGCAACTCTGCGCGAGGAGGTCAGGACCCTAAAGGATACCGTCAACAACAACCATGAGGCCGTGGTGCCCGCGCTCGCGGAGTGGAGCCGGATGAAGTCGATCGGCTATGGAATTTCGGGTTTAATCGCCTTTGCGGGCCTCACGACGGGGGCGATCGTCACCTATGCGAGCGATGGCGCGGTGGCAGCGCTCCGGCACTGGCTGAAGATCAATTAGGCGCCACCGACGCGCCGCCTTTTCTCGTTCCATGCGACCGCCGCCCGCCAGGTCTGATGTTCCAGCTGCGTGGCAGCGCTGCGAAAGAATGGTGCCGTTTCGACGGTGATTTTCTCTCCGCAGCCTGTGCAGGAAATGATCGAGGTTGGGCCGTGCACTGCTTGCGGCTCAAGGCCGCAGCAGAGGTCAAAAACCGGTATGGCTTCATCGATCTTGACGATCACTTCAGCACTCATCCTTGCTTCCGCGCAGGCCATTATGTCGCATAAGCCTGTGGTAATATTCCTCGACCTTTCGGATAGCTTCGCGCGGTTCGGCTTCGAATCCTTGATGCGGCGTCAGCCTTTGACGTACCTGCGGGCCCAGTCCGCTCCATTGCCACTGGCCATTCTTCGGGCCGCCGCTCTCCATCCGAATCCTCCCGATGATTATTTCCTCGTCATAGCCCAGCCAGTCGAGATCCGTCGGCTGGTCGCGGTCGTCGATCTTGGTACCGCGCCATTTGTAAAGAGGTTGGTATCGAGTGGGCATGTGTTGGAACATTGCCCCAGTCGGCCTAATAATCAATCTGGGTCAATTGCTTTTTAAGCTGTTGCTGCTGAAGTGTCGGCATGATCAAGCCGCCTCGCAAGCCTCCCCAGCCGCTGCTCGGTGAAGCCGATGCACCGCTTCGCAGCCGGCCGCGCCGCCGGCGTGACCCCGCCCAGCCGAACCTTCTCCTCGACCCAATGCCGGCGCGCGTCGATCCGTGCCTGGCGCTGCTGAAGCCGCGGCCGCCGAAAGGCGCCCAGTGGGCTTTCGAGGTGAAATGGGACGGCTACCGGGTGGCTGTCCACATCGAACCATCAGGCGTTCGTGTCATCACCCGCGGCGGCCATGACTGGACCAAGCGCTTTCCGGCGATCGCTGCCGAGGCGAGACGCCTTCCGGTTTCCACTGCGATACTGGACGGCGAGGCCGTCGTGTTCGACGAGCAGGGCCGCTCGGACTTTGGCAGGCTTCAACAGTC
Source organism: Rhizobium sp. N324 (assembly GCF_001664485.1). NCBI lineage: Bacteria > Pseudomonadati > Pseudomonadota > Alphaproteobacteria > Hyphomicrobiales > Rhizobiaceae > Rhizobium > Rhizobium sp. N324. The sequence goes on along the minus strand of NZ_CP013630.1, from coordinate 3,779,860 downwards.
GCTCGGCGGCCGGGGTGGAAAAAATGCCTCTCGCGAAGCGGTGCTGATGGCGTTCGACCTTCTCTATTTCGACGGCCATGACCTTACCGGAACCGAACTGGCCTCGCGGCGCCACCTCCTCGAGGGACTGGTGCCCGCCGGCGGCGAAGCAGCCATCCGATTGTCAGAAGAGATCGAGGCGGACGGGGACAAGCTCCTGCGCATCGCCTGCGAACACGATCTGGAAGGCATCATCGCGAAAGACCGCAACAGCCCGTATCGCAGCGGCCGCCTCGGCGACTGGCTGAAGATCAAGTGCATCCAGAGCGATGGTTTTGTGATCATCGGGTATGAGAAGTCGGCGGCATCGTTCGGCAGCATCGGCCGGCTGCTGCTCGCCGCGCGCAAAGGGAGCGCGCTGGTCTATGTCGGGGGAGTGGGAACCGGCTTTAACGAACGCTCCGCGAGTGAACTCCGGCAGCAGATGGACAAGCTGAAAATCGCCAAGCCGGCCGTCGACACCGGGCGAAAGCGAAATGCGGTCTTCCTCGAGCCGAAGCTGATTGCTGAGATCGAGTATCGGGGTTGGACGCGTGACGGAAAGCTGCGGCATGCGTCATATAAGGGGCTGCGGGATGCGGCGGATATCACCTTGGTCTATGACTTGTCTCTCTCACTGTCGGCAATATAAGATCTTTGGTCAATTGCCTTTCCTTCTCGGAGGCGGTAGGGACGACCAATCGCCAGTCAAGCCGAGGTCGCTGTGAAAAACGCGTTTATATGGTTGCTAATGGCAATTGAAATGTCCCTGACGCAAACTTGGCGAGCCAAAGCCGCTGAGCGAGAAGAGAAACTCCGGCTCGATGCACCGCGCGCAGCGGACTGAAATTAATCTATCGGCGTCGGTATTGATGGCTGCCGGCTAGAGAAGATGTAGAGGCAAGATGCAAACCCTTGAACAACAGAAGGCGACAGTCGTGCAGCTGCGGAAAGAAATTGAGCAGGCGCGGGATGTCGAGGCGCTGAAGCCAATTCTACACCGAGTCTTAGACATCGTTGCCAGTAGCCTGGATGAAGATGTGGGCGGATGGTCCGGCGGTGATCAGGCGACGTCTACAGAGTGACCGTTTCGCCCGTCGTGACGTTCACGACCGGTAGGCCATTTAACAAATTTTTAGCCTCGCTATATGTTTTGAAGGCGAGGCTCCCGTCCGGATTGCGGACTTCCCGCATTTGGCATGGCCATTCGTGGCGGCGTCTCAGCTTGCCAGAAATCTTATCGGAATAAGCCGCATCTATGAAGAATGCATTGGTGCCGGCTCGATTGGTGCCGACAAATTCGTAGCCTTTGCCTTCGAGCAGATGTTTGAAGGCGGCCAGAGAAGCGCCCCAATACATGCCGGAATAGTGTTTTTTCAGCCGGATAAACGATGGGTCATATGGCACGCTCAGAGGAGCTTCGCCGAAGCCTTGGTTGTATTCGACAATGACGATCGCAGATCTCTGAGGGATTTTTTCGAGGACCCAATAGTCAACACCGTCTATGTCGACGCTGAGGATCCCGAGGTCTTCCTTGAAGCCGGCCGAGGCGATTAGGCTCTCGATATTGTCCCTGTCAATGAAGGCCGCGCGCGTCTGCAGATCGTATTTGTAAGCGACGTCATCGGAGCGGATCGAAGCGATGTTTGCCTCCGAGCCATCGATGATCAGCCCGGACCAATATCGAGAAGCGAGCAAGAATCGAGTGTTGCTCTCCCGGTAGTCTTCGACACCGAACTCGACGAACGTGGTTGCCGACGGCTTGATGGTATCGATAAGCCAAGAGATGATCCCATCTTCGCCCCACTGCGAGAAGACCGAGAACTCGGCATCCGCAAGCGTATCGAGGGCGCTCAGTTGTGCGATCTGATGCGCGCGAGTTTCGCCCTGCATGATGAGCAGTTTTTCCAGGCCAACGAGCCGTCGCGTCTGAAACATGAAATCTCGAAACTTGCGGCGGAGGCGGTTCTTCATGCATTTGGCTCGCTGGTGGGGGATGGCACAAAGCCATCAGGAGGGACGTTTGTCTTAACGATTGCTCGCGCACCAATAATGGCGCGGTCGCCAATTGTCACGCCCTTCAAAATTATGGCGCCCATGCCGATCCACACATCGTTTCCGATGTGGACAGGCTTCGTTTTTACACCAGGATTTTCTCGGGGATGACCGGAGGTGAGAATCTGTTTCGTCTGTTCGAAACGCAACTGAGGATCGGTAGGGTGGCTGTCACTGTCGTGGATGGCAACGGAATGGGAGATGAGGACCCTGTCGCCAATAACGATCTCGCTTGCTGACCATATGGTCGACAGCGGGCCGAGATAAAACCAGTCGCCGATCGCGATCCTACCGCCGAAGCCGAAAGTCAGCAGTTCGCCGCGGATCATACCATTGGCGCCGACCTGGATTGCGGTTTTGTCGTTCCGGATATTGAAAATCCTGCCTTCGGAGCCGAGTTTTGTCGAGGCGGCGATCAAGGCGTCACGCCTGGCGGCCGACGTTGCAAGGCCTGCAAACAGTCGTTCCCTCGCAGTCAGTATAAGATTGGCAAACACTCTTTCGCCCTCATCATCCCGCTTCGAAGATCATTATCGCCAAAGGCCGGTTTTGGTGATACGCGGCTTTTCTTGAGTCATGGATCGGTCATCAAAATGCGCGTCTTTCAGAACTTCGGCCTATACCCCGCATATGTGAGGAGACTCAATAAGCTGGCGTCATCGGCAAGTTCTTTTTCTGAGAGACTGCAGGTTTTCCTTTCGGATTCCTTCGGGGCTTGCCATCTGCTGAAACCTGTCATCGATGGCGACAGTGAGACGTTCTTCACAACTGGCGATGACGTCATAACTCAGCGCTTTTGGGCGACTAAGCAAGGCCTGCCGACCAATACCACGCTGGAGCAAGTGCTGCTCTGTCAGATCGAGCACCATCGCACGGAGGTCTTTTATAATCTTGATCCTGTCCGCTACGGCAACGACTTCGTCAAGCAATTACCGGGGACTGTAAAGAAGTCGATCGCTTGGCGAGCAGCGCCATCCGGCGATCTGGATTTCGGAGCTTATGATCTCCTTGTATGCAATTTCCCGACTATCCTGCAGAGCTATAGAGATCGGGGGTGGCGTGCAGAATACTTTGCTCCGGGGCACGATCCGGAGATGGATCGCTATGCTGACAATGGCAAACGACCGATCGATATCTTATTCGTTGGAGGCTATAGCCGCCATCACCGCAAACGCGCCGAGATCCTGGAGGCGGTCTCCGACCTTCGGAAGGACTTTCGGGTGGTCTATCACTTGGACCGGTCCCGCCTTACCCGGTTAGCTGAAAGTCCTGTGGGGCGGCTCTTGCCACTGAATGAGCATCGGCGTCCTGAGGGCATTCGCGCGGTTTCCGGCCGGCCCGTTTTCGGTCGCGATCTTTATCGAGGAATGTCGCAAGCAAAAATCGTGTTGAACGGGGCTGTTGACATGGCCGGTTCCGATCGAGGGAACATGCGCTGCTGGGAAGCGCTGGGATGCGGAGCTCTGATGGTTTCAGACGCTGGCAAGTACCCCGACGGAATGGTCGACGGCGCCACCATTGTAACCTATGGCAACGCACAGTCTGCAGTGGCTTCTATTCGCGCGATGCTCGAAGATGAAACCAGACTGAAAGACATCGCGATGGCCGGCAACCAGATGGTTAGGAGCCGATACAGCAAAGAGGTCCAGTGGGAGAATTTTTCACAGCTCTGTCGCTAGCCGCCCCATCATCGTTCGATGAGTGATCCTTCGGACCGATTGCGGACCGATTGAGTGGACAAAGTTAGAACAGGCGGGAACATAAAGAAACCGCCTATCCCGGAATTGCTGGGTTTCCGCGAAGCCTTCTCCGTTCGGGACGTGGGGCGCTAAGAGGATCCAAATCCGAAGGTCGCGTTTACTTCCTTGCGGCTAGCCCCAGGACTCTCACGTTATGGAGTTTACGAGTTCTGCGATCGCGGTCGCTTTCCAGACGATCCCTAAGTCTGCGTCTGGATTGACCCGCCCGGCATAGATTCCGAGAAATCGCGTGGCTGGCTTGTCTAGCGCAATAAGGCCGCCACCCGCGTAATCCGCAAAGCCATAGCGATATGCAATGACCGGCGATCCCGACAGCCCCTTTCTTGTGCGGCAGTCGATCAGGAACGTTGGTAAATCTTCGAAGTTTGCATCCGGTTCCGATGCCACGAAGCCTGTTGCCCAGACTGGTAGGGACGATCCGCCGGATATTCCGAAAGGAAATCCAAGGACACTTACAACCGACGTCGGCCCAATCATCATCTCCTCTCCTCCGGGCTCCGACGGATCGTAAGAGTAAAAATCGACGTCATCTACGTTCTTGAGTGGGAGCGCGACGAAGTCCGCCTTGGCCCTCAGATCTGGATGCTCAACCCATCGAGGGGCGCCCTCATCATCAAACAGCGCCTCGTCCCTCACCACCATCTGTCCAGGTTGCCCCAATCGATTGTGCCTTATCGATATCGTGTCAGGCACCTCTGAGTATCGTGAGAGAGTGTCACCTGTCTTTTGATCTCGACCAGTCACGTTGTGGCGATTTGTGATCAGCAATGGTCCTGTGCGACCGACGCAAATAAAACCAGAGCCCGACGCTAGGTGGATCTGTTTGGCAGACATCTTCAAAAAAAGAGATCTGTAAGAGTCTGCTGTGATTGCCAACGGAGTTCCCTTTACGGCATGATTTGTCTTGGCTGCGTGGCAGAGTGTGCCAGTCGCCTTTGATTCCTCAAGCGAAACCTCTAACCTTTGGCCGCTCGGTACCCTCCGGGCGAGAAACATCATGTCGCACCCGAAGCGATTAGCGCGGAACGTCGACGGAACATCCGGTGGGACTTCGGTGGGACTCTTTGCTCAGAACCGTGCATAACTACCCCTTCCGTTCCATTTTTATTCTCACGACCGACATTTTCCCCTTGCACTGCTGAGGCCGATTTCATAAAGCAATCAAGCCGTTTCGGCAGGTCGGGGCGTAGCGCAGCCCGGTAGCGCACTTGACTGGGGGACGTGGGGTCGAGTTCCGATTACTCGTTCAGATGGCACAAGTCACTTTATCCAAATCGAAATCGGCCCAATTGGGATGCCTAACCTCTTGGCGTTCGCATGGCCGATAGCCATTCCAACTGACGTCAAATGTAGTCTGCAAATATCCGAGAGCTGCCAGTTGCCAAACAAATTCTGGATATCAGGAGCGTGAGGCTTGAGTTTGGCCTGTAGCTCTAGCGGAACCAAGGCAGTCGACTCAAATAAGTTCCAAAGTGCTGTAACCTGTTCATCGTTATTCCAGCCACGCTGCCCCAAATATACTATGAGATCAATTAAATTACTGAAGTTAAGCTGATGCTTGGCGGGGTCTAGCTTGCAGGGTTCGATAATTTCCGTGATTAGCGCGGGATATTCTTCCCGTACGACAGGGTCAATTTGCTCGAGGTTAAAGCCAGTTGATATCACCGGCATATAGAAGCTTCGCACGAGAGCCGTGAAATCCGAGGGCATTCCTATGGATCCCAAACCTAGGCTTTCTATATATTGGCAGGAGGCCCTTTCTGTTTGGATCTCGGAAGCGAATGGCGTGAGGTTCCGAAAGTGACGTCCCAATTCTTCGATGCTTGTCACCGGTGACCTGCAGTACCTCATCAGGAAACACAGTGTAATAACAGCGAAGTCCTCCGAGGTTAGCAAGCCGCTTCTCTCGATCGCTTCGTTCAAGCTTAGGGTGACCCTGTCTCGGCCGTTCTGATTTGAGCGCGTTGATATCATTGATATTAGGATTTCGCCTAGTTCCTCATCGCCCGAACGCGCAAAAGCATTTCGCGCTCGGAGGACATGGTACTGGAAATCTGGATCCTGGAACGCACTGGGGTTGCCAGCTCCACCGTCCACGAACGCTCTCAGTATCCTTTCTTCAAATATTCTGCAGCGCGACTCGGCTATTTCCCCAGCGCGAGCGACGAAATGATCGATGTGTACTTCGTGCAGCTTTGACATATACTCAAAGACTTCTGCCGCCGGCACGCCGATATGGGTATCCCGCCCGCTCACTACGACCTGGGCATCGTCGCCCGCCTTCACATTCTGCTTATCGGTCATTTCGGATATTGGAGTCCCTGCCAGACTGAGTTATCCGCGAGTTGTCTCCCGCTTTGGCGCTTTGCCTATTCTGATAATATGAACCGCTAAGAAACCCCGCCGCGGCACTGACGATAGCAGTGATAAGATACTTGATTATTTCCATTTCCATGGTTGTTACTCCGAATACTTGGTGGCAATGCATCGCCTTCTCACGTATCAAAACTTGCGGCCGTTCATAAGAGCGTAATCAAGTTTTGTATAGTAAATCCACAGCGGCGCATCCCCGTGCGGGAACCTTTCCGTCCGGGCCTTTCCGCCGAGGCGGAAAATTCATATGACATGGCCAAGGTCACGCAAATTTATGCTGCGAAATTGCCTAAAATGAACTGGGGGGATTGTGTGAGTCGGACCTCCGCTACCACTCTCATTGCAGATTTGGCGATTTGTGCGGCTCGGTTCGAGCCGATGCCAGCGGCCAGCAAAGCTGGCCGGCTTCTGATAGACAGGATTTCCGCTAGCGCCGATGACAGACTATTTATAGAGCGTCAGAAGCGCTATTGGCAGCTTCATCGCCCACAGGTGGGATGCGGCAGCGATAATAATAGCCCATACGGCAAGCGAGAACGTCACCGCCGCCAACTTGATCCCGACTGGCTGCATCGTTTTCCTCCGTCCCAGCATCCGTATCCTCCTCGGACGATCTAATGCTAACAGGGCGCTGGTCGATCAGCTATCGTAAGAAATCGCTACCAGATAATCGCATCCAGTGATGCTCGGGAAGATGTAAGGTTTGGTGATGCGGCGCCCTTTCCCTAGCCCTCAAACGACAAAGTGGAAATTGTCGTATTGCGCGCCATAATAATCCGGTCCGCTCGTTTCGGTGATGACGGGCTCGGTGTCGAGCACGAGAGAATCGATTTCGCCGTAAGCGCTGAGATCGATCACTTGCGGGTCATGAATGCTGTCGGCGGTCACGTTGACCGTGACCAGGAAGACGGTATCGCCGTTCAGCTTACCTTCGATCGTTAGAACATTGTCATAGTCCGATGTGCCGTTTGCCACGCTGAATTGCTCGATCTGGAAGGTGCCGCCATCGGCGGCTTGAATGGGTGTCCAGAACACGCCGCCTGCGAGATAATGGTTGCCGTCGGCTTCCTTATGTACCGTTGCATCGTCACCATCGTGCCAAGCGCCCCAATCGAAGCCTTTGTAACCCGTGGGGAAGTCGTGTTTGCCGACATCCTCGAAATTGACGAAGACGTCGCCGCGTTCCGGCAAGTCGACCGCGATATTGAGTAAACCAAAGTCGGTGGCGCCTTTGCCGTCCGATATCTTGAAATTGAACTGGTCGACGAGTTGATCGCCCGGGCCGAGTGCCGCCACCACCGGGTTGGAGTGATCGAGCTCATAGGTGTAGTTGCCGTTGGAATAGACGATCAGCGTGCCGTATCTTCCCTCGATTGTCGTCGTCGTGGCGGGTCCATCCGGGTCGGTCGGCTGCGGAATTCGCTGTCCGTTCACGAAGTTGAGGCGCACCCGATCTCCGTCGGCATCCGTTGAACTGGTGCTATCCAATATGTTGCCGTCGATCGGGTTGTCGATGTCAAAGATAGGCTGGTATACGTCACCTGCGACCGGCTTATGATTTGCCATTTCCACCTCCCGGGTGATGCGCTGTTCGACTATGCAACCCTGTCGGGTGTCTGGCAACCCAAATTGCTGGGAGGGGCAGAGCAGTTGCCGCCAATCCAATGAATTTTCGGCCGGCTGCAGCTCAAATACCAAGTAAAGACGGTTCAGGAACCAGGGGCTTAGGTCTTTCCCTTCATTGCTGCCGCAGGGTCGACCATCATGTTGCTCGCCTCTTCAGGCGATCCATCCATGCGGCCGGCAGGAAACTTTCGGTCAGGATAATATTGGCAGGTCAATGATGACGTCGTGATGACGATATACTGCATGAACGGCTCGACATGCGAAGGGCAATCTGAAAGGCGGGGCGGGGTCACCGACGGCCCGGCTTCGGCCGGCCATCAATCAATGCAGGCCGCCGACGCCAAGCAGGCTCTCGACAGCCTCATGATCCTTGGTGAGGTTCTCAGGCGTCCCCGTCCAAGCCAGCCTGCCCCGTTCGAGAATGACGACCTGATCGGCGAAATCGAGCGCGCTCTGGATGCGCTGTTCCACAAGCACGATGGTCATGTCGCCCGACTTGGCGAGGTCGGCGAAGGCCGCCATCAGTTCCTCGCAGATAACGGGTGCCAGGCCCTCCAGCGGTTCGTCGAGCAGCAGGACGGACGGGCGGCCGAGAATGGTACGGGCGGTGGAGAGCATCTGCTGCTCGCCGCCGGAGAGCTGGCTGCCGAGGTTGCGGCGGCGCTCCTTCAGGCGCGGGAACATCGCATAGGCCTCCTCCAGCGCCGTTTTCGGCCGCGTCTTCAGGCCGACGAAAAGGTTCTCCTCAACCGTCAGTGTCGGGAAGACGCAGCGCGTCTGCGGCACATAACCGAGACCCTTATGCGCGCGTGTCGCGCTCGGCGCCGTGGTGACATCCGAGCTGCCAAGGCGGATGTGACCCTCATATCGCTTGGTCTGCCCGGCAAGTGTCGCCAGCAGCGTCGTCTTGCCCATGCCGTTGCGGCCGAGCACGGCGAGCCGGGCGCCCGCCGGCACCGAGAAGGAAATGCCTTCCAGCACCCGTGTCGGCCCATATCCGGCCGACAGATTTTCGACCTCAAGCGACAGGGCTGGCATTGGCATAGCTCCCGAGATAGGCTTCACGCACACGCGCGTCCTTGGTGACGTCTTCAGGCAGGCTGTCGAAGATGATCGCGCCTGATGCAAGCACGATGACACGTTTTGCGAAACGGAAGACGAGATCCATGTCGTGTTCGATCATCAGCACGGCGAGATCTGCGGGCAGATCGGCCAGCGCCTGCTCGATGCGGCCGGTATCGCTCTGCGGCACGCCGGCTGCCGGCTCGTCGAGCAGCAGCACTTTCGGTTTCAGCGCCAGCGCCACGGCGATTTCGAGCAGCCGCTGCTGGCCATAGGCGATCTCGGTGACCTTGCGGTGCATCAGTGATGCCAGCCCGAGCTTTCCAAGGAGATCGTCGACCTCCGCCATGACATCGGGCATGCGCAAGAAATTTCCGAAGACACGCCCGGTCTTTCCGTCTCGCTGCAGAATGGCAAGGCCCACATGTTCGGCCGGCGTCATGTCCTGGAAAAGCCGCGTCACCTGAAAGGATCTGATAAGGCCGCGTCTGACCCTGCCGATCGCATCGACCTTCGTCACCCTCTCGCCGCCGAGGCGGACCTCGCCGGAATCGGGGGCGAGGTTGCCGGTGACGAGATTGACGAAGGTGGTCTTGCCGGCGCCGTTCGGGCCGATCAGCGCGATGCGGTCGCCTGGCGACATCGACAGCGAGACATCATTGGTGACGGCAAGGCCGCCAAAGGCTTTCCTGAGATTGGCGACTTCGAAGACCGGGCTCATGGGCGCGCCTCCTTGCGACGGCTGACGAAGGCGGCAGCCGTGCCATAAAGACCTTTCGGCGCGAAAAGCACGACGGCAATCAGCAGCGCGCCGACCATGGTCAGCCAGTGGAAGGGATTGGCGGCCGAGACATAGTCCTCGAAGAGCATGAAGATGAGAGTGCCCGAAAACGCCCCGACGAGAGAGCCGGTGCCGCCGAGCACGAGCATAACAAGCGCTTCTGCCGATTGCGTGAAAGACAGGCTGTCGAGGCCGACGACCTGGGTCGAGATCGCATTCAAGGCGCCGCCGACACCGGCAACCGCGCCTGAGATAACGTACATCCTGATGAGCGCCGCCTTTGGCGAAGCGCCCATGGCGCGGATGCGCAACGGATCCTGTTTGATGCCGCGGCAGAGCATGCCGAAGGGCGAGCGGACCAGCAATCTGAGCAGCACGAAGACGACAAGCAGCAGCGCCATGCCGAAGAAGAAGGCGGTGTGACCGTAGAGATCGAATTCGAAGAGACCGAAGACCGGGTCCGGGGCGATGCCGGAAAGGCCATCGCTGCCGCCTGTCCAGGACGAAGCCTTGTTGGCGAATTCATGGAAGAGATTGATGAGGGCAATCGACAGCACGAGCTGCGGCAGCCCATGCGCCCGCAGGATGATCGCGCCGCTGAGCAGCCCGGCAAGCGCGCCGCCGGCAATGCCGGCCAGCATCATCAGCAGCGGATCATTGATGCCGTAATGTGCCGACAGGATGCCGGCGGCATAGGCGCCGGAGCCGAAAAGGGCGGCATGGCCGAGGGTTGCGACGCCGCAATAACCTGTCACCAGATCGAGCGACAGAACGAGCAGCGCGATCGTGATCATCCGGGTCAGAAGCGCCAGATTATCAGGGAAGGCGAAATAGCCGATTGCCGCAATGGCTGTCATAACCGCTATTGCGGCGAGATCGCGGCCGAGGAACCCGCGCCGATGCTGAAGACGTTCGGTTTCGTCGTTGATTGCAAGGGCCATATTACTTCGCCCTTCCGGCAAGGCCGCGCGGGAAGACGCAGATGATAGCAATCACGGCGAGATAGAAGAAGAATTCGCCGAATTCAGGCATCAGATACCGTCCCGTCGTATCGATCGCTCCCAGCAGCAGGCAGGCGATCAGCGCGCCCGGAATGGAACCCGCGCCGCCGACGGAGACGACGACCAGGAAGGTGACCATGTAGCGCAGCGCGTAATAGGGTTCGACGGGCAGCAGTTCGGCGCCGACCACGCCGCCGAAAGCGGCAAGCCCGACGGCGACGGCGAAGCTCACCGCGTAGATGATCTCGGTGCGCACGCCGAGTGCCGCAGCCATTGCCGCATCGTCCACGGAGGCGCGCAGCTTGACGCCGAAGCTGGTCCTTTCGATCGCAAACCAGAGCCCCAGCGCAACAGCCAGGCCGCAAAGGATGGCGAAAAGCCGGTGAACGGGAATGGTGCGGAAGCCGAGATCGGCCGATCCTTGCAGTGTCGCGGGAAGCGGTATGGTCTTCAGCGTCGGCCCCATCGCGTAATTGGCGATACCGATGACGCAGAAGGTGATGCCGATCGTCATCAACACCTGGGTCAGCTCAGGCGCGCCGTAGATCCGCCGGTAGAGCAAACGCTCGAGCGGGATTGCAATAATGATTGTGACCACCACGGCGGCGAGGACCGCTGCGGCATAGCCGAGGCCGAGGTCGCGGGCGGCATAGGAGGCGATATAGCCGCCGATCATCGCGAAGGCGCCATGCGCCAGGTTGACGACGCGCATCAGTCCCATGGTTACGGAAAGGCCGATCGATATGACGAAGAGCACCATGCCATAGGCGAAGGCGTCGACGGCGATGCTGAAGACTGTCTGCATGGAAATACCTTGCTTCGATGCGACGGGCTCGGCCGATCGATGGCCTGGCCCGTCGCATATCAATGCCGGAGGTTACTTGGTGGCCGCCAAACCCGGGTCGCCCTGCTTCTCGAAAGTCTGGATCTCCTTGTTGATGTAGGTCCCGTCATCGGCCTTGGCGACTTCGCGCAGATAGATGTTCTGCGTGATGTGCCGGCTTTCCGGGTCGATCGACACCGGGCCGCGCGGGCTCACCCAGGCAAGGCCCTTCACCGCATCGACGGCCTTCTCGGCATCCTGCTTGCCGCCCGTCGCCTCGATCATCTTGTAGATGACATACATGCCGTCATAAGCGCTGACCGCGGGGAAGGAGAGCTCGGCCTTGTTGCCGATCGCTTTAGTGGCAGCCTCGACGAAGGCCTTATTCTCAGGCGAGTCGTGCGACACGGCATAGTGGAAGGTCGTCTGGATGCCGAGCGCGGCGTCACCCAGCGCCGGCAGGTCGGATTCCTGCGTCAGATCTCCCGGCGCAAAGAACTTGATGCCGGCGGCCTTCAGACCATTCTCGTTATAGGCCTTGACGAAGCCCAGCGTCGTCGGGCCCGACGGCAGGAAGGCGAAGACGCCCTCGGCGCCGGAATCCTTGATGCGCTGCATGATCGGGCTGAAGTCGTTGGTCGCGAGCGGCATGCGGATCGCCTCGATCACCTGGCCGCCGGCCTTTTCGAAACCGGCCTTGAAGGCATTCTCGGCGTCGATGCCGGGGCCGTAATCGCTGACGACCGAGATCACTTTCTTGACACCGGCGTCGAAGGCGACCTTGGCGATCGGCGTCGAGGTCTGCCAAGTGGTAAACGAGGTGCGCACGACGAGCGGGCTCTTGGTGACGATCGCCGAGGTGGCGGCGTTCATGATGACCATCGGCACATTGCCCTGCTTGAGGATTGGCGTCACCGCCATGGCATCGGGTGTGAAATAGAAGCCGGCGAGATACTGGACTTTTTCCTTGACGATCAGTTCCTGGGCAAGCCCCTTGGATTGGGCAGGATCGGCTTGCGGCACGTCGCGATAGACGATCTCGACCGTATCGTTGCCGACCTTGCTGCCGTTAACAGCCATATAGGCGTCAATCCCGGCCTTGAAGTTCTTGCCCTGGAGCGCGAACGGACCGGAGAACGGGCCGATGACGCCGACCTTGATGGTGTCGGCATAGGCGCTCGTTCCGATGGCGATTGCCGCCGCGGCGGCCAGAAGCAACTTCCTCATTTTCTCTCTCCCTTTTCGGCGTACTCCGGCGCCGTATTGACTTTCAGGCTAGCTTGTCATGCGAAATGGTGATGTAAAATGAAATAAATCCCCAAACACATGATTTGTTGGTTATGGTTCTGCATCCCGAACATCCGGTGTTCACTGCAGGTGCGCGCAGCCTTCCTCCGCAATCCGTCAGAATGGCAGTCCCACATAGTTTTCGGCAAGGGCCGTCGAGGCGGCGCGGGAATGGGTGAGATAATCGAGTTCGGCCTCCTGGATCTTCTGGTCGAAATCGCCGGTATCGGGAAAACGATGCATCATCGTCGTCATCCACCAGGAAAACCGAACGGCTTTCCACACGCGGGCGAGCGCCGTCTGAGAATAGGCATCGATGCCACGATCTGAACCGTCGCGGTAATGTTCGATCAGCCCGGAGAAAAGGTAATGGACGTCGCTGGCCGCAAGGTTCAGCCCCTTGGCGCCGGTCGGCGGCACGATATGGGCGGCGTCGCCGACGAGGAAGAGACGGCCGAAACGCACCGGCTCGGCGACGAAGGAGCGTAACGGCGCGATTGATTTCTCGAAGGACGGCGCGGTTTTCAACGCTTCGGCGTGATGCGCCGGCAGACGCCGCCTGAGTTCGTCCCAGAAGCGATCGTCGCTCCAATCCTCGATCTTTTCGTCGAGAGCGCACTGGATGTAGTAGCGGCTGCGTGTGGCCGAGCGCATTGAGCAGAGCGCAAAGCCCCTTGGATGGTTGGCGTAAATCAATTCGTGGCTGACGGGCGCCACATCGGCAAGGAGGCCCAGCCAGCCGAAGGGGTAGACCTTCTCGAAAATTCGGATCGCCCGCTCGGGAACGGCCTGGCGGCTGGCGCCGTGAAAGCCGTCGCAGCCGGCGATGAAATCGCAATCGATGCGCCTGGCAGCGCCGTCCTTTGTGTAAGTAACGAAGGGAGCGCGACCGTCGAAATCATGCGGCGCAACATCGGCGGCATCGTAGATCGATAGGGCGCCGCTTGCTTGGCGCCGCTCCATCAGATCGCGCGTCACCTCGGTCTGGCCGTAAACAGTGACGCGTCGGCCGCCGGTCAAGTCGTGCAGGTCGATGCGATGGTCGCGTCCGTCGAAAGCGAGTGAGAAGCCGTCATGCGGCAGACCTTCGGCATGCAGCCTCGCTCCGGCTTTTGCCTGATCCAGCAGCCCGACGGTGCCTTCCTCCAAAACACCGGCGCGCACCCGGCCGAGGATATAATCCTTGCTGACGCGATCGAGAATGACATTGTCGATGCCGGCTTCGGTCAGAAGTTGACCGAGAAGCAATCCGGATGGTCCCGAACCGATGATGGCGACCTGGGTTCGCAAATGCTTCCTCCCTCACGTTTCTTGCGTTTTGTCAGATTCTGCCGCGCCGACCGGATCGCTACAATGGACATTCCAGCCTAAAAATTGCACTAATCGAACATCAGCGCGGGAGGGAGCCGATGAGCAGGCATATACCGACCTACGAGCTCTACGGCGAAAACGTCGGACGATCGCCGGAATTTTGGTTGCATTGCGAAACAATTCGCTCCCGCAGCAGTCTGCATCAATGGGAGATCCGGCTGCACCGCCACGAAAGCTTCTTTCAGATATTGTACATCGAAGCCGGTTCGGGCGATGCAATCTTCGGTGAGAGCAGCCATGCCATCCGGCCGCCGGCGGTCATTACGGTTCCCCCGGGGCTCAATCATGGCTTTCGTTTTTCGCGCGATGTCGACGGTCTTGTCATCACCATATTGCGGTCCCATCTCAGCCATCCACCCGGCGAGCGGAGCCATCTCGGCGAATGGCTGGCGACGCCGCAGCTGACGCGGCTCGATCCTGATGATGCCGAGGCTGCCCATGTGATGCAGACGTTGCGACGGCTGGGCGACGAATTCGAAAATCGCCGCAGTGGCCGCAACGAGGTTTTGGCAGCCTACGTCGCCTTGGCGCTGCGGCTGACGGCACGGATTTCTCATGAGGGGAATTCGCAGGAGCTTGCGTCAAACGAAAACGAGCGACGGATGGACATGCTGGGCGAGCTCATTCAGCAGCATTTTCGATCCCACAAGCCCGCATCCTTCTATGCCAGGGAGCTCGGGGTTTCGCCGACGCATCTCACCCGGATCGTCCGGTCGATGACCGGCAGCACGCCGCACGAGTTGATCGCCGCCAAACTCGTTGAGGAGGCGAGGCGTCAGCTTGTTTTTACGCTGGGCAGCGTTCAGGAAATCGGATTCCGCCTCGGCTTCGCCGACCCCGCCTATTTCTCGCGCTTCTTCCTGAAATATGCCGGCGAAACGCCACGAGTCTGGCGCATGACGGAAAAGGCCCGACTCGACCGCGCATAAGGTTTTGGCATCCGGTGAGGGCGCATTCGCAGGCGTTAATCACCGATGTCTCACGTTGCCGGCCATGCCCAGTCCCGCACCTCCGGCATGTCCTCGCCATGTTCGCGCACATAGTCGTGGTGTTCCGAAAGCTTGCGGCGGAAGGCGGCGAGGGCTTCCCCCGCTTTTTCCTTGAGACCCGGTACACGCTCGATCGCTTCGATCGCGAGGTGGTAGCGGTCGAGTTCGTTGAGGACGGTCATGTCGAAGGGTGTCGTCGTCGTGCCCTCTTCGATGAAGCCACGGACGTGGATGTTTTCGTGGTTGGTGCGCTTATAGGTCAGGCGGTGGATGAGGTAGGGATAGCCATGATAGGCGAAAATCACCGGCTTATCTGACGTGAAGATCGCGTCGAAGGCCTCGTCGGAAAGGCCATGCGGATGCTGGTCGCTGGATTGCAGCGCCAGCAGGTCGACGACGTTGACGGTGCGGATCTTCAGCTCGGGAATGGCCTTGCGCAAGAGGGCGACGGCGGCAAGCGTCTCCATCGTCGGCACGTCGCCGGCGCAGGCCATCACGAGGTCGGGCGCGGCGGCGTCTTCCTCGTTGCTTGCCCAGCGCCAGATGCCGATGCCGGCCTCGCAATGTTTCACCGCTTCGTCCATCGACAGCCATTGCGGTTCCGGTTGTTTACCGGCGACGATCACGTTGATGCGGTCATAGGTGCGCAGGCAATGGTCGCCGACCCAGAGCAGGGTGTTGGCATCCGGCGGCAGATAGATGCGGACGATGTCGGCCTTTTTGTTGGCGACGAGATCGACGAAACCGGGATCCTGATGGCTGAAGCCGTTATGGTCCTGGCGCCAGACATGCGAGGTCAGCAGGTAATTGAGCGACGAGATCGGCTTTCGCCATGCAAGTTCGCGCGTCACTTTCAGCCATTTGGCGTGCTGGTTGAACATGGAATCGATGATGTGGATGAAGGCCTCGTAGCAGGAGAAGAGGCCGTGGCGGCCGGTCAAAAGATAGCCTTCCAGCCAGCCCTGGCAGAGGTGTTCGCTCAGAACCTCCATGACGCGCCCGTCCCGTGAGAGGTGGACCTCGTACGGTTCGATATCCTCCATCCAGACACGGCCGGTGACCTCGAAGACGCTGCCGAGGCGGTTCGATTCCGTTTCGTCGGGGCCGAAGATCCGGAAATTGGCTGCCTCGGCATTGCGCTTCATAGTGTCGCGCAGATAGTGGCCGAGGATCTCCGTCGATTGCACCATGGCGCTGCCGCGCTTGCCGATATCGACGGCATAGTCCCGGATATCGGGAACGACCAATTCCTTGCGCAGCAAGCCGCCATTGGCGTGCGGATTGGCGCCCATGCGGCGTTTGCCGGCAGGGGCGAGTGCCCGCAGCTCGGGTTTCAGCCGGCCGTCGACGTCGAACAGGTCTTCTGGGTGATAACCGCGCATCCAGTCTTCGAGAATTTTGCGATGGCTCTCACTCTCGCGGCAGTTGGAAACCGGCACCTGATGGGCGCGCCAGAAGCCTTCCACCTTCTTGCCGTCAACCTCCTTCGGGCCCGTCCAGCCCTTGGGACTGCGCAACACGATCATCGGCCAGCGTGGGCAGCCGTCCAGAGCCTTGCCGCCACGGGCCTGGCGCTGAATGTCGCGGATGCGGTCGAAGATCTGGTCCAGCGTCGCAGCCATCTGCTGATGCATGTCGCCCGGCTCATGGCCTTCGACGAAGAAGGGTTCGTAGCCGTAGCCTTCGAAAAGACGGCGGAGATCATCGTCAGCGGCACGGCCGAGAATGGTCGGGTTGGCGATCTTGTAGCCGTTCAGGTGCAGGATCGGCAGCACGGCGCCGTCGCGGGCGGGATTGAGGAATTTGTTGGAATGCCAGCTCGCGGCAAGCGGCCCGGTTTCGGCCTCGCCGTCACCGACGACGCAGGCGACGATCAGATCGGGATTGTCGAAGGCGGCGCCATAGGCATGGACGAGGGCGTAACCGAGTTCGCCGCCCTCATGGATCGATCCCGGCGTTTCCGGCGCCGCATGGCTCGGGATGCCACCGGGGAAGGAGAATTGCCGGAAGAGCTTGCGCATGCCTTCGGCATCCTCGGAAATATCGGGATAGATCTCGCTGTAGCTGCCTTCGAGATAGGTATTGGCAACCATGCCCGGCCCACCGTGACCGGGGCCGCATATATAGATGACGTCGAGATCGCGGGCGCGGATGAGCCGGTTCAGATGCGCATAGATGAAGTTGAGGCCGGGTGTCGTGCCCCAATGGCCGAGCAGGCGGGGCTTGATGTGTTCGGGTTTCAGCGGCTGGCGCAGCAGCGGATTGGCGAGCAGGTAGATCTGGCCGACCGAGAGATAGTTGGCGGCCCGCCAGTAGCGGTCGATCAGGGTGAGTTCGGCGTCGGTCAGAGCGGCGGTCGAGACATGCTTTTCCATGGGTTTCTCCCGTTCGAAAACCTGTTCAACGTCAATTCTATCGGCCGGCGCGAGGCCTGCCGTTGATCTGGATCAGCCGGTGCCGAGTATGGACAGCGCCTCATCGGCGATGACCTGCTCCTCGTCGGTGGCGATGACATGGGCCGCGATGCGGCTTTCTCCAGTGCTGATTGTGAGCGCATTGGCGCTATTGGCCTGTTCGTCGATCGAAAGGCCGAGCCAGGAGAGCCGCTTGGCCACGCCGGCGCGGATCTCCGGCTGATGTTCGCCGATGCCGGCGGTGAAGACGACGGCGTCAAGGCCGCCGAGCGTTGCCGCCATGCGGCCGATTTCGCCGGCGATGCGCAGCGTGAAGAGGTCGATAGCCTGGCGCGCCTCCGGCCGGCTGTCGTTCAAAAGGTCGCGGGTGTCGGCGCTGATGCCGGAGATGCCGAGCAGGCCGGAGCGGTGATAGAGCAGGTCTTCTATCTCTTCGAAGGATTGTTTTCTTTCCCCTGCCAGATGCAGAATGACGCCGGGATCGAGTGCACCCGGGCGCGTCGCCATCGGGATGCCGTCGAGCGTGGAAAAGCCCATGCTGCAATCGCGGCTGACGCCCTGATCCAGCGCACAGAGGCTGGCGCCGCTGCCGAGATGGGCGACCACCGCCTTGACCGCGTCCGGCGCCCTGCGGATCAGCTCGGCGGCGATGAATTTATAGGACAGGCCATGGAAACCGAAACGCTTGACGCCCTCGTCGTGCAGCGCGCGGGGAATGGCGAAGCGGCGAACGAGATCATCCTGCGTGGCGTGGAAGGCGGTGTCGAAGGAGGCCGTCTGGGCAAGTTGCGGCTTCAGATGCCGGAGCGCGCGGATGAGGCGCAGCGCCTGCGGCTGATGCAGGGGTGCCAGCGGTGTCAGTGCATCGACAGCATCGATTGCGGCGTCGTCGAGGGCGATCGCCCTGGTGAAACGGTCGCCGCCATGGACGACGCGGTGGCCGGCGGCGCGGGTGGCGGCAACGTCGAAATGATCGGCAAGAAGCGCGAAGGTCTCATCGATGACGTCGTGCAGGTCTTCCGTTACCTCGGCTCTCAACGGCACGTCGAATGTCAGCGATCCTTTGACAAGGCCGAGCGAGAGCGGTTCGGCGCGGAAATCGATCACGCCTTTGCCGATGCGCCGCGCCTTCTCGCCATCCATCGCGAAGATACCGATCTTGACGGTCGAGGAGCCGGCGTTGAAGGTCAGGAGCAGGTCGGTCGATGACATGTCTTCAGAGACTCCGCACAGTCGGTATTTTGGCCGAACTTAGTGCGGAGGCTGCGGACGGAAAGGCGTTTATCCGCCCTTCACATGCTTTGTCGATGCGCAGCCCACGTCATCATCGATCTGCCGGGGCTGGAAGCCGCAATTGCGGCCTCGATTACATTCCTACTCGTCCTCATCAATGCCGGTTTTTTCAGCTGTAGCGTCAGGCCGTTGAGGCCAGGCTGGCATTACGATCGCGGATGAAGATGCTCGCCTCGGCGGCGGGCATAGCCTTGCCGAAAAGATAGCCCTGGCCGATGTCGCAGCCGAGCTGCAGCAGGAAGGCGAGCTGGCCGTGCTCCTCGACGCCTTCGGCGGTCGTCTTGATGTTGAGGCTCCGGCCGAGTCCGAGCATGGCGCGGACGATCTTTTCCTGGCGTTCGTCGCCGCGATAGGTGGCGATGAAGCTTTTGTCGATCTTGATCTTGTCGAAACGATAACGGGCGAGCTGGGCCAGACTCGAATAGCCCGTGCCGAAATCGTCGAGCGCGATCTGGATGCCGGCCGCGTGCAGCTCGTCGAGGATGACGGCGGCGACGGCGGGATCCTGGATCAGCGCATTCTCGGTGATCTCCACCTCCAGGCGCTGCGGCGGCAGCCGGCTTGCCGCAAGGACCTTGAGAATACGTGACGTCAGTAGCCTGTCTTCCATCTGCACCGGCGAGACGTTGAAGGATAGCATCACATGTTCCGGCCAGGTGAGTGCGTCGCTGCAGGCCTGGGCGAGCAGATCCCCGAACAAGGCCGTGATCATCCCGTTTTCCTCGGCGATATCGATGAAAACAGGTGGCGGAATGTTGACGCCATCGTCACTGATCCAGCGCGCCAAGGCCTCGAAGCCGCAGAGTTGACCGGTCTTCAGGTCGATCAGCGGCTGATAGAAGGGTTTGATCGCCTTGTTGGCGATTGCGGCGCGCAGCCTGGTTTCCAGCGCAGCGCGTTCCGTGACCTTGTCCTGCATGGCCGGTTCGAAAGCGAAATAATGGTTGGGGCCGCGTGATTTTGCCTCGTACATGGCGAGGTCGGCACGATGGGCGGCATCTTCCAGCGGCTCGGCTCCCTCGGTCCAGCGGTCGTAGCCGACGCTGGCGCCGACTTCGACGGCAAAGCCGTCGATATGGATCGGCCGGGTGACAGCCTGGATCAGCAGTCTGGCAAAACGCTCCTCGCGCTGTGCGGTCAGGGCAAAGGCAACGATGATGAATTCGTCGCCGCCGAAGCGGTAGACGCAATCGGCGTTGCCGAGCGCGCAGATTCGTCTGGCAACCTCGATCAGCAGAATGTCGCCGCCCTTGTGGCCGACGAGATCGTTGACTTTCTTGAAGCCGTCGAGATCGACGGAGAAGAGCGTGACGTTGCGGTCCCACTCCTCGATCTGGTCCTCGTCGTCCTTCACCGGCCGTGAGAGGATCTTGCGCTCGAAGGCGTAGCGGTTCGGCAGCTTGGTCAGATGGTCGTGGGTTGCGGTCCAATCGGCCTTCGCCTGGGCCGCGGCGCGCAGTTCCGTTTCCTTGCGCAGGTCGGCGATGCGCAGCACCGAATAGATGAAGCTCATGGCGCCGGCGATGCCGAGCGCCAGAACGAGTTTGTCGGCGCCATATTCGCCGAAACCGGTCATGAAGGAGACAAGGCTGTCGTCGAGCTGCAAAAGCACGCCGAGGAGCCAGAGAGTTATCCCAAGCCCGACGATCGACACGCACTGCCTTCCGGCCCTGCTCTGGAAAAACACCGGCATATGGCCTTCTCCATCTCCACCCTGTGCCGAACTATCATGAAAGTCTGAAATGTTCGTTGAAACCAGAAGGCGAATTATTGGAGACGGCAGCCTGTTGCTGCACCGTCGAGAGACGAATGCGCTTCTCGGCGCGCGGGGCGGGAAGAACGAAGGCGAGCGTGCTGGTGCATCGCTCGCCCTTTCTCGTGTTTCAGGCGGTGACCATCAACAGCGGAACGCTGACTATGAGACCGACCAGAACCGTGATTGTGGCGACACGCATCAAACGCAGGCGACGCGTGCGCTCCCCACTCCAATCATATGTCATGTCTTCCATCTCCTTGGGACAAGGAAGTAGTCCCGGCGAAACCGGGTTCAATAGAGATGACGCGATTTGCTTGTGTAAGGCTGGATAAGCATCAGAGATCGCTAATGCTGGAAGCGCAGAGACCAGCGCCGTCCGTTGCTGGTCATGCGAATGACGGCGAGCGGCTCGATGTCGACGAGCCAAAAGGAGGAGGGCGGGGCCTGAAGCGCATGCGTGACCGCCGCCCGAATGATGGCGGCGTGGCTGATGGCGATCACATGGCCGCCGCGGGCGAATTCATTGTCCATCCAGCTGGCGACGCGTGTTCGAAGATCAACAAGGCTCTCGCCTCCGTGCGGGGCCGCTTCCGGACTTGTCATCCAGGCCATGAGGTTCTCCGGCTCCTCGGCCTCTACCGTCGCGATCGACTTGCCGGCCCAGCGGCCATGATCGCAATCGCCAAGTACCGGGTCTATCCGGGCTTGAAGGCGGAGCGCGTCGGCAGTCTGGCGGGCACGCAAAGCCGGGCTTACGGCAATACGATCGGCGCGGGGCAGGCCGGCCATCCTGCCGGCTTCCTCCGTTGCCTTGGCTTCCAGCGGTTCGTCGATCGGAAACAGAGCCTTGCGGCTCGCCGCCGTTGCACCATGGCAGATCCAGGTAAGGCGTGTGTTCACGGTCTTCTGATCTCCCGGGAATACAGTAGGACAGCCCTTGGCCGGCTCGTGAAGTTTCGTTGACAGGTTCTTCGGCGTGCAGATATAACCGTGCTGTTGCGGGTTTGGAAGCCGGTGTAAATCCGGCACGGTCGCGCCGCTGTGACCAGCGTGTCGAAGCTTCTTCGCGCTGGAAGTCAGACCCTACCGCACAAGCACTCTTTCGACTGAACGCGTCATTCCCGGAGGAATACATGTCTGACACCACTTTTGCGCCCGTCGCGGCACCGGCGCCGATCCCCGTAGGAGAAATCCTGCCCTGGGCGATCTTCGGCGGCCTGCTGATGCTTCTCGCTATTTATTTTGTCGGCACCGAGGAAGGCGCGACGGCGCTGTTCAACGGCATGTATGTGCACGAATTCGTGCATGACGCCCGCCACCTCCTCGGCTTCCCCTGCCACTAGAGCGGTTCAGCAGAACCGCTCTAAGCTTTGTTTTAATGCAATTCCGAACGGAAAACCGCTTCGCATTTTTCCTGGAATTGCTCTAGGGGAGTTGCTCACATGGTTGGAAACCTTCTGCTTCGCGGCATGTTCGCGGGCCTGATTGCTGGCTTCCTTGTCTTCGCGTTCGCCCATGTCTTCGGCGAGCCGCTGATCGATGCGGCGATCGCTTTTGAAGAGGCGAGCGCCCAGGCGGCCGGCCAAGCCACCGAACCTGAAATCGTCAGCCGCGCCACGCAGGCCGGTCTCGGTCTTTTCACCGGCGTCATGCCCTACACCGTTGCCGTCGGCGGTCTTTTCGCGCTCGTCGTCGCTTTCGTGCACGGCCGCGTCAGCAATCTTTCGGCGCGCGGCACCTCGGCGGTCATCGCCCTTGCCGCCTTCGTGGCGATCGTGCTCGTTCCCGCTTTCAAATATCCGGCCAACCCGCCGGCGGTCGGCAATGCCGAAACGATCGGCGTCAGGACTGAGCTGTTCTTCCTGATGATCGTCGTTTCGCTCGCCGCCCTGATCGCCGCGGTGGCTCTGTCGCGCCGCCTCTCCCAGCGTTTCGGCCTCTGGAACGGCGCGATCATCGCCGGCATCGCCTATCTCGTCTTCATGGGCCTCGTGCTCTATCTGCTGCCGCCGATCAACGAGGTGCCGGAGAACTTCTCGGCCATGGTGCTCTGGCGTTTTCGGACGACAACGCTCGCCATGCATGCGATCCTCTGGGCAACACTTGGCCTTGCCTTCGGGGCGCTGGCGGAAAAGCGGCTTGCCGTGAAGGACGGGCAGCGGAGCCGGCCGGCGAGGGCCTTCCACTGAACGCATCGAGGGGCGCCGTTTTGCCGGCGCCCTTAGGATTTCGGGCGACCATGAAAAGCAGCAGAGCCATATCAATCCTGTCGGCGGCCTTTGCCACCGCCTTCTTTTGCATGCCTGCTGAAAACGCCCTTGCTCATAGCCGCAGCACCGGCGGCAGCCAGGCGGGTCTCGATATCCCGGAAATTTCGCATGGCGAGATGGCGGTGATTTCGGACTATCGCGGCCGAATTATCGGTCTGGCGTCCCAAGCCGTCGATACGAACGAGCCATTCCGGCGGATTCTCAACTATGTCCAAATCCAGTATTCCTATTGTCTTTGGGGGCGGGTGCCGGGCAGCGTTGGTGACGAGGAGAGCCCGTTCAACGAATGCGCCCATGCCTATCTGGCGGCGACCAAGGCGGTATTGCTTTCGATGCGTGAGATGCCGCGGGAGGCCGTTGCGGCTGGTGA
The DNA here is from genome assembly GCF_001664485.1 of Rhizobium sp. N324. Lineage (NCBI taxonomy): Bacteria > Pseudomonadati > Pseudomonadota > Alphaproteobacteria > Hyphomicrobiales > Rhizobiaceae > Rhizobium > Rhizobium sp. N324. Next base: position 3,756,611 of record NZ_CP013630.1, on the reverse strand, counting down.
AATAGTTTCCGCGGTCGATGCCGACATGGTGCGGCGCAGCCTGGCGCTCATCACCTGCCGGTTCAGCGGCGAGGCGTTCAACACCGCCGATCTCGTCAAACCACGCTGGAGCAAAGTGCCGTTTCACCTAGCCAGCATGGCCTCGCTGACGGGGCTCGCCGCTCTGTTCGCCCTGGCGGTGTTTGCGCTTGGCCGCTTTCTGCGGCCGAAGGCTCAATCATCGGAATAGCGCTGCTCGCGCCACGGATCGCCATACATATGATAGCCGTTCTTTTCCCAGAAGCCGGCTTCGTCCTCCGGCATCAGTTCGATGCGGCGCAGCCATTTGGCGCTTTTCCAGAAATAAAGATGCGGCACGACGAGGCGCATCGGGCCGCCGTGGTCCGGCGTCAGCGGCAGGCCTTCCCATGATGTCACAAGGATCGCATCCTCGGCGGCGAAATCCGCCAGCGGCAGGTTGGTGGTATAGCCGTCATAACTCGTCAGCATGACGTAACCGGCTTCCGGCTTCGGCATGGCGAGATCGAGCAGGTCGCGCGCGGAAACACCCTGCCATTTGTTATCGTAGCGCGACCAGGTGGTCACACAGTGGATATCGCTGACCTTGGTACTCTGCTCGATCGCCTGGAAGTCGGCCCAGGTGAGGGTGAGCGACGTTTCGACGAGGCCGCGCACTTCAAGACGCCAGCTATCGGTGGAGATGACGGGCTGCTGGCCGAGATCGAGCACCGGCCAGTTTTTGACGAGATGCTGGCCGGGTGGCAGGCGCTCGGCTTCGGGGCGGCTGAGGCGGCCGGTCAGGAACTTGCCCTCTGCCGCCCAGCGACGCTTGGAACTGGTGAGCTTGCTGTCGGCGGGCGTCTTGTCATCACTCATGATGGAGTTCCTTGCGATGCGGCAATAGGATATCGGCGCTTGCCGGGTGTCAAGTTTCGACTGCGCTTGGAAATCACTGTCGGTGTTGTGAGAGCGCCGTGCATGCTTTCGGACGCACAAAGGACGCTCTAACATCTTGAATCTACGCATCGTGTTTTCCGAAAATCGATTCCGATTTTCGGGCCGATGCGCTAGACTCGGCCCGTCGGGTATGCCTCGCTGGGGAGTGGAGGCGGAAAGGGGAGGAGCCGGATCTGTCTTCGAGATATCGTGCGATAGCGGCCTTGCTGGTGGTGCCGCTGATCATCTTCGCCTTCTTCACCTATGGAAGCGCGATCGCGACACGCGCCTATATGGGGGAAGCCTCTGCGCAGGCGGGAACTGCGCTGCGCCTTGCCGTCTCCGCGCTCAGCGGTCACCTCAACCGCTACGAGGCGCTGCCGGCGCTGATCGCCGATCACGACGATATCAAGGAACTGGTGAGTGCACCCGAGGATGCGGGCTTGCGCGACGCGGCCAATCTCTATCTCAAGGAGATCAACGGGCTGCTGAAATCCTCCGACATTTATGTGGTCAAGCCTGACGGAGAGACGATCGCGGCCAGCAATTACGATGGCCCGGGAAGCTTCGTCGGGCAGAATTTCAGCTATCGGCCTTATTTTCAGGACGCGATCGAAGGCCGGCAGGCGCGGTTCTATGCACTCGGCACCACTTCGCTGAAGCGCGGTTATTATTTCTCGGCGCCGATCAGGGTCGAGGCGGATATTCGTGGTGTCATCGTCTTCAAGGTCGACATCGACATGATCGAATCCTCCTGGGGCGGCGGCGAATACAAGATCTTCGTTTCGGATCCGGAGGGTATCATCTTCATGTCCGGCAGCCCGGAATGGCTCTACGGGGCGATCCTGCCGCTGACGGCCGACCGCATCGCTCGGACGGAAGCCTCGCGGCGTTATGCCAATGCCAGGCTGACTGAGTTGCCGGTGACGCGCCAGCGCTTTGAGCCGCATGAGCTGATGACGCTCGCCGGCGAGCGCGGCTCCAGCGAATATCTGGTGCTCTCGCATTACATGCCGGCCGAGGACTGGACGGTGAATGTGCTGATGGAAACGAGTTCCATCCGCGCCCAGGCGCGCACGGCGCTTGCGGCCGTCTTTCTTATTCTCTGCATTGCCGGGCTGGCGGTCGCGGTTCTGCGCCAGCGGCGGGCGCGGCTTGCCGAGCGCATGCAGCTGCAAACAGAGGCTCGCAATGAGCTGGAGCGGCGCGTCGAGGAGCGCACGGCCGATCTTGCCCGCGTCAACAGCCGCATCGAGGAGGAGATATCGGAGCGGCGTCTGACCGAGCAGCAGCTCCGCCAGACGCAGGCCGATCTCATCCAGGCCGGTAAGCTTGCCGGGCTGGGGCAAATGTCGGCTGCGCTGTCGCACGAATTCAACCAGCCGCTCGCCGCCGCCAAGACCTATACGGACAGCGCCTCCGTTCTCATCGATCGCGGCCGGACGGAGGAGGCGCGGGACAATATAAGGCGGATCGGCGGGCTGATCGACCGCATGGCGGCGATCAGCCGGCATCTGCGCAACTTCGCCCGCAAACCGAACGAGAAACTCAGCTCGGTTCCTCTCGACGAGGCGATGCATGACACGCTCGAGATCATCGCCTGGCGGCTGAAGGCGGCCGATGCCGAGCTCCGGCTTGATCTGGGGACCCGACCGCCGGTGGTGCGTGCCGGTTCGGTGCGTCTGCAGCAAGTGCTGGTGAATGTGATTTCCAATGCGGCCGATGCGGTGGAAGGGCTGGGCGACAGACGCATCGAGGTTTCGGCCTTCGAGGAGGCTGGCAAGGTGGTGCTGACGGTGCGCGACCATGGGCCGGGCGTGCCGGCGGCGATTGCCGAGCGTATCTTCGATCCCTTTTTCACGACCAAGGGCGTCGGCAAGGGGCTCGGTCTCGGACTGTCGATTTCCTACAATATCATCAAGGATTTCGGCGGCAGCCTTTCCGCAGCCAATCATCCGGAAGGGGGCGCTGTGTTCCGTATCGAGCTGCAATCGGCGGCAGGCCTGATGCCGGAGGCGGCGGAATGAACGATGCGAAGATCCTGCTGGTCGACGACGAGGAGGAGTTGCGCCGCTCGACGGCACAGGCGCTGGAGCTGTCCGGCTTCAGCGTCGAGACTTTTTCGAACGGCGACCATGTGCTGGAATTGATCGGCTACAGTTTTCCCGGCGTCGTCGTCAGCGATATCCGCATGCCCGGCATGGACGGCATGACGCTGATGCAGAAGATCCGCGAGCTCGACCCGGAGGTGCCGGTCATCCTCGTTACCGGCCATGGCGACGTTCAGCTTGCGGTGAAGGCGATGCGGGAAGGCGCCTATGATTTCATCGAAAAGCCGTTCACGCCGGAGATGCTTGCCGGCGTCATCCGCCGGGCGATGGAGCGGCGCGGCCTCGTGCTGGAAAACCGGCTGCTGAAAGCGGTCGCCGGCAAGCGCGATGATATCGAGGCGCGGCTGCCAGGACGCACGCAGGTGATGGTGGATCTGCGCTACCGTCTCCGGGCGATCGGGGCGAGCGATGCCGATACGCTTGTTGTCGGGGAAACCGGCGCCGGCAAGGAGGTGGTGGCGCGGGCGCTGCACGATATCAGCGCCCGGGCGAGCCGGCCGTTCATCGCGATCAATTGCGCCGCGCTGCCGGCAAACCTGATCGAGAGCGAGCTCTTCGGCCATGAGGTTGGCGCCTTTCCCGGCGCAGTGAGGCCGCGTTACGGAAAGTTTGAGCATGGGCGCGGCGGCACCATTCTGCTTGATGAAATCGGCTCCATGCCCTTCGACCTGCAGGCAAAGTTCCTGCGCGTGCTGCAGGAGCGGATGATTTCCCGGTTGGGATCGAATGAGACGGTGGCGCTTGACGTGCGCTTTATCGCGACGAGCAAGGTGGATCTCGAGGCGGAGGTGGCAGCGGGGCGCTTCCGCGCCGACCTGTTCTACCGGCTGAACGTTGCGACGCTGCATGTGCCGTCGCTGTCGCAGCGCCGGGCGGATGTTCCACTGCTCTTTCTGCAGTTGGTGCGGGAAGCCGCCGCCCGCTACGGCCGCGACGAGGTGGCCGTGCCGCCTGAGGTGATCTCCGACATCGCCCAGCGCGACTGGCCGGGCAATGTGCGTGAACTGAGGAATGCCGCCGACCGTTTGGTCCTCGGTCTCGACGATGGCGGGCCACAGGCCGGGGAGGCGACCGGGCTTGCCGAGCGCGTCGCCGAATTCGAGCGGGGTGTCATTGCCAGTGCGCTGGTGGCGCATGGCGGCAGCCTCAAGCCGGTCTATGAGACACTCGGCATTTCCCGGAAGACCCTCTACGAAAAGATGCAGAAATACGGCCTCGACAAGCGGATGCTGACCACCGAAGACTAATTCGCGGCAGTCGCCTGTGTTCGTCATGGGTGGAAATCCACCCATCGCACAAGCCGTTTGTTTCCAAATCGACCCATGCTGCATCGCACTGTCGCAAAATCGTCTGTCGAAAGTGGCTGCACTCATTGCGGGCCGGTTTTTCCCGGCGGCAAATAGGTCATGCCCGGCGCGGAGGATGTGTCGGCGGGCTTGCTTGTTTCATCAGGGAGGAAACGATGAAAATTCTGAAGGCCATGCTCGGCCTGACCGCGGCTGCCGCAGTCTCTCTTCTCGCCGGCGTCGTTTCGGCGCAGACCTATCCCGAACGCACCATCACCATGGTCGTGCCCTTTGCGGCCGGCGGCCCGACAGACACCGTCGCGCGCCTCGTTGCCGAATCCATGTCGAAGGATCTCGGTCAGCAGATCGTCGTCGAAAATGTCGGCGGCGCCGGCGGCACGCTCGGCGCCGGCCGCGTGGCGAGCGCCGATCCCGACGGCTACACGATCCTGCTGCACCATATCGGCATGGCGACCAGCGCCACTCTCTACCGCAAGCTCGCCTATGACACGCTCGGCGCCTTCGATTATGTCGGCCTCGTCACCGAGGTGCCGATGACGATCGTCGCACGCAAGGATTTCGAGCCGACCGATCTCAAGGGCCTGATCGATTACGTCAAGGCCAACAAGGACAAGGTGACGGTCGCCAATGCCGGCATCGGTGCGGCCTCGCATCTCTGCGGCATGATGTTTATGAGCGCCATCCAGACGCCTCTCACCACCGTTCCCTATAAGGGTACCGGCCCTGCCATGACCGACCTGCTCGGCGGCCAGGTCGACGTCATGTGCGACCAGACGACCAACACGACCAAGCAGATCCAGGGCGGCACGATCAAGGCCTATGCCGTGACCTCGCCCAAGCGCCTCGACGTGATGAAGGACATTCCGACGGCAGTCGAAGCCGGCCTGCCGGGCTTCGAAGTCGGCATCTGGCACGGCATTTACACGCCGAAGGGCACGCCGGCCGCAATCAATGAACGCCTGTCGAAGTCGCTGCAGGTCGCTCTGAAGGACCCGAATGTCGGTGCCCGCTTCGCCGAACTCGGCACGGCGCCATCCTCCGACGCCGATGCGACGCCGGCTGCGCTGAAGGCCAAGCTCGAAAGCGAGATCGCCCGCTGGAAGCCGGTGATCGAGGCTGCCGGGGAATATGCGGATTAGTGAGGGATGCGCCAGGAATAGCCCCTCACCCTAACCCTCTCCCCGTAAACGGGGAGAGGGGACCTGCCGTAGTGATCGCGGCAGAGACAGTGGCCGGCGGCATGTCCCTTGTCCCCCGCAGGGAGAAGGTGGCGGCAGGCGGATGAGGGGCAATCGCCGCAGCAACGACGCTCCATCTCCAACTCCAGGAGACACCATGAAATCCATCAGTTTCGATAGCACCAATGCGGTCTGCGGCGGGCTTTTCGTCGCGACCGGCGCCTTCTTCGCCATCCAGTCGCTGGGGCTCGACCTCGGCACGGCGGTGCGCATGGGACCCGGTTATTTTCCGCTGGTGCTGGCCTGCGTGCTCGTGCTTCTCGGCGCGATCATCTTCATTCAGGCGCTGCGCGTCGAGGGAGAGCCGATCGGTCTCTTCGCCTGGCGCGGCATGTTCTTCATCCTGCCGGCGCCCGTCTTCTTCGGGCTGACGGTGCGCGGGCTGGGATTTGCGCCGGCGCTGTTCTTCACCGCGTTCATCGCCTGCTTCGCATCGCAAAAGATGAACGTGTTCTTCGCGATCATCCTTTCGCTGCTGCTGACCGTCTTTTCGGTTGCGGTCTTCAGCTATGGGCTCGGCCTGCCGTTCGAGCGCTTCGGTCCCTGGGTCCGGTTCTAGGAGGCGATGATGGATCTTTTCAGCAATCTCGCGCTCGGTTTTGCGACAGCCGGCACTCTGGACAATCTGCTCTTCTGCCTGATCGGCGTGCTGCTCGGCACGTTGATCGGGGTGCTGCCCGGTATCGGCGCCACGGCGACGATCGCCATGCTTTTGCCGATCACCTTCCAGCTCGAACCGGTCTCCTCGCTGATCATGCTGGCCGGCATCTATTACGGCGCCCAGTACGGCGGTTCGACGACGGCGATCCTTATCAACATGCCGGGCGAATCCTCCTCCGCCGTCACCGCGATCGACGGTTACCAGATGGCCCGCAAGGGTAGGGCGGGGGCAGCGCTTGCGATCGCAGCACTCGGTTCGTTCTTTGCCGGCACGGTCTCGACCTTCCTCGTTGCGATCTTCGCGCCGCCGCTTACTGCGATTGCGCTGCAATTCGGCTCGGCGGAATATTTCTCGCTGATGATCGTCGGCCTCGTTTCGTCGATCGCGCTTGCGCACGGCTCCGTCGTCAAGGCCTTAGCGATGGTGGCGCTCGGGTTGCTGCTCGGTCTCGTCGGCACCGACATCTATACCGGCACGCCGCGCTTCACGCTCGGCATCCGCGAATATGCCGACGGGCTGAATTTTGTGGCGCTCGCCGTCGGTGTCTTCGGCGTGGCGGAAATCCTCCGCAACCTCGAGGGTGAATCGACGCGCACGGTGCTGATGGCCAAGGTCTCCGGCCTCTTGCCGTCGCGCCAGGAATTCAAGGAGATGGTCGCACCGGTCTTTCGCGGCACGGCGATCGGTTCGGCGCTCGGCATTCTGCCCGGCGGCGGCGCGATCCTCGCTTCCTTCGCCTCCTATACGGTGGAGAAACGCCTGTCGAAGACGCCCGAGGAATTCGGCAAGGGCGCCGTCGCCGGCGTGGCCGGGCCGGAATCGGCCAACAATGCCGGGGCGCAGACCTCGTTCATCCCGCTGCTGACGCTCGGCATTCCGGCCAATCCCGTCATGGCGCTGATGGTCGGCGCGATGATCATTCAGGGGATCGTCCCGGGACCGAATGTCGCCACCGAGCAGCCGGCGCTGTTCTGGGGCATCATCGCCTCGATGTGGATCGGCAACCTGATGCTGGTCATCCTCAACCTGCCGCTGATCGGGCTCTGGGTGAAACTCTTGACCGTGCCCTATTACGTGCTTTTCCCCGTCATCATGGCCTTCTGCTCGATCGGGGTCTACAGCGTCAACGCCAATGTCTACGACCTCTATGCCGTCGCCTTCTTCGGGCTCATCGGCTACGTGCTGGCAAAGCTTCGCTGCGAGCCGGCGCCGCTGCTGCTCGGTTTCGTGCTCGGGCCGCTGCTTGAGGAGAACCTGCGGCGGGCGATGATCCTGTCGCGCGGCGATCCGATGACCTTCGTCACACGGCCGATCAGCGCCACGCTGCTGGCGATCGCGGTCGCCGTGCTGATCGTGGTCTTCCTGCCGAGCGTCAAGAAGAAGCGCGAAGAGGTGTTCGTCGAGGAGACTTGATGGTTGAACTTACGGCTTGTTTGATGAACAAAGGATGATCTGACGCGGGCGCCGATGGGCGCCCGTTTCGCTGGACAGGATATCCAGGCCCCAGGAGCATTGCCCGATGAGCATCCCCGCCCGGATCAGGGACGATCTGCCGTTCCTCACTTCTTTGCGCCGCGATCTGCATGCCCATCCCGAGCTCGGCTTCGAGGAAGAGCGCACCAGCGACATCGTCGCAAGACTTCTCGAAGAGGCCGGCATCACGGTGCATCGCGGCCTTGGCGGCACCGGCGTCGTCGCCACGCTCCAGGTTGGCAATGGCACGCGCAGGATCGGGCTGCGCGCCGATATGGATGCGCTCGCCATGCCTGAAACGGCGGATCGCCCTTATAGATCGACCGTGCCCGGAAAAATGCATGCCTGCGGCCATGACGGCCATACCACGATGCTTCTCGGCGCCGCACGATATCTTGCGGCGGCGCGAAGTTTTTCCGGCACGGTGCATTTCATCTTCCAGCCGGCCGAAGAGGGCCGCGGCGGGGCGAAGCGCATGGTGGAGGAGGGGCTGTTCAAGCTTTTCCCCTGCGACGCCGTCTACGGGCTGCACAATATGCCAGGACTGTCGGTCGACGAGATTGCCGTGGTCGAGGGGCCGCAGCTCGCCTCTTCCGACAGCTGGCGCACTACCTTTCGCGGCATCGGCACGCACGGCGCCAAGCCGCATCTCGGCCGCGATCCGATCACCGCCGCCGCCACCTTCCTGGCATCGCTGCAGACGATCGTCGGGCGGGTGGTCGATCCGCTGCAGCCGGCCGTCGTCAGCGCCTGTTTCCTGCAGGCGGGGGATCCGAAGGCTTTAAATGTCATTCCCGATATTGTGGAGATCGGCGGGACGGCGCGGGCCTATTCGCCCGATGTGCGCGATCAGTTGGAGAGCGAGATCGGCCGGCTGGCTAGCGGAACGGCTGCTATGTACGGCATATCGGCCGATTATCGTTTCGAGCGGCGCATTCCGCCGGTGATCAATGACGCGGATGCGACCGCCCGGGCGCTTACTGCTGCCGACACCGTCTTTGGTGAAAAAGTGCGGACAAACTTTCCGCCGTCGACGGCGGGCGACGACTTCGCCTTTTTCGCCCAGAAGGCGCCGGGCTGCTACGTCTGGCTCGGCAACGGGCCGGCGGTGGACGGGGCGCTGCATCACAACACGGCCTATGATTTCAACGATGGCGCGCTTGGTTATGGGGTGGCTTATTGGGTAGCGTTGGTGGAGCGGGAGTTGAAGGCGTAGCTAGAACTGCGGTTGCGGCCCCCTCATCCGCCCTGCCGGGCACCTTCTCACTGGGGAGAAGGGAATTGTCGCAGCGTCTCGATTCCCCCTTCTATCCCTCGGGGAGGAGGTGCCCGGCAGGGCGGATGAGGGGGCTGCGTGGCAATCCCTCACTTTATAGTCTGGTGCGTCCAGACTTACAAAACCTCCAACACCGGGCTTTCCAGCACCTTGCCCGTCACCACATCCGCAATCCCCTGGTCCGTCTGGTGCGGGCCGGCATTGCAGGCAAGCGTTGCGCCGAAGCAGGCCTTGAAGACCCGGTAGGGCGGTTTCCAGTCGACGATTTTTTCCATGGCTTTGCGGATGCCGGCGAAGGCCGAAGCGGTGTCCTTCAGCGAGGCGCCGGTCACCAGGCCGGAGAGCGGTAGCGGCAGGATCGCCTCGATCTTTCCGTCTTTGGCGACCGCCATGCCGCCGCCGGCTGATATGACGGCGTTGGCGGCGAGCGCCATGTCGCGCGCATTGCCGCCGAAGACGGTGAGGTTGTGGCTGTCATGCGAGACGGTGGTGCAGAAGGCGCCGCGCCATTCGCCCCAGCCGGTGAGGAAGCCGATGCGCGGAGTCCCGTCGGCCTTGCCGTGGCGATGGGCGACGGCGATCATGGCGCTGCCGGCCGGCGGCACGACGAACCCGTCTCTGACCTCCGTCTCCGCCTCGGCCCATTGCGTGAAGCGCGGGCGGTCGATGGTGGCGACGCGGACGCGCTCGCCTCTCGACGGGATAAGGAAATCATCCTCGGCGAATTGCGGGAGCTTCACCGAATTTTCAAGCGGCGCCGTATCGAGCTGTTTGGCGTCGACCTGCAGGCTGCCGTTACCGGCGACGATGCGTCCACCCGAGATGACCAGCTGCGCCCGGAATTGCTCGAGGTCCTCGAAGAGCACGATGTCGGCGCGGCGGCCGGCGGCGATAAGGCCGAGATCTGAGCGCTTCAGCCGCTCGGCGGCGTTAAAGGTCGCGGCCCGGAGCGCCCATTCCGGCTTCATGCCGTAGCGCACCAGACGGCGGATGACATCGTCGAGGCCACCGCTTTGGTAGAGCTCATCGGGAAAGACGTCGTCGGTGCAGAGCGTCACTGTCGGCGGCAGGTGGCCGAGGCCGTTCAGCACCTCGACGAATTCCTTGAGCAGATGGTCATGCGAGCCGCGCAGCTCGATCGTCAGGCCGGCGGCAAGCTTGGCGGCGAGATCGGCGCCGGAGGTGAGTTCGTGGTCGGAGGTGACGCCTGCAGCCATGAAGGCGTTGAGATCGGCACCCTCGAGGCCGCGGGCATGGCCGCAGACGAGTTTGCCGGCGGCAAGACCGGCATTGACGATGGCGCTCATGCGCGGCTCGCCGTCGATGATGCCGCGCATGTTCATGACCTCGGCGACGCCGCCGACGGCGGAGGAGCGCAGCATTTCGGCGATGACGGCGGCATCGAAATCGGCGCCGGCCAGTTCCAGGCCGGGTGCCGACGGCACGCAGGAGGGCGCGAGCAGGATCATGCGTAGCGGCAGTGAGCGCGCCGCCTCCACAGCCCAGTGCACGCCGTCGAGGCCATGGACATTGCCGAATTCATGCGGATCCCAGACGATGGTGGTGACGCCGCGCGGCAGCACGGCACGCGCATATTCGGCCGGTGTCACCATCGAGCTTTCGACATGCATGTGTGTGTCGATCAGGCCGGGTGTCAGGATGCCGCCAGCCGCATCGATGATCTCGGCGGCATCCGTGCGGCTTGCCGAGGCATGAACGCTGGCGATCAGCGCACCGACGAGACCGATATCGGCGTCTCGGATCAGGCCCGTCACCGCATCGAGCAGCCGGCCGCCGGTAATCAGCACGTCGAAAGGGGCATCGCCGCGCGCAGCCGAAACGGCGCGGGCGCGCAAGGCGGGATCATTGAGATCGGCGGATTCGTGGCGAGGGGTGGCGTTCATTTGCGGGCCTCGTTGACCAGTGCGGCGAGAATGATCGCGAGCGCCCTGTCGGCATCGATGTCGGCGGCGAATTCTGCGTTGAAGCTGGCATGCGTGGCGCGGGTCTCGACGACGGTGCGGCCACGCGTCAGGCTGCCCTGCAGCTCGACGTCGATGCGCGCGGGGCGGAAGCTGACGATATCGGGGGCGACGAAGGCGACCGCGGCGCAGGGGTCGTAGATCGCCATTGCAGGGCGGCCGCGGCTGGTGGCGATGCCGATATAACCGGAAAACAGATCGGCGATCAGCGCGGCATTGGCGCCGCCGGCATTGCGCACCGGCTCGGTATTCTCCGGCCGTGCCAGCACCCTGCGGCAGAGGTCGAGATCGACCATGCGAAGCGGCAAGCGATGGGCGATGACGATCGACAAGGCTTCAGGATCGGCGAGCGCGTTGAACTCGGCAGACGCCGTGTGGTTGCCTGAGGTTACGCCGCCGCCCATCCAGACGAGGTCGCTGATGCGGGCGGCGAGATCGGGGCGGGCGAGCGCCACGGCGGCGACATTGGTGAGCGGTCCGAGCGCCAGGATGCGGTGCTGGCCGTCACGTTCCAGCCAGCGGCAAAGCGCTGAGAAGGCATCGCTTTCGGCAAGGGCTGGTGCCTCCGGCAGGCTCCTGCCGATCGTCGGGATGCCGGTTGCGCCGAGGATCGCCTGGGCGGTTTCGAGCTTGCCGAGAACCGGCATGGCGCGGCCGGTGTGGATGGGGAACTTCCAGCTGAAGGCGGTGGCGGCGCCGGCGGCGTTCCTTCTCACCTGGAGCAGCGGCGCATTGCCGAAGACCAGCGATATGCCGTCGATTTCGAATTCCGACTGTGCCACCACCAAAATGGCGGCGATGTCGTCGAAGCCCATGTCGGTATCGATCCAGATGCTCATGATTTCACCCGAACCGTTTGAGGGTGGCCGCGCCGGCAATCGGCAGGTCGAAGGTGAGCGCGCTGCCGATCTCGTGCGTCGGTAGGTTTGCGTCGATCTCGGCCTTGATGGGCCCAAGCGGCGTATCAAGGAGATATTCGCGGGTGTTGCCGGCGAAAGACGTGCCGCGCACCGTGCCCTGGAATGGACCGGAGCCAAGGTTTACCATGCGCGGACGCCAGGCGAGGCCCGCCGCGGCGTCTGCGACCGGAGCGGAAAGCGCGACCGGGCCGTTCGGCGTCGCAAGCTTTCCATCCTTCAGCGCAAAGACATTCTCGAAGCCGACGAAATCGGCGACGAAGGCGGAGGCGGGATGGTTGTAGATCTCCTCGGGCGTACCGATCTGCTCGATGCCGCCGTTCAGCATGACGACGATGCGGTCGGCGAGCGCCAAAGCCTCCACCTGATCGTGAGTAACGAAGATCATGGTGACGCCGGTCTCTTTCTGCACCCGCTGCAATTCGGCGCGCATTTCGAGGCGAAGCCGGGCATCGAGATTGGAGAGCGGCTCGTCGAGCAGCAGCACTTTCGGCTCCATCACCATCGAACGGGCGAGCGCCACGCGCTGCTGTTGGCCGCCGGAGAGTTCGGCCGGCTTGCGGCCGGCTAAGGCCGATAGGCCGACCGATTTGAGGCCGGCGCCGACGCGGGCGTCGAGATCTGCGCCCGAGATGCCTTTGAGGCGCAGACCGAAGGCGACGTTCTCATAGACCGTCAGATGCGGGAAGAGGGCGTAGGATTGGAAGACGAGGCCGACGGCGCGCTTGTTGGCGGAGACGCGGGTGATATCGGCGCCATCGAGGCTGATGCGGCCGGAGGCGGGCGTCAGCAGGCCGGCGATGGCGCGCATCGTCGTCGTCTTGCCGCAGCCCGAGGGGCCGAGCAGCGCCACCAGTTCACCTTTGCCGATCGTAAGGTCGAGATTTCCGACCGCGACCGTATCGCCATAGGCGAGCGTCAGCTTATCGAGTTGAAGATAGGCATCAGACATAACGCGAGAATCCCAGGAAACGCTCGGCGAGGAAGACGATGCCGATCGAGAGGAAGGCGAGAAGGGCGGAGAGCGCCGCAATGGACGGGTCGTAGGTGGTTTCCATATAGCCCAGCATGTCGATCGGCAGCGTCCGCACACCGGGACCGGAAAGGAAGAGGGAGACGGGCACCTGGTTGAAGCTGGTGACGAAGCCGAGGATGAAGGCTGCCAGAATGCCGCCGCGGATATTCGGCATGACCACGCGGAAGAAGGCGCCGAGCCTGGAGGAGCCGAGCAGCACGGCGGCTTCCTCGATATCCGAGCGCAGATTGTCGAGGCTCGCCGAGACGACGCGCACGGCATAGGGCAGCACCAGGGCGGTATGGGCAAAGAAGAGCGCGAGCGTGATGTTGAAGCCGAAGGGCACGACGAGATAACGCAGCAGCGCCAGGCCGACGATGATGCCGGGCACGATGATCGGTAGCGAGACGATGGTGCGGACGGTCTCGGCCGCCGGCAGCCGGTAGCGCGACAGCGCGTAGGCGGCCGGAATGCCGAGGAGGAGGGCTGCCAGCGTTCCGAAGACGGCAAGGAACATCGACATGGCGAAGCTGTCGCGGAAACTTTCGACGGTAAACACCTTCATCACCCAGCGCAGCGACAGTCCCTGCGGCGGGAAGGCCAGCGTATCGCCTGCCGACAGCGAAGCGGCGATGATGATCAGGAAGGGACCGATCAGAAAGACCAGCAGCAGGAAAAGTACGATAGGCGAAAACAGGCGCAGGGTCATCGGCGGCTCCTTGCCGTCGCAAGCCGTTTCAGCAGGATATTGGCGGCAAGGCTCATAACGATCAGAATGAAGGCGATGACGCTTGCCGAGACGAAATCATTGGCGACCGAAACCTGCTGATACAGCAGCGTTTCCAACATCAGCACCTTGGAGCCGCCGAGCACGGCAGGGGTGATATAGGCGGTCAGCGATCCGGTGAAGACAAGCGTGCCGCCGACGACGAGGCCCTCCCTGGTCAGCGGAAGGATGACCTTCCAGAAGACCTGGAACCAGTTGGCGCCGAGCACGCGGGCAGCCGGAATCGCATCCTTCGGCATGTTCTCGAGCGCACTGATCAAGGAAAGGATCATCAGCGGCAGAAAAAGCTGCAGGAGGCCGATGAAGACGGCGGTCTCGGTGAACAGCAGCCGCAGCGGCTCGGCGCTCAGGCCGAGGCCCGTTATCGCCTGGTTGACGATGCCGGTGCGGCCGAGAATGACGATCCAGGCATAGGTGCGCGCCACCGGCGAGATCATCAGCGGCAGGGTGACGAGGCCGATCATGCGGCCCTTACCATCAGGCGGCAGGTTGACGATGGCGAAGGCTGCGGCATAACCGATGACCGCCGAGACGGCGGTGACTTCGAGGCCGAGCCGGAAGCTGCGCAGCAAAACGGTGCGGTTCAGCGTCTCGGAAAAGAAACTGGCATAGGCCGACAGTGACCAGCCGCCGCCGGCACGGAAACCCTCCGACAGCAGGATCGCGACGGGCAGCAGGAAGACCACGGTCGCGAAGACGGCTGCCGGCAGGGCCAGCGCCATGGCTTCTGCGCGGTTCTGGAACATGAGGGGCCTTTCGAGCGGACAGAGGATGATCCCGGCAGAGGTGCCGGGACCGGTTCTCATGCAGGCCTTACTGGCCGACCTTTTCGTTCCAGGTCTTCAGCCAGCCGGCGCGGTTGTCGAGGGCGACGGCCGAAGGGATCAGCTTGAGGCTCCCAGCGGTTTTATCGCCATAGGTAAGATTGTTGGCAGCGGCTTCGGACAGCTTGACCTCGCTGTTTGCGGGACTGTCGACCAGCTTTTCGGCGAGTTTTGTCTGGATGTCGGTCGAAAGCCAGAAGTCCATGAACTGCAAGGCGAGATCCTGGTTTTTCGAACCCTTGGTCAGCACCATGACGTTCATGCCGCCGGTCTGTCCCTCTTTCGGCGTCGCCCAGGCGACCGGGACATCGAGCTTGGTGAAGCCTGCCCAGGAGAAGCGGCCGATCGGCGCTGCCCAGATCTCCTCCTGCTGCATCAGCTGCACGAGCTGCGAGGATTTCTCGTAGAAGGTGACGATGTCGTCCTTCTTCCCGCCCAGCGCCTCGATCGGCGCCTTCAGATCCGGCGTATCCTTGCCGAGCGCCAGGCCGAGCATATAGAGGGCCGGCGGCCCCTGATTGGTGGTCACGTTCGGAAAGGCGACGTGGCCGACATATTCCGGCTTCAGGAGATCGGCCCAGGAGTCGATCTTCATCTTGTCGGAACGATAAGCGATCGAGGTGGCGTAGAAGGTATAACCGACGCTCATGCCGTCGCCGTTCGGATCCTTGGCGACGTCGTAGAGCTTGGCGAAATTGGAAAGTTTCGCGGTATCGACCTTGTCGATCAGGCCGGCACGGGAGGCTGCCAGCGCATCGGCCATGGAAACTGCGGCGAGATCGACGACGGGATTGGCCTTATTGGCCTCCATCTTGGCCAATCGTTCGACGCTGTTGCCGGTCTCGACCACCAGCTTGCAGCCGCATTTGGCTTCGAAGGGATCGTAGACCAGCGTCTTGAAATCATCCTGCGCAAAGGCATAGACGGAAATGGTCAGCGTGCGGTCCGCTGCGTCTGCTCCGAGCGGAGACAGCGCGGCGAGTGCCGCCGAGGCAATGAGAGCTTTTTTCATCTTACATGTTCTCCATCTCTGAGGTTCTTGGTGCCGGGTTCACGGGCCCGGATGACTGGCGGACGATCAACTGCATGGCGACGCGCTCGATCTCAGCGGTAACGAGCACGCCCTGCCGGATGCTGTTTGCGCTTATGGCATCCGCGAGCGCCGACACGGCAATCCCGGCAATCGCGTCCATGTCCATGCGAACCGTCGTCAGCGACGGCGTGACGACGGGCGACCAGATCAGATCGTCGAAGCCGGTGACGCTGACATCGGCTGGAATGTTGACGCCGGCCTGCTGTAGCTCCGTCAGCGCGCGCAGGGCCTGCAGATCGGAGAGTGCCGCGAAAGCGGTGAATCCCTGTTTCACTCTTTCGGCGAGCCCGAGCGGGCAGCCGCTGCCCCCATCCCGCTCCAGCCTGTCGATCCACAGGGTTTCAGCATGCATGCCGGGGTGCAGACCGGCGCGGATGCCATCGGCGCGGTCGTTCTGGACGCTGGACTCCTGATTGTTGCCGATGATGAGGATGCGGCGATGGCCGAGGCCGGCAAGATGGCCGGCGATTTCACCGCCGCCCTGCCAATGGTCGGCGGAAACGGTGTTGCCCGGCGTCGAAGGGGTGTCGATGACGGCGATCGGACAGGCGGCGGACGAAATGCGCGTGGCGCGGCGAGGAATGATGACCATGCCATCGACACCGCGTTCGACCAGCCGATTGATCGCCTCGGTCTGGGCGGCGACATCGCCGCGGGAATCGGCGATCAGCACGCCGTAACCGGCGGCGGAGGCAGCGAATTCGATCGCCTGGGCGATCTTGGGAAAGAGCGGATTGGCGATATCGGGCAGCACCAGTCCGAGAACGCCGCTGCGGCCGGTCCTGAGCGCCCGTCCGGCTTGGCTCGGGACGTAGCCGAGTTCGGCTGCATGCTCGCGGATTCTTTCGACCATCTGGCCGGAGACGCGGCCCTTGCCTGATAATGCATTGGAGACCGTGGCGACCGAGACGCCGAGCGACGTCGCTATCCTGCTGAGGTTCGGTCCCGAACGCGATGAAGCCATGATCGACGGCGCTCTGATTAATCGTTTAACCAGCCTTACATCAGCTCTTTTCGCTTGTCGATTCCCGATTCATCTTATCGCGTATTCTCCGCGATACAAATTCGGTCGACATGAAAAAGCCCCGCGAGACGATCGCGGGGCTGTGTATGTCCAGACGGCGCAAGACGGCCGATCAGGTCTTGGCCGGCTTCACCACGACACTAGTGTTGGCCACGGTGGCTTTGCCGCCGGGGGCATAGCCGCCGCCGACCGCGATGTTGAGGGAGACATAGTCCTTGGCCATCTGCTGAACTGCCTGGGCAAGGCTTGCCTGGGCGAGCGAAACCTGGCGCTGCGCGTCGAGAACGTCGAGCAGCGAAGAGGCGCCGTCCTTGTAAGATGCCGTCGACAGTTCGAGGGTTTCCTGCGTGGTCTTCACCTGGGCCTGGAGCGCCGAGACCGTGCGGGCGTCACGCCGGACCGCGGCGAGCGCGTTCTCAACCTGTTCGACGGAGGTCAGCACCGTCGATTTCCAGTTGAGGTAGGCGGTCGCGGCGTCGGACTGCGCAGACTTGACGTTGGCGCGCAGGCGGCCGCCATCGAAGATCGGCAGGTTGAGGGTCGGACCGAAGGACCAAGGCGTCAGGCCGCCATGGATACCACGCTGGTTGATGTAGGACGGCGAGATCGAACCGCTGAGCGAGATGCTCGGATAAAGCTGCGCCTGGGCAACACCGATATTGGCCGTTGCCGCGGCGAGATCGCGCTCCGCGACGCGAACGTCGGGACGGTTGCGGATCAGGTCGGCCGGAATGCCGGAGTTGATGCCGCCCCGGAACACCGGCTGTCCGCGGCCCTTCAGTAATTCGTCGACGAGTGCCGAGGCCGGCAGGCCGAGCAACGTGGCAATGTGATGGGCTGATATGCGGATGTTGGTTTCGAGGCCGGGAATTTCGGCGAGCGTCGATTGTACCAAGCCTTCGGCCTGGACGACGTCAAGGCGCGAGGCGGCGCCGGCTTCAAGCTGGAATTTGGTGAGCTCGTAGGTTTCCTGACGCGACTTCAGGTTGGCCCTCGAAAGCGCCAGGCGCTGCTGATAGTAGCGAACGTCGATATAGCTCGAGACGAGATCCTGCACCAGGGTCAGCTTGGCGACATCAGCCGATGCGTAGGCGGAATCGAGCGAAGCAAGGGCGCTCTCGGTGCTGCGCTTGTAGAGGCCGAAGAGATCGAGCAGCCAGCTCAGTTGGACGTCGCCGGCACTGGTATTACGCGTGTCGAACTGCGTGCGCAGCTCGCCCCTCTGGCCGCTGACCGTGTGCGAGCCGCCGACCGTCAGGTTCGGCAGGCCGCCGGCACCGGCGGTGGTGACGTTGGCGGAGGCGGCATTGATGCGTTCGATCGCCTGCTGGACAGTCAGGTTCTGATCGAGGCCGGCCTGGACATAACCATTCAGTTTGGGGTCGTTGAAGGCGGTCCACCAGGCTGCGGTAGCAACATCGCCTACACTTTTTGTGCCACCCTCTCCGAATTTGGCGGGCAGCGGCATCTCAGGAGGAACATGATCCGGACCAACAACGCAGCCCGACAACAATAACAATAATGCCGGTGTGGCGGCAAAACGAAGAGATACCATTCATTTCATCCTGTACTCGAGCAAGTCAATTCTTGTCCGAAGCTTCATGCTTCACTATCGGCCGCCGCGCCTCGTTTACCAAAAACACCATTCCGAAGCAGTCGGGCGCAATGTAGCAACGCCAACAGCATTATCACAGTGCATTTATATCACAGTCCTGCCGCATTTTTGCCGCCTGTGGCAAAGATGCGTCGGATGACGACGAAAAACGACGGCACGAAGAAAATTCCGAGCATCGTCGCCGCCAGCATGCCGCCGAGAACGCCGATACCGATGGCGTTCTGTGCCGCCGAACCCGCGCCTGTCGCGATCGCCAGCGGCACGACGCCGAGAATGAAGGCAAGCGAGGTCATGATGATCGGCCGCAGGCGCAATCTCGCCGCTTCCAATGTCGCCTCGTAGAGCCCCATGCCGCTTTCCATGCGGTCCTTGGCGAATTCGACGATCAGGATCGCGTTCTTCGCTGCCAGCCCGATGGTCGTCAGCAGGCCGACCTTGAAATAGACGTCGTTCGCCTGACCGAAGAGCGTTGCCGCCGTCAGCGCTCCGAGAATGCCGACGGGTACCGCCATGATCACCGAGAAGGGGATCGACCAGCTTTCGTAAAGCGCTGCCAGGCAGAGGAAGACGACGAGAACCGAGATCGCGTAGAGCATCGGCGCCTGAGAACCGGAAAGCCGCTCCTGGTAGGAGATGCCCTGCCAGGCGACCGTATAGCCGCCGCCGAGCTGTTCGGTCAGCGCTTCCATCTCGTTCATCGCATCGCCGGAGGAAACCCCGGGCGCGGAAGCCCCGTCGAGCGGAATGGCGCTGACGGCGTTGAAGCGAGCAAGCGAGGGCGCTCCCTTGACCCATTCCGTTTTGGTAAAGGCGGAGAAGGGCACCATTTCGCCGTCATTGTTGCGGGCGTACCAATGGTTGAGATCATCGGGCTGCATGCGGAAGGGGGCGTCGCCCTCGACGTAGACCGGTTTGATCTCGCCGTTCAGAGTGAAGTCGTTGACGTCGCGGCCGGTGAAGATGATCGACAGCATCGAATTGACCGAGGCGATGTCGACGCCCATGGCGCCGATCTTCTCCTGATCGAGCACGATGCGCATCTGCGGCTCGACCTCCTTGTTGCTGCTGCGCAGCGCCACGATCTTGCCCGAGGTGTTGCCCATCTGGATCAGCCGCTTGGAGGCGGCCGTCAGGGCGTCATTGCCGTGGCCGCCGGTATCGACGAGATACATGGAGAAGCCGCTCGACACACCAAGACCCTGGATCGCCGGCGGCAGGAGCGCAAAGACTTGCGCCTCGCGGATCGCAAAGAAATTGCCGAGCGCACGGTTGACGACTGACTGGGCGCTCAGCTTGGGATCGGTGCGTTTCGCGAAATCCTTGAGCTTGGTGAAGACGATGGCGCTGTTCTGGCCGGAACCGTTGAAGCCGAAGCCGAGGGCGCCGAAGACGGATTCGACCGCATTCTTCTCATTTTCGCGATAATATTTCTCGACCTTCTCGACGACCGCCTGGGTCTGCTGGGTGGTCGAGCCCGGCGGTGTGGTGACGATGGTCAGCAGTACACCCTGGTCTTCCTGCGGCAGGAATGAACTCGGCAGGCGGGTGAAGAGATAGGCGCAGCCGGCGCCGACGAGCAGGAAGACCAGCATGACCCGGATCGGCCTCTTCAGCAGATAGCCGATGGTTCTGACATAGCCGTTGGTCGAGCGGGTGAAGTTGCGGTTGAACCAGTCGCCGACGCGGTGCTTCCTGTGTTCGCCGACCGGCTTCAGCATCGTGGCGCAAAGGGCCGGCGTCAGCACGAGGGCGACGAGCGCCGACAGCAGCATGGCCGAAACGATGGTGATCGAAAACTGGCGATAGATGATGCCTGTGGAGCCGCCGAAGAACGCCATCGGAATAAAGACGGCGGTCAGCACGAGCGCGATGCCGACAATGGCGCCGGTGATCTCGCCCATCGATTTTTCCGTCGCCTCGAGCGGCGAAAGCTTCTCTTCGGACATGATGCGTTCGACGTTTTCGACGACGACGATGGCGTCGTCGACGAGAAGGCCGATCGCCAGCACCATGGCGAACATCGTCAAGGTATTGATCGAGTAGCCGGTGACCGCCAGCACGCCGAAGGTGCCAAGCAGCACCACGGGAACGGCAATCGTCGGGATCAGCGTCGCCCGCAGGTTCTGCAGGAAGATGAGGAGGACGACGAAAACGAGCACGATCGCCTCGATCAGCGTGTGCACGACCTTCTCGATCGACAGCTCGACGAAGGGTGTCGTGTCGTAGGGATAGGTGATTTCCACACCTGCGGGGAGGCCGCGGCCGATGACATCGAGCGCCGAGCGCACGCGGGCGGCGGTGTCGATGGCGTTGGCGCCGATCGCCAGGTTGACGGCAAAACCGGTCGAGGGCTGGCCGTTGTAACGCGAATTGCCGCCATAGCTTTCCTGGCCGATCTCGATGCGCGAGACGTCGCTCAAACGAACGGTCGCGCCATCCTTTTCGACCTTCAGGATGATGTGCTCGAAATCGGCGACGGTGGTCAGCTGGCTTTGCGCTGTGATGGTGACGTTGATCTGCTGGCCGGGGACCGCCGGCTGGGCGCCCAGCGAACCGACTGAGACCTGGGTGTTCTGCGCCTGGATGGCCGCGGTGACGTCGCTCGGCGTCAACTGATATTTCAGCAGCTTGAAGGGATCGAGCCAGACGCGCATGGCATATCCCGAACCGAAGACGTTGATGCTGCCGACGCCTTCGAGACGCTGGATCTGATCTTCGATCGAGGTCGACAGGATGTTGCCGAGGTCGACCGAGTTGCGCTTGCCGTCGGTCGAGACAAGGGAGCCGACGAGAAGGATGCTCGAAGTCGAGCGGGTGACGCTGATACCGGCATCGATGACGTCGCCCGGGAGCTGCGACTGAACCAGCTGCAGTTTGTTCTGCACCTGCACCTGAGCGATATCGGGGTCGGCGCTCGTCCCGAAGGTCAGCTGGATGCTCGCCGACCCCGTCGACGAGGTCGAGGTCATGTAGGTCAGATCGTCGAGGCCGGTCATGCCGTCCTCGATGATCGTCGTCACCGATTTCTCGACGGTCTCGGCACTGGCGCCCCGATAGGTGGCGTTGATGCGGACCGTTGTCGGGGCGATGTCGGGATATTGCGAGATCGACAGGGTGAAGATCGCCAGCAGGCCGGCGAGCATGATGGTGATCGCAATGACCCAGGCGAAAATCGGACGTCGGATGAAAAACTTGGCCATCGGTTGTTCCTGTGCGGCTGAGACGGTGACGATGCGAGCTCGAAGCGACTATTTCGCTGCGGGCTTTCCAGCGTCACCGGCCGCAGGCTGCTCGGCAGCCACGACCACGCCGTTGTCGGTGATCTTCATCGGAACCGGCTTCACCGGCATGCCTGACGTGATCGATTGCAGGCCGCTGACGATCAGCTGGTCGCCGTCCTTGATGCCTTCGGTCACCAGCCAGGAATTATTGGAGGGCGAGCTGTTTTCGAAAGCGCGGGTTTCGACCTTGCCGTCAGCGGAAACGAATTGCGCCGTCAGCCGGCCGTTGGCGTCACGACTCGTCGCCAGCTGCGGCAGCGCATAACCGTCCTCGGCGCCGAGCTCGACGGTTGCCCGGACATACATGCCGGGCAGCACGATACGGTCGGGATTGGGAAAAAGCACGCGGATGATGAAGGTGCCCGTGGTCTCACTGACCACCTGCTTCGACATGTCGAGCTTGCCCTGCTGATTGTATTCCTTGCCGTCTTCGAGGATCAGGTGGAAGACGACATTGACTGCACCCTTGATATCGCCGGCCGCCATCGCATCGCGTAGCTTCAAGAGGTTGGTGCTCGATTCGGTCAGTGAGATATAGATCGGATCGAGCTGGCGGATCGTCGTCAGCGCCGTCGTCTGGTTGGCCGAGACGACGTTGCCGACATTATAGGCCGTCTGGTCGATAATGCCGTCGAAAGGCGCGATGATCCTGGTGTGGTCGAGGTCGATCTGCGCGGCCGATAGTGCGGCCTTCGCCGACTCGACTTCGGCCTTGGCCTGCAGCAACGTCGTCTTGGCCGTTTCGAATTCGATCTGGGTGGCGCCGCTGCCGACGAGGCGCTGGTAGCGGTCGAGATTGCTTTCCGCGCTCGGCACACTCGCCTCGGCTTTGGAGATTGCCGCCTTGGCCTGCTCGACGGCGGCGATATAGGGCGCATCCTCGATCTGGTAGAGAAGGTCGCCCTTCTTGATCTCGCCGCCTTCCTTAAAAGCGATCTCGCGGATGAGGCCGCTCACCTGCGGCCGGATATCGGCTGTCTGGAAGGTCTCTGCGCGTCCGGGAAGGATCGTGGTGATCGGGAAACTGCCCTTTTTCAGCGTAATCACGCCGACGGGCGATGCCGGCTGGGCCGCGCCAGCGCCGGCATTGCCGGCGGGCTTGCCGGTATTGTCGCTGCAGGCTGCGAGCAGGGCGCCGAACGCCAGCGCCGAGGAGATGAGGAGGGCACGCCGTATCATTCTGAATTCCCTGTACGGTGGCAGTGGCCGTCCGATCCACGGGCTCGGCTCAGCCGAGCGCAGGCTTATGTAAGCGTCAGGATTGCTTCGGCTGCAAATGCCATCATCCGAATTTAAGAAAAGCTTTACGAAGTGACGTAAGTCAGCAATCGTCACTTAGCAAGCATTATTTTGCAGTGCGGCATCAACAAAATCCACGATGTCCTCGGCGCGGTGCACCAGTGTTTCCTTATCGTCGCGGACGATAAGGATGGGGTGCAGCACGCAGGCCAACACATCTGCGACGGTGCGTGCCGCGCTTTTCGGATCGCGGCAATGGTAGCGGTTCTCCGCCATGCCCTCGCGGATGATCCCACTGAGCTTCTCTTCGATGCGGGCGCGATAGCGGTTGCCGGCCTCGAGTTTGGCTTCGACCGTCGAAAGCACCATTTCGAAGATGTAGGGGTTTTTTTGGATGTCCTGCAGATGGCCTTCCAGCAGGCGCAGGACGAAGCGGAGCAATTGCTCTTTTGGCGGCAGGTCCTCGTCGAAGGCCGCGAAACGCTCGGTGGCATTGTCGAGATGGCGCCCGGCGATCGCATCGACCAGCGCCACCTTGGAGCGGAAATGCTTGAAGACATTGGCCGGCGACATGTCGAGCGCGCCGGCGATGTCGGCGATCGACACCGCGACATAGCCGCGCTCGCGAAACAGCATCTCCGCCATGGAGAGGATATCCTCCCGCGTTTCCTCGGCCTTGCGTCTCGGCCTTCTTGCCATCCGTCCCCCGTCGGGCCGAGCCCGATCCTTTTGGCCGATGTTAGCGCGATTGCACGAAATGCCGCAAGCCGATGAGTGGCCGGCGGCTTTCGCGTGCCGCCATCTCAGGGGAAGTGCGGGGCGAGGTTATGCCGGATGCGGGCAAGCGGCGTCTCGCCGCTATCGTCGGGAACAAAGCGCTCGCCGGTGATCGCCTCATAGGCCCTGATATAGACGGCCGAGGTTTGTTCGATTAGTTCGGTGGGAATCTCGGGGATCTCATCCTTATACGGGTCGCAACGCTCCGCCACCCAGGCGCGGACGAAATCCTTGTCGAAACTTTCCGGGCGTTGTCCGGCGGCAAAACTTGCCGGATAGCTTTCGGCAAGCCAGTAGCGGCTGCTGTCGGGCGTGTGGATCTCATCGGCGAGGATGATGTTGCCGTCGCTGTCGGTGCCGAATTCATATTTCGTGTCGACGAGAATCAGGCCGCGTTCGGCCGCCATCTCCTGGCCGCGGGCGAAGAGCGCGAGCGCGTATCGCGAAAGGGTCTCCCACTGCTGGCTGGTCAGCAGGCCGCGCGTGACGATTTCGGCAGGCGTCAGCGGCTCGTCATGGCCACCGTCGAATTCCTTGCTGGTCGGGGTGATGACGGGTTCGGGCAGGACCTGGTTGTCGCGCATGCCGTCAGGCAGGCGCATGCCGTACATCTCGCGCTCACCCTTCTTATAGAGCGTCAGGATCGACGTGCCGGTGGTGCCGGCGAGATAACCGCGCACAACGATTTCGACCGGCAGAATGTCGAGCCGTTTGCCGATGACGACATTGGCATCGGGATAATCGATGACGTGGTTCGGGCAGATATCCTTCGTCGCCTCGAACCAGTAGCGCGCCGTCTGTGTCAGCACCTGGCCCTTATAAGGAATGCAGGTGAGGATGCGGTCGAAAGCGCTCAGCCGGTCGGTGCTGATGATGATGCGGCGTCCGTCCGGAAGATCGTAATTCTCGCGCACCTTGCCGCGATAATAGTTCGGCAGTTCCGGGAAATGGGCTTCGGAGAGGATTCGCACGGCGCTCGACTGTCCTTGTGATTGGGTGAAGGCTTCCTGTCGTTTCATCGCCGGGAAGTCAAGGTGGCCCCAACTATCGCATCACAGCCAGAACAGAGCCAGAAAAAACAAAGCGAGGCCGTAGCTTGTGACGGCAAGCGGCCAGCCGGCGCGCAGGAAGTCGCGGAAGCGGTAGCCGCCAATGCCCATCGCCAGCGTGTTGTTGTGATGGCCGAAGGGCGTCAGGAAATCCAGCGAGGCGCCGGCGGCGACGGCGATCAGGTAGGCGTCCGGGACGTGACTGCCGGCTTTCGCGAATTCCAATGCGATCGGGGCCAGAACGATTGCGACCGTCGCATTGTTGACGAAAGGGGTCAGCGCCATGGCGAGGAAGAGGATGAGAGCGATGCCGAAGAGCGGATGGGTGATCGGCACGACGAGGCTCAGCCAGCCGGCGATGGTTTCGGCCGCACCGGTGCTTGCCACTGCCTGACCGATGGGGATCATCGCCGCCAGCATGATAATGATTGGCCAGTTGAGATCGGCCATCGCCTGGCGGATGTTCAGATGGTTGAGCAAAGCGAGCACGAGCACGATGCCGGCAAAGGCGACGTCGGGACGCAGGCCGGCGGCAGATGCGGCGATGCCGCAGGCAAACAGCGCGAAAGGCCGCCAGGAGAGCGAGGCCGGCTCGCTCGAAACAGCCGAAGCGAGTGGCAGACACTCGCTTTCTTCAAGCCCTTCGGCGATTGCCATGCGCGGCCCTTCGAGCGTCAATATATCGCCGATCGACAGCTGCAGGTCGAGGAAACGGCCCTCGATGCGCGGCGCCCGCATGGAAAGGGCGGTGACCGCGACGCCGCGGCTGTGAAAGATTTCGAGCGAGCGGATGCGCGAGCCCACCAGCGTGCTTTCTGGCATGACGACGGCTTCGACACGGGTAAAATCCGGCTGAAGGCCATGCGGATGGCTATCGGCGATCAGCGCCTGCGCGGCGGCAAGGCCGGCAAAGACGGTATCGCCGCCTTCGGCAAGCAGCACGTCGCCGGCTTCGATCACCAACTGGTCGAGCGGACCGAAGACGAAATTTTCGCCGCGGATCAGCGCATGCGGCTTGACGCCGAAATGCGTGGGACAATCGGAAAGCTGCACGCCGATCAGCGGCGACCCGTCAGGGATGCGACGCTCGACGACGATGCGGCGCGTGGCCGGTGAGATTGTCGTCGGCGTTTCGTCTGGCTCCGGAAACAGCCGCTGCACCTGAAAGGCGATGAGCAGAATGCCGGCGACGGCGACGGGCAGGCCGACATAGGCGAAATCGAAGAAGCGAAAGCCTGATCCGGTCGCCTTGGCGAGCGCATCGCTGACGAGCAGGTTGGCCGGCGTGCCGATCAGCGAGACGAGGCCGCCGAGCAGGGCTGCAAACGAGACCGGTAGGACGAGCTGGCGGCGGGGGATCGTCAGCGCTGTGCCGAGCCGCAGCGCCACCGGAAGGGTGATCGCAAAGGCACCGATATTGTTCATGAAGATGGAGATGAAGCCGGCCAGCGAAGAGGTGCCTGCTATGACCTGGAAGCGCGAGGGTCCTGCGG
The DNA here is from genome assembly GCF_001664485.1 of Rhizobium sp. N324. NCBI lineage: Bacteria > Pseudomonadati > Pseudomonadota > Alphaproteobacteria > Hyphomicrobiales > Rhizobiaceae > Rhizobium > Rhizobium sp. N324. The sequence continues at coordinate 3,730,513 of NZ_CP013630.1, read as the reverse complement.
CCGCGAAACGGGCGGCGAGATTGTCGAAGAGCCTGGCGCGCGCCAGCACCTGGACGATCAGCAGGATCTCGACGACGGTGACGACGACGGGACTGGCAAAGCCCGTGAAGATCTGGTCGGCGGGATATAGCCCGAGCGCATAGCCGGCGAGCAGGCCGGCGATCGAAATTACCTCGATGCGGATGCGATCGAGTGAGAAGAGAACGAGCATCGCCAGCAGAAGGATCAGCAGGGATGCTTGCTCGAACGTCATGCGTGGGTCCGGTGTTTTATCGACGAGGCGGACTGTAATCGTTCCTCAAGCGCTGTACAGAGGTTCCTTCAGGCAAAGATTGAACAATTCTCAAATCTCGCGTCAAGCCGATAGTACCCACCGGCCGGCTTCGTTCCGCTCCAGAACGGGGGTGGCGAAAACGCCGATGGTGCGCGCGACCCATTGTGGTCCCGCGGCTGCCAGGCTTTCGCGCCAGCGCTCCGATTGCAGCATCGCCGCACCGATGGCCGCGGGTTCGATGTCGCAGCCCATCAGCAGTTGAAGGCCGGCTGTAATCGAGGCGCCGCTGGATATGACGTCGTCGATCAGAGCGACGCGCCGTCCGGTCAGCAGCGGGAGCATGCGCGGATCGATATAGAGGCGCTTCTGCTGTGTCGGCGTGGTGATTGAGGACAGGGCGACGGAGAGCTCGTCGCGGTACCAGAATTTGCGCGAGGTGCCGAGCGGAACGTACCTGTTATGACCGAGCTTCTGGGCCACGGCGGCGGCAAGCGTCAGGCCGAGGGTCGGCAGGCCGGCGACGACATCGATCGACATCGGCCTGATCTTTTCGGCGAGGCTTTCGGCGAGCGCATCGAGCACGGCGAAGCTCGCCTGGTTGACGATCAGCGAGGCGAGCGCATGTTCGCCATCCGCCAGCACGCGGATCGGCAGGCGAAGCTGGCGGCCGTCCTCCAGCGCGGCAACATAGAAGGAAGTGAACTCGCCGGCGGCGGCGAAGGTGCCGGGCGGATGAAACTCCTGCCAGAAATCATGCGGCTCCATGCCGACCCCATCGATCAACTGCGTCTTGTCCTTTCGACGCCGGTTTTCCGGCGCAGCGTCTGTAACTCCGCCTCGGTCAGCGCACGCACGGCGCCTTTCGGCAATTCGCCGAGTTCAAGCCCGCCGATTGCGACGCGCACCAGGCGCAGGCATTCGGTTCCGAGCGCCTCCAGCATGCGGCGGATCTGGCGGTTGCGGCCCTCGTCGAGCTCGACCTCGATCCATGAGTTCCGGTCGCCCTGGCGCAAGCGCCGCGCGGCGGTCGCCGTCAGCAATTCGCCATCGTGACGGATGCCCGATGTCATGGCGGCGATGCCCTCGTCGTCCATGATGCCGTCGATCTGGACATGGTAGGTCTTCGTCACATGCGTGATCGGATCGAGCAGGATCTGTGCGAATTCGGTGTCGTTGGTGAAAAGCAGCAGGCCTTCGCTCGCCTTGTCGAGCCGGCCGACCGGGGAGAGGTACGGGATGTCGAAATCCCTGAGACAATCATAGACCGTCGGTCTGCCTTCGGGATCGTCGCGGGTGGTGACCAGCCCGCGCGGCTTGTTGAGCATCAGATAGATTTTCGCTTCGGCGGCGATGACGAGACCGTCGACACTGATCTTGGCCGTAGCAAGGTCGACCCAGGCGGAGGTATCGCTGATGGTCCGACCGTCGACGGCAACGCGACTTTCGGCGATCAGCCGCTCGGCCTGCGTTCGGGAGCAATAACCAAGCTTGGAAAGAGCACGGGGGAGGGTGACCCGCTTGGCCGCGGCGTCGGCGGCGGGCTTTGTCCGCTCGTGCGGCTTATATGATGCACGCCGTTCCCTCATCTGCGGTCCCTATGCTGTCTTGATGCCTTCTCTTGGCATGAACGACGCAAGGATGCCAGCAAGGCAGAGAAAAACCGGGGGAGAAGAGACGCCGTAAAAGAACGTCAGCGCTTTGGAGCAAAGCGCCGTTCCGGCATGATGAGTTCGCGCTGGTTCAGCGGCAGGCCATGAAGCCGGCAAGTTCCTTGCGGCTGACAACGATTCCGGCGGCGGCCTTGACCGGGTCCGGATGCGTATACGACAGACTTGGCATTTCGGGCAGGTCGAGTGCCTGACGCATATTCATGATGCCGACCGCGTAACGGCCGTTGACGCCATCGACGCTGACTTCAATGATGCAATTGGCCCTCTTGTTTTCCATGTTGTCCTCCCTTTCGTTTTTTATGGTCCCTTGCTTACATTAAAAATTGGTTTTTCTGAGACATAAGCATTTACGCACCCTGCCGAAAACCGGATCGGCGGGTGCGTAAAAATATGATTTTTCAGCGGATACGGCCGGGCTCTAGCGCCACCAATGGCGAGGCTGCGGCTGGGAGCTGCCGGAAAGCAGATAGCCGGCAAGGAACCCAATCGCGCCTGCGAGCATCAGCGCAGTTGTCGCTGCGGTTGGATGCTCGCGGGCAGCGCCTGCGGCAGCGGCACCTTCGGCCCTGATCTGGGCGACGGCATTCTTGGCGCGGGGCAGGGCTTCATCATAAGCCTTGCCGGCGCGGCCGCGCACTTCGTAATAGGCTTCGGCGCCCTGAGCGGAAATCATCTTCTGCAGGCGCGAAACCTCCTGCTGGAGTGCGGCGATGTCCTTGCTGACAGATGCTCTGATATCATCGGTGTTGGCAGCCATATCGGTCTCCTTCCTTAATGGGAAAGACAACACTCCAGACGGCGATAGGTTCCGAAATGTCCGCCGCTGATTTGTGACGGAAATTTAAAGTCTTGGGCCGGGCGCACGTTAATCCCCGGTTTACCATAAATTCCCTCAAGCGGCTGTTTTTTGTGATTTTTCGCCGGTTGAGAGCGGGTTTCCGATGAATTTTTGACCGGGCGGTAAAAGAATTTTTGGAAATTTGCCCCGAAAACGCCGGCTGTGGATAAAGATTGACGGGAAAATGCATTCCGAATCAACCTGTTACAAAAATGTCAAAAAACTTTGGTT